>NZ_AP025281.1:0-306373 GCF_024347195.1 Aliamphritea hakodatensis
AAAAAACTGTTCATAACTTAAAAAAATCTTTATTTTTTAATTGTCTGTCGTGTTTATAAGTCTGAATATTAACTGTTCCTAAGCTCTGTATAGTCTGATTTATGTGCGGCTTGTTTAAAAAATAATCATTTTAAGGCACTTTAATTGCTTGAAAATCGTGCTGTAAAAAGAATTAGTAACAGCCTCATCTAACTGTGGATAAGCCGGTTCAGAACAGGTATTATCGGCTGATTATTCATTGTCGCGACAATTAAGAAACATCTGTGTCGCACAGGCCACTACGCCGTGCAAGGTTGATATATGTCCGTTGAGTTATGGGAACAGTGCTTACAGAGTCTTCAGCAGGAGTTCCCCGCACAACAATACAATACCTGGATCCGTCCTTTAAAAGCTTCCCCTGAGGCTACCGGTGAACTGGTGCTGCTGGCGCCGAACCGGTTCGTCAAAGACTGGGTGAATGATAAATATCTGGGCCGTATCCGTGAGATTGTTAATGCGGTGTCCGGCGATATCAGCGGCAAAGTCAGCATTGATATAGCGGCCCGCAGCACGGCAGGCTTCCGCCAGCGTCCGGCGCCACCTCAGGTACAGCGTCCGGTCCGGCCAAGCCCGGCCCCGATGGCGCAGTTTGCTGAATCGGTGGCCCCGGTTGCGCCGAGCCGCCCGGCTCCGCCGCCGCGTCAGCCGGTTGAAGTGTTGCCGCCGGAAGATGCCCCGACCCAGTTAGCCATAGATGTTGATAACAACGGTTTTGGTGCTGTTGAACCGCAGAGGGGATTTGTTGAAGCGAAGCCGTTTACCGAAGCCCCGAGTGTTGAAGAAATTGTGGCTGCCGCGCCAGCCGCGCCGGTGCCAAAAACCAACCGGGTGGTTGAAGTTGAAGGCGGTGTTCGGCATCAGTCGAACCTTAATAAGGCCTTTACCTTTAATTCATTTGTTCAGGGTAAGTCTAACCAGCTGGCGCTGGCGGCAGCCCAGCAGGTGGCAGATAACCCGGGCGGCTCTTACAACCCACTGTTTATATATGGTGGTGTTGGCCTGGGTAAAACCCACCTTATGCATGCGGTTGGCATGGAAATGCTGCAGCGTAACCCGAACGCAAAAATTGTGTATCTGCACTCAGAGCGTTTTGTTGCCGACATGGTAAAGGCATTGCAACTGAATGCGATTAACGACTTTAAACGGTATTACCGCTCGGTGGATGCCCTGCTGATCGATGATATTCAGTTCTTCGCCGGCAAAGAGCGTTCCCAGGAAGAGTTTTTCCATACCTTCAATGCCCTGTTAGAGGGTGGTCAGCAAATGATCCTGACCAGCGACCGGTATCCGAAAGAGATCAACGGCGTTGAAGAACGGCTGAAGTCCCGCTTCGGCTGGGGATTAACCGTTGCGATTGAGCCGCCGGAACTGGAAACCCGGGTGGCCATTCTGATGAAGAAAGCCGAAGAAGCGCAGGTCCGTCTGCCGGATGATGCCGCATTCTTCCTGGCTCAAAAGATTCGTTCCAATGTGCGTGAGCTGGAGGGTGCCCTGAAGCGGGTCATCGCCAACGCGCACTTCACCGGCAACGCCATTACCACGCCGTTTATTAAAGAATCCCTGAAAGACTTGCTGGCATTGCAAGACAAACAGGTTAGTATAGATAACATCCAACGCGTGGTTGCCGAGTACTATAAGATTAAGGTGTCTGACCTGCTGTCCAAACGTCGCAGCCGCTCAGTTGCAAGGCCCCGCCAGGTGGCAATGAGTCTGTCCAAGGAACTGACCAATCACAGCCTGCCTGAGATTGGTGATGCTTTCGGTGGACGTGATCATACAACCATTTTGCATGGTTGCCGCAAGGTGGCAGAATTGCGCGAGAGCGATACGGATATAAGAGAGGATTATCAGAACCTGTTACGTCACTTAACGGCGTAGTTTGCAGATTGCGACCTTTGCTCACTACAACGTGCAAGGTCTCTGATTAATGAAGGGTAGGAAAACATGAAGTTTGTTATTTCTAGAGAAGCGCTGATCAAGCCATTGCAGCTGGTTGCCGGTGTCGTTGAGCGTCGCCAGACGTTGCCAGTGCTTTCAAACATTCTGTTGGTCGCCGAAGGCAACCAGTTGTCGATGACAGGTACAGACCTGGAAGTGGAACTGGTTGGCCGGGTTGAGCTGGAAGAGCCGGCTGAAGCAGGGTCTATTACCGTGCCGGCCCGTAAGCTGATGGACATCTGTAAGTCACTGCCGGACAGCGCCATTATCGAGCTGACGCTGACCGGTCAGAAGATGGTGATCAAGGCTGGCCGCAGCCGCTTTACACTGTCTACCCTGCCTGCTGCTGAATTCCCGAATGTGGAAGACAGCCCCGAAGCATTCGAGCTGACGGTATCCCAGAGCCAGGTACGCCATCTGATCGATCAGACCGGCTTCTCCATGGCGCAGCAGGACGTCCGTTACTACCTGAACGGTATGCTGCTGGAAGTGAACGATAATACCCTGCGTGCGGTATCCACCGATGGCCACCGTCTGGCCACCAGTGTGACTGACGTTGAAACCAACAGCACCTCACCGCATCAGTTCATCGTACCCCGTAAAGGTATTCTGGAACTGGCCCGTCTGTTACAGGGCGGTGACGAAGAAGTACGCCTGGTTGTGGGGGCTAATCACATCCGTGCCCATGCCGGTGATTTTACCTTCACTTCCAAGCTGGTTGACGGCAAGTTCCCGGATTATCAGCGCGTTATTCCTCAGGGTGGCGACAAGTTCATGCTGGGCACCCGGCAGGAACTGCGTCAGGTATTCAGCCGTATCGCGATCCTGTCGAATGAGAAATACCGCGGTGTACGCCTGTCCCTGACCAGTGGTTACCTGCAGGTCATGGCGAATAACCCGGAACAGGAAGAAGCGGAAGAAACCGTTGCAGTGGATTACGATGGTGACAGCCTGGAAATCGGCTTTAACGTTAACTACCTGCTGGATGTACTGTCGATTGTGAACTCTGAAGTGGTTCGCTTTACGTTGTCTGACTCTAACAGCAGTGCGCTGGTTGAAGGTCTGGACGACGGCGGTTCCCTGTTCGTTGTTATGCCAATGCGTATGTAATTCCTCACGCCCGCCGGCACCGTTTTGTGACGGCGGGCGTGAGTCCTCCCTTTAATGTCTGAGATCACCTGCCCTTCGCGTCTATGCCCTTAACTACTCTCAGGGTGCAGCAGGTACGCAACCTCGCTGACATCAGCTTCACCCCTTCTGCACATATCAACATTATCCACGGTGCCAATGGCAGCGGTAAAAGTAGCCTGCTGGAAGCCATTCATATACTGGGCCTGACCCGTTCATTCCGGACCAACAAGCTGCGTCATCTGATCCGCAGTGGTACGGATCAGTGTCTGGTGTTTGCTGAAGTGGATGCGATGGCAACGGGAACATCTCAACCATTAGGCGTGGAGCGCAGCCTGGAAGGCGCCAGCCGCATGCGTTATGCCGGTGCAGACATTGATTTAACCACCCTCGCTGAGCTGTTACCGATTCAGGTCATTAACTCTGAAACCTTCCAGATTCTGGAAGGCAGCCCGGCAATCCGGCGGGCATTTATCGATTGGGGCGTGTTTCATACGGATCCGCTGTTTATTCGTCTGTGGCGAGGCTTTAAAAGAGTCTTAAAACAGCGTAATTCTTTGCTGAAATATGGTAAAATCGATCCTTCAATGCGCCAGATATGGGACCGTGAGTTAGTCACCTATTCTGAGCAGCTGAACCACCTGAGGGAAGACTATCTGGCGCTGCTCAAACCTGAGTTCGATCAGGTACTTGCAGGCCTGCTGCCAAACCTCGAAATAGAGTTGGGATTCAGCTGCGGCTGGGATCAGAAACGCGGTCTGGATGCCGTGCTGGCCGATAATTTAGTGCGGGACCGGAAACAGGGTTTTACCAGTGCCGGGCCGCAGCGGGCTGACCTGAGGGTTAAGGCCGACGGACATAATGCTGCAGAACGGCTTTCCCGGGGCCAGAAGAAGATTGTTGTCAGCGCATTAAAGCTGGCACAGGGTGCATTATTTTATAAGCTCAACAGCCGGGCCTGTGTTTATCTGATTGATGATTTACCGTCCGAACTGGACGAGCAGCACAGCCGGTTGTTTTGCAGCTACTTAGAAAAAACCAGTAATCAGTGTTTTATCACCTGTGTGGATAAAACAACATTGAGCGAGTTTTGGTCTCAGGAGACTCAGGTGAGTTTCCATGAGATACACCAGGGTGAATTAGTCACCCAGCATCAGGAGAGTTTATGAGCGGCGAAAATCAGGATTACGATTCTTCCAGTATTAAGGTCTTAAAGGGCCTTGATGCGGTTCGCAAGCGCCCGGGTATGTATATCGGCGATACCGATGACGGTAGCGGCCTGCACCACATGGTGTTTGAAATCGTGGATAACTCCATCGATGAAGCACTGGCCGGCTACTGCAGTGAAATCAAGGTCATTATCCATGCTGATGAGAGCGTCAGTGTATCGGATAACGGCCGGGGTATTCCGACAGATATCCACGAAGAAGAAGGTGTTTCTGCCGCTGAAGTTATCATGACCGTGCTGCACGCCGGTGGTAAGTTTGATGACAACTCTTATAAGGTATCCGGTGGCCTGCACGGTGTAGGTGTATCCGTTGTAAACGCCCTGTCTTCCAAGCTGAAGCTGACCATCCGCCGTAACGGTGACGTGCATGAACAAACTTACCGTCACGGTGAGCCTGACGAGCCGCTGAAGGTTGTTGGCCAGACAGACACATCAGGTACGCTGTGCCGTTTCTGGCCATCTGAAGACACCTTCAAGAACATCGAATTCAAATTTGACCTGCTGGCCAAGCGTTTACGTGAGCTGTCGTTCCTGAACTCCGGCGTGGCTATTCGTCTGATAGACGAGCGTTCCGGTGATGAAGAACTGTTTGCCTATGAAGGCGGTCTGGGATCCTTCGTTGAATTCCTGAATAACAACAAGTCTCCGATCAACAAAATGTTCCACTTTAACACCACCCATGAAAACGGTGTGGGTGTGGAAGTGGCCATGCAGTGGAATGACAGTTTCCAGGAAAGCATTCACTGCTTTACCAACAACATTCCACAGCGTGATGGCGGTACTCACTTATCGGGTTTCCGTACTGCGCTGACCCGTGGTCTGAACACCTACATTGAAAGCGAAAAGCTGAACAAAACCGGCAAAACCAGCACCACTGGTGATGACTGCCGTGAAGGTCTGACGGCCATTATCTCGGTTAAAGTGCCAGATCCGAAGTTCTCTTCTCAGACCAAGGACAAACTGGTTTCATCCGAGGTGAAAACCGCGGTTGAGCAGGCAATGTATGAACTGCTGAACGACTTCCTGCAGGAAAACCCGCAGGACGCCAAAGCCGTTGTTACCAAGATGATCGATGCGGCCCGGGCCCGTGAAGCGGCGCGTAAAGCCCGTGAAATGACCCGCCGTAAAGGTGCACTGGATATCGCCGGCCTGCCCGGAAAACTGGCGGACTGCCAGGAAAAAGACCCGGCACTGTCTGAAATTTACCTGGTGGAGGGTGACTCCGCTGGCGGATCAGCCAAGCAGGGCCGTAACCGTAAAACCCAGGCCATTCTGCCGCTGAAGGGTAAAATCCTGAACGTTGAGAAGGCCCGTTTTGACAAGATGCTGACCTCTGCCGAAGTCGGTACCCTGATCACTGCACTGGGTACGGGTATTGGTCGGGAAGAATTCAGCGCCGATAAGCTGCGTTATCACCAGATTATCATCATGACCGATGCCGACGTGGATGGTTCGCACATCCGTACCCTGCTGCTGACTTTCTTCTTCCGTCAGATGCCTGAGATCATTGAGCGTGGCCATGTCTATATTGCCCAGCCGCCGCTGTATAAGATCAAAAAAGGTAAGCAGGAACAGTACCTTAAAGACGACGATGCACTGGATAACTATCTCTTGCAGGGCGCGATGGACGGTGCTTCTATGCACGTTAACGCCGATGCGCCGGGCATTACCGGCACCGCACTGGAAGACATCGTATCCCAGTATCGTAACGTCGACCGTATGATTGCCCGCCTATCCCGGGTGTATCCTGAGCCGATCCTGCGCCAGATGGTGTATACGCCGCGTCTGGAAGTGGCGGACATGCGTGATGACCAGAAGGTATCTGAATGGATTGATCAGGTCTGTGACGGCCTGGGTGACACACTGGATGGCGGTGACGTATACACCAGCGGTGCACACGAAGATAAAGAGCATGAAGGTACTTTCTTGCCAGAAGTAAACGTATTACAGCACGGCGTCAGCAGCCAGTATCTGTTCGATCAGACCTTCTTCGAATCGAAGGACTACGCAGCGCTGACCGCGCTGGGCGACACCCTGAACGGCCTGCTGGAAGAAACTGCTTACTTCAAGCGTGGCGAACGTACCCTTGAAACTACTGACTTCCCGCAGGGCCTGAACTGGCTGATGGACCTGTCGAAGCGTGGCCATAGCATCCAGCGCTATAAGGGTCTGGGTGAGATGAACCCGGATCAGCTGTGGGAAACTACTATGGATCCGGAAGTACGTCGCATGCTGCAGGTTACCATCGACGATGCCATTGGTGCCGACCAGCTGTTCACCACCCTGATGGGTGACGAAGTGGAACCACGCCGGAACTTCATTGAAACCAACGCCCTGAACGTATCCAACCTGGATTTCTGATGGGTTTTGTCAAATCTCATTTGAGATGAAATGCTGTCTCATAATTGTGAAACGGCGTCTCATTTAGAATGAAACGAAAACTAAAAAAGCAGCCTTATGGCTGCTTTTTTATATGAAGATTTATACATGAGAAAGACACATTTCTCGATTCTTCAGATAGAAGTTATAGTATTCGTTATTTTCAGTTGTAGTTTTTTCTCTAGTATCAATGAACCAGCGGCGTTTCAATATCCACAGTAATGCTGCACGTTCAGTTAGTATTAGCTCATTACTGTCAGCTGACATGCCGAAGTCTTTTCGTACGGACTTCCTTTGATCTTCAGTTAAATTCGGATGCAGAGTTAAGACTAGTGGAATTTTTTCATTCCACGCACTATCAGCAGCCAAAGACTCATGTGGTTTCTGCTTGTTTTCAACGTCTAGTTCATTAATTAATGTAGTCCGACTGAAGTTGAAGTTTTTAAACTTGTCAGGACGTTGCTCGCAGCGTTGATAGCCTCGAAATATCCAGTAGCGGCCATCAAATAAAAGGCTCAATGGTAAAATTTCACGTTTCTTGTGGTTGTTGCTATTGCTAGAGATATAGTGGCACTCAATCGCTGAAGCGTTGAACATCGCACGAGTTATCTTAGCAACATCTTCCCTTTCCAATACATTCGTTAATGCGCCAATTCGGGCATAAGGCAGTACTGGGTTATCGATTAGCTTGTTTTTATTAAAACCATGAGAAAGCATACCTAATGCCACCACTGGATCTATATTGATCAAGGGCTGAAAAGATTCAGTAATGACGTTCACTTTTCGTGAAGGGTCTCGATAAAGGTTTTTCGGTCTTAGCTTTATGTAGTCAGAGAGTAGTCGTGAGGCTGAAGCGTCGGCTAATCCGAATGCAATATTGAGATCATTGCGCTTGATAGATCCTGTGAAGTGCACCTTAAAGTCTATGTATGCCAGCCTTTCAGCCTTGTTTCCGGCAATATTCTGTAGCTCTAGATAGCTAAGAGATGTATCCATGATAGTTGCATCTTTACTTATTGTTAGAGGTTCAAATTATACATTAGGTATACTTTTAAGCAATATGCGTATCATAATGATATGTGAATGCGTGTTGTAATCGATACGCATTGGTGTGGTATACTACACGTGTTTGTTTTCAAATATGGTTGCATATTTTTTGAGCGGAATTATACTCGATCTATATCTAGTGTGTTTAGGCAGATTATTACACCATATAGTGGTGTTTGGAGAAGTAATGAAGAAGGGTAATAGAGAGTAAGTTAGGGTAACTAGCAGTAGGATGCTAGATACCCTTAGTAAGGCAACCAAAAGCATGTAGGAATGCTTTTGGAGGGTTGTATAACAGAGGTCTACAGCCCCAAGAGTTATACGAAGCGATACACTTCCAGATTAACTTTTGTTGCTTTGCTTTACAAGAACCTCTTAATCAAAAGAAAGAGGTGCTTTTATGAAAAAGCTTAAAGTTGTGCGTGTCACTACTTATCCTCGCTTTCGCTTTGGACGTTGGGAACAAGTACGTACCCATTGGCGCTCCCTTCCGCGATAGCACTTTGATTTTCATTTCTAAGTGAAGTGAAGCAATGTCTGAAAGCCAAGCCAAGCCACGCCTGGCTTTCATTACTAACAAGTTAATTATGAGGGCCTTTGATATGGCTAAAGCTAGTAGTATTTCTGGAAATGCAGATGGAACCAATGGGGAAAATCAATCATATACCGTCCAAGGGCGCGGTACTGTTTGTCGTTCACAATTGGTAAGAGAAGTGAACAATGGTTTGCATCAGGGTGTTCACACGGTTGAAGTCAATGGTGTCGAGTATGTTCGGGCTAACCCGAATGGAAGTCGTTCCGATAATATCGATTGATATATCAATATAAAAATGAGCCGCTTAATTAGTGGCTCATTTATTTTGTGACTCTTTTCATAGTTTAAGTAACACTAAAGCAAGAGTTATTCGTGTATGAGTACATTAAAGGTAAGTGACCATGGGATACTTAAAGATTGATAATGAAACCATATATAGCACGGACTATATAAATCTTACTGTAGAATATGATGGGGAAACCCATGAGTTTGAGACAGTAGATCAGATGGATACTTGGGTTGAGGATAACCTACAGCAGGAGTTCGACTCAGGAGAGTGATAGCTTCCAGAGTGCTCTTGGTTGTTTCACTCTATGTGAGAATAGTTGAGAACGGTTTCACTACTTATGAGATTTTTAGATGTGCAAAAATCTCACAAATGAGCGTTCCTATGATTCTTGGCTTCACCGTTTCACGCTATATGAGATTCGACAATCAGATGTCGAATCTCATTTTAGATGAAACCAGACAGAGCATCTGTAAAACGTCGCAGTGAAACTTTCAGGCAATATTACTTGAGCAGAGTGCGTAGCTTATCTCAACGCAATAGAGGAAAGCTTAATACTGCTTGTAGGTAAGCTTTCCTCCTGCCCTGATTTGTAATCAGATCAGTTTTTCTTCTGTGCTGCCGGAGGCTGCCGGTTTGTTCTTTGGCGTTTTAGACGTCATAAATAGCCAGATAAACCCTGAAATACCGGCAGTGAATGAGGCAAACAGAATACCTCTCTTAGCCATTAAGAGATCTTCCGGATGATTCACAAAACCCAGCTCTGCAATGAAGATAGACATTGTAAAGCCGATACCTCCCATCAGAGCAACGCCGATAATATGGTTCATGTTCAGATCTTTCGGCAGATTACACAGACCGGTCTTTATTGCTATCCAGGTAAGGCCAGCAATACCAATTAACTTACCAAAGACCAGCCCTAATCCGATGCCGATAGTGACTGGATGTGTCACAACGCTGCCCAGATCTGACATATCAATACCCACTCCTGCATTTGCTAAAGCAAAAATTGGAATGATGATGTAAGCAGATGGTAAATGCAGCTTGCTTTCCAAAATCTGTGCCGGCGCCTGCACCAGAAATGCACCATTACTTAAAGCACACACTTTGGATCGTAAGTCATCATTGGTAATGATGTTCTCATCCCGTTTATAAGCCTGCTTTATCTTGTCGACACTGTCGCCAATTAAGGACACAAATCGCTTTGGATCATACTTAGGTTTCATCGGAATGGTGAACGCTAAAATAACCCCGGCAAGTGTGGCATGTACACCACTTTTAAGCATGGCAATCCACAGGAAAGCACCAACGATCAAATATGGACTTAAGCGACGTACTCCCCCCAGATTCAAAGCAGTAAGCAAGAGTATAAATAATGCTGCTAACCCCAGTGCTGACACGTTAATTGTTTCTGTATAGAAGAGCGCGATTACTATCACTGCTCCCAGATCATCGACAATCGCAACAGCAATTAAAAACATCAGGAGACTTTGTGGAACACGTTTACCAAGCAGTGCCAGAGCGCCTAACGCGAAGGCTATATCCGTTGCCATTGGTATACCCCAGCCGTCAGCTGTGTGGCCAGTAGGGTTAATCGCATAGTAAATCAAAGCAGGAACAACCATACCGCCAACTGCTGCGATGATTGGTAGTAATGCCTGTTTTAAATTAGCCAGTTCGCCAACCAGTAATTCCCGCTTTAGCTCCAGACCAACGACCAGAAAGAAAATAGCCATTAAGCCATCATTGATCCAGTGGTGCAGTGATTTCGAGATATTAAAGTTGTCCAGCCCAACAGTGAGATACTGTTTAAAAAACTGATAATAAGTCTCTGAAAATTGTCCGTTGGCTATAAATAATGCGACCACAGCGCATAACATTAACAACACGCCACTGGTTGTTTGCCGGTGAATAAATTCTTCTACAGGACTCAGAACTTTATCGAACGCCTGTTCCCATGGAGCGATGTACTCCTTTCCTGCAGGCCTTGATCTTTTTTTCATGACACTCTCCGAAAACTGAACACAGAGCAGCTATGGCTAATGAGTAATGACTGCTGCTCTTTTTCTATTCACAAATCTGGATTTTTCAGATGTAGATTTTCCATTTTTCAATTTAACATTCATTTGCTTAGCATGGGTAGGTTTTACGAATGGCTGTAATCACTTTGTCCGCATTATTGAGTGTTGAGCCCGCAGTGTTGCCTGGTATTTGCCTCAATCCCTCACGAACCAGTTCTGCTTCTGTTGCATCTTCCGGTAGACAGACAGAAGAAGGCGCAGACGCTATACGATCAACTGGTCTTGTTTTATCGCTCGCTTAACACATGCAGACTGAGAACTTTCACTAGGGATAACAGAACTGCTTTGGATCCGCTCCGGCTCAGACAACTGCAACGGTTGAGAAAGCCAGCTAAACAGGCTTTATCTGCGTTGATGGTTTGATTTTCCTCTTTGGCTGCTTTTTTGTTTTCAGAACTCAGGATTCCTGCCGACATAATAAGATTGCTCTGCGGTATTTTTGGCGGCTCACACAGGTTGTGTTTTTTGTTACAGTTTCTGTTTCCTGAAAACACCTGACCGGGTGACCCGGTGTGTCAGAATTAAGGGAGTTGTAAATGAGACCGACTGAACAGCTGTGTGCCGGTTGCCTGGATGACTGGCAGGCTGCTACAGACCATCCTTTTTGCCGGGAACTGGCTCAGGGGACCCTACCTCTGAATAAGATGAAATGGTATCTGGCCCAGGATTATCAGTTCATTGAATCCTTTGTGCGTTTGCTGGCTTCCGCCATTGCCCATGCACCCCGTCTGGAGGACAGTATCCCGGCGGCGCAGTTTCTGGCGCTGGTGACCGGGCCTGAGAATACCTATTTCCAGCGGTCATTTGTGGCGCTGGAAATGCCCCCTGAAGAACAGGCTGCGCCTGCAGCACCTGAAACTCTCGCCTTTTTACAGTTAATGGACAGTGCCCGCCATTCCGGCCGTTATGAACAGATGATGGCGGTGCTGGTGGCGGCAGAATGGACCTACCTTACCTGGGCAGAGCGTTATACCGGCTACGGGGCTGATTTACCATTTTGGTTTGCGGAATGGATTGATCTGCATTCAGGACAGGGGTTCAGCGATGTGGTGGAATACTTAAGAGGCCAGCTGGATCAGGTCTGGCCGCAGCTGGATGCTGATCAGCAACAACAGGCCACCGTATGCTTTGAAACAGCGATGCGTCTGGAACGGGCATTCTTTGATGCGGCATACAGAGGGGAAACCGTTCAGGGCTGAACCGCAGCTCAGCGTGCATGAAAAGATAAGTTTTCTATTGTCGGGATAGTCGGGATATAACTCAGCGAGTTATGACGTATCGTAGTCAGAGGCTGTACATCAGATGAGAATAATAAAATACGCGGCTGTTTTTATCTTTTTATTTCCGGGCATCGTATTTGCCCATAACGTGATGGAATTTACGACGATTGAAAAGTCGTCTTATGCCGTGATTGCCGAGCGGGTGCTGAAAGAGGCTTACGGGCGTTTGGGCATTGATATCCGTGTCAGTGGCAGACCTGCGCAGCGCGCGATCCATGATGCCAATTCCGGTGCCGTAGACGGTGAGCTGTACCGGATAAAAGATGTACATCTGAAGTATCCGAATCTGATGATGGTACCCGTGCCGGTGGGAATCATGGAAGGTGTCGGAATCACTACCCGGAGTGATTTATCCATGCAGGGCTGGGAAGATCTGTCGGTCCCGGGGGTCTGTATTCGCAACGGGGTAAAATTTGCTGAAAAAGGGGTTGGCAACCGTCAGGTAACGGTGGTGAATTCTAACAATCAGCTGTTCAGTATGCTGGGTAAGCAACGCTGCAGTGTGATCGTCATTGCCCGGCTTACCAGTATTCCTCTGACGCTGGAATTCGCCAAACGCCATAAAACTTCCCTTTATCAGAGTGTTCTGCAGGTTTACCCGCTTTACCACTACCTGCATAAGAAAAATGCCAGCCTGGTGCCGCGGCTGGCAAAAGTCCTGTTGGAAATGGAGACCGAAGGACGGATTCAGGCAATACGTGAAGCTTATATTGCAGAACTGTATGCGCAGACCTGAACCATACCGCTTATTGTTCCGGGGGCCTGCGATGGCCTTCTCGGCTGCCGGATAACCGGGAGATCCGTCTGCCCTTCTTACCATTCCCCTGCTTTCTTACTTGGTGTCATTCAGGCTTCTTGGCGAAATCATATCTGAGCAGCTGAGTATATCTTACTCTTCGTACGCATAATTTATTCTTTAATTGTTCTTCAGTTGAATAATTAAACCACAGTTGTACCGAGATACTGCATATATAGCGAAGTGTATGCCCGCCTTCCCCGCTACACTATTGCGTTCAGTTAGCTGATCAGAGCGGATGTCAGAACGTTCGGTGATCAGCACTCCCGTGATTAGCAGAGGTACAGGGTATGATTCAATCAGAAGAATTTTTGCTAGAGCTTGGCCAGTTGGCAGAACAGAGTGTGCAGTGTCTGGCACCGTCATTTAAAGCGTTGCCACCCAGTACCTATCTGGACGGCGCCTATCGCCTGAGACGCTTCTCCCACTTCAGTATTCAGCAGGGACAACTTACCCGTCTGCCGGCCAAAGCTTTTGTACAGAGCAGCGATATAAATACTTTTCAGGGCAGTGTGGAGCGTGTTTATCCGGAGATCGAGGATGATGTCGTCGAAACTGCAGCCTTTAAAGGCATGTTATGCAGCTTTAAAGAGAAAGCCGGTGTCCGCGATGAACAGTCAATCGAGGTACACCAGATGCGGATTATTGCCAACAATGATGCCCTGACCGAAGCGGCCCCTGAAGGCGTGCATCAGGATGGCTTTCAGAGTCTTGCGGTGGTGGTTATCGAGCGCAGTAACATCAAAGGCGGTGAAATTCAGGTACATACCGCGAAAGACAGCGCGCCCTTTATCAGCCATACCTTCGATAAGGGGGAATTTGTGGTGCTGAATGACCAGCGTTTCTGGCACAGTGCCACGGGGCTGGAAGCAACCTGTGATGAAGACGCCTACATGGACGTTTTTGTCCTGACAGCCTGAGGAAAGACCAATGACGCACTTAGATGTTGAGCAGCTGCGGGCACAGTTTCCCGCCCTGCAACAGCAAGTAAACGGCCAGACGCCGGTGTTTTTTGACGGCCCCGGTGGTGCACAGGTCAGCCAGCAGGTGCTGGATGCCATGACCGCCTATCTGGGACGCTACAACGCCAACCTTGGCGGCGCCTATTTTTCCAGCCATAAAACCACAGAGCTGATGGCGGACGCCCGTCAGGCCGGGGCTGATTTCTATAACGCCGGCAGTGCCGAAGAGATTATTTTCGGTGCCAATGCCACCACCCTGACATTCAGTTTCAGCCGTGTGATTGCCCGTGACTGGCAGCCGGGTGATGAGATCATTGTGACGGCGCTGGATCACTATTCAAACGTATCGCCCTGGGTATTGGCGGCGGAAGAAAAAGGCGTGGTGGTGCATCAGGTTCAGGTGAATGAGGCGGACTGCACTCTGGATTATGACCATTTACAGCGTCTGATCAGCAGCAAAACCCGTCTGGTGGCCTGCACTTATGCGTCTAATACCACAGGTTCCATTGTTGATATGCGGCGGGTGATCCGTGCCGTAAAAGCCGGCAGTGATGCACTGGTGTATATCGATGCGGTGCATTATGCGCCCCATCAACTGATCGATGTTCAGGCGCTGGGGTGTGATTTTCTGGTGACCTCGGCGTATAAGTATTTCGGCCCTCATCTGGGAGTATTGTTTGCCAGACAAGCCGTACTGGAACAGTTACGGCCCTATAAAGTGGCGCCGGCTAAAGACATTAATCCGAACCGCTGGGAAACCGGTACCCAGAACTATGAAGCACTGGCGGGTTTTATTGCCGCGGTGGATTACCTGGCATCGCTGGCGGGTGATGTCCGTCTTAGCCGCCGTGAGCAACTGACGGAAAGTTACCGCAAGATCGTCCGTCACGAACAGATGCTCAGTGCGCAGTTTCTCAGCCGGCTGTCGGCCTATCCCCAGGTACGGATTTTTGGCATTAAGGATGTGGCAGCCTGCGATGCAAGAACGCCGACATTCGCGTTCCGGATTCATAATACGGAACCCCGCGCCGTATCCGAGTTTTTTGGTGCGAACCATGTCTGTATCTGGGACGGTAATTTTTACGCTCAGGGGCTGTACGAGCAACTGGGCCTGACGGATGGCGGCGTCATTCGGGTTGGCTGTATGCATTACAATACGGCGGCTGAGACAGAGGCGTTCTTTGTCTTACTGGACCAGTTCTTCGCGCTGCAGTCATAAATCATTACTTCAGCGGGCAGCCCGGCTGCCCGCTTTTCTCTTCTTTTCCATGCTTTTTCCTGCTTTCTTTTCTTGATTGCTCAGTTTAGTGACTTGCTATGGCGTATAGCTGTCGCTAAATGACCTTCCTGCGCATAAAATATTCTTTATATTGTTAAATAGCAGATAAAGAATTTTCCAATGACAATAAGTTTGGATAATACAGACCGGCAGATTCTGAAATGGCTGCAACAGGACGCCAACCTCTCTGCGTCTGAACTGGCGGAGAAGGTAAACCTGTCTCAGTCGCCCTGCTGGCGGCGGATTAACCGGTTGCAGGAAGATGGCTATATCAAGCACCGGGTGGCCCTGCTGGACCGGCAGAAACTGGGGCTCAGTCTGGTGGTATTCGTCAATATCAAGCTCTCTGCCCATGGCTGGAACATGCTGAATGAGTTTGAAGAAGCCATTGTCAGCTTTCCGGAAGTGCTGGAATGCTGGACCATCTCCGGTGGCATGGATTACACCCTGCGGGTGGTTTCCCGGGATATTTCATCCTACGAGCAGTTTTTGCGTAGCCGGCTGTTACAGCTGCCTCATATTCAGGAAGCACAGAGCAACATTGCCATGACCGAGGTAAAAAATTCCACGCAGTTGCCGCTGGAAGCTATCTGAATTGGCAGCAATGTCAGGCAAACTGTCATCTGTAGTACGTAACATTAATCACCAGTAACTGATAAACACAGCGGGACAGCATGGATTTTATTTGGATTTTATTCGCGTTTGTTTGTGGTCTGGGCATGAAATTAATTTCTCTGCCCCCTCTGATCGGCTACCTGCTGGCCGGCTTCGTGCTGCATTTCGCCGGCGTAACACCGGATGACACCCTGAATACCCTGGCGGATCTGGGGATCACCCTGATGCTGTTTACCATCGGCCTGAAACTGGATATCCGCAGCTTGTTAAAAGCGGAAGTCTGGGTGGGTGCCTTATCCCATATGGGCATCTGGATTGTGCTGTTCTTTGGGATCGCGCTGGGGCTGGGGGCTGTGGCCCTGCCTTTCTTTTCTGACCTTACCTGGCAGAGTGCCGCGTTACTGGCTTTCCTGCTGAGCTTCAGCAGTACCGTGTGTGTGGTCAAGCTGCTCGAAGAAAGCGGCGAAATGAAGACCCGCCACGGCAAACTGGCGATCGGTGTATTGGTCATGCAGGATCTGGTGGCGGTACTCTTTATGGCAGTTGCTACCGGTAAAGAGCCGACTATCTGGGCCTTCGGTTTGATCGCACTGGTGTTTTTACGGCCGCTGTTCGATCTGTTACTCAGTAAATCAGGTCACGGTGAATTACTGCCACTGGCCGGTTTCTTTATGGCGCTGGGCGGTTATGAACTGTTTGAGCTGGTGGGCATTAAAGGCGACCTGGGGGCGCTGATTGTCGGTGCCCTGCTCAGCAGCAGCCCGAAAGCCACAGAGCTTTCGAAGACTCTGCTTAACTTCAAAGACTTATTCCTGATCGGTTTCTTTTTATCGATCGGTTTCACCGCCCTGCCTGACTGGCCGATGTTCTTTACGGCCCTGCTGCTGGCGGTATTGCTGCCGCTGAAGTTCTTCCTGTTCTTTGCGCTGTTTACCCGTTTGAAGCTGCGCGGACGTACCGCGTATCTGGGTGCCCTGACCCTGAGTAATGTCAGTGAATTCGGCCTGATCGTAGCGGCGCTGGCGGTGGATACCGGCTGGATTACGGAACAGTGGCTGGTGATCATCTCCCTGATGGTATCTATTTCCTTCATCTTCACCAGCACCATCTATAAACGTGCCCACGAGATTTATAGCCAGAAGAAAGATCTTATCAAGCGCTATGAAACGCCGGACCGGTTAAAAGTTGATGTCATGGTGCAGCCGGAAGAAGCAGAGATTCTGGTGATTGGCCTGGGCCGGGTGGGTTCCGGTGCCTATCACGCACTGCATAGCATGGCCGGTGACCGGGTCTGGGGGATTGATGCCGACCGCACCCGGGTAAGCCGGATGCGTAAGGAAGGCATGAAAGTCTGCCCCGGTGATGGTGAGGATGCGGACTTCTGGGAACAGCTGAATCTGTCCCGGGTGAAGCTGGTTTTACTGGCGCTGCCGTCCATTGAAGACAGCCGTAACATTGTGCTGCAGCTTAAGCACTGTCATTTTGAAGGCAAGGTAGCCGCGATTGCCCGCTATCAGGATGAACACCAGCAACTGCAGGATGCTGGCATTGATAAAGTGTTTAACTTCTTTACTGAAGCCGGTTTTGGTTTTGCCGAAGAAAGTATGCTGCTGATTGATGAGCCGGGACGCAGTTGATCGCCGGATAACGGTTCAGAATACAAAAAAGCAGCCCGCAGGCTGCTTTTTTTATGCCGGAAGCCGCGGGCTGCGGGCGTAAGTCTGATACTCAGGTGAGCGGTTTATCTTTGCTGAGAAAGTCTCTGACAATCTGATTAAACAGTTCGGGTTTTTCCAGGTGCGCGTTATGTGAGCACCCGGGTAATACCGCCAGGTCCGTGTTATCAATGTTTTCCCACAGGGTATGGGGTTGCAACCAGATATAACTTTGATCTTTGTCGCCCCATACTACCAGCGTGGGCGCACTGATCTGATCCAGCCGTTCCACTGAGCTCCAGTCATTCATTGCCTGCAATGCATTAACATAAGACTGCAGGGAAACCTGTCTGGCCAGCTCCATACCGGCCGGATAGTTCGGGTCTTGCCGGCCTTTCACAAACCAGCTTTCAACCGTATAGGCTTTTGCTTCGCCGGTGCCGTCCTGCAACACCTTCACCCTTGATGTTTCCAGGGGTTCAAAGCGCCCGGGCAGGCTGCCTATCGGGCCTGTGCCGTACAGGATCAGCCGGTTAACCCGCTGGGGGGCTTTTAAGGCAATTTCCTGCGCAATCATGCCCCCCATTGAATGGCCCACCAGATGGAAACTGCTGACTCCGATCGCGTCAAGGCGGGCCAGTACGGCGTCGGCAAAATCTGCCACCTTGTTGCAACCGGTTACTTCGGTTTCCCCCCCGTAACCGGGTAAATCTATGGCAATGACTTCAAAATGGTTACTCAGCCCTTCTATCTGTTTTTCCCAGTAAGAAAGGCCACTGAGAAAGCCGTGTACAAATACTAATGCAGCACCCTTACCTATGCGGATACAGCCCATAATTTTTCTCCTAATCCATGATGTCCGGCAGCCACAGGGCAATTTCCGGGAACCAGACCATCAGTCCGAGCAGTACCACCAGTGCCCCGATAAAGGGCAGGCAGCCGATCATCACGTCCCCGATGGTGATTTGTTTGCGTGCCAGAGCCTGAATGACATAGAGATTGAGCCCCACCGGCGGTGTTAGTACGGCTACTTCCATGGTGATGGTATAGATGACACCGAACCAGATAAGATCAAAGCCTGCCGCTGAGACCAGCGGATACAGCGTTGGTAAGGTGATAAATGTCATCGACACCGGTTCCAGAAACATACCGAGAATGATGTAAAAAATAATGATGACGAACAGCACCAGATAAGGCGAAAGCTCCATGGCAATGAACAGGTTGGTAAATTGCTGGGGAACCCGGTAGTAGGTCATGACAAAGCCGAACAGCACGCCGGCAGACAGTAACAGTCCCAGATATCCCATGGTTTTCATGGTGGCTTTAAGGGCTTCCAGAAAGCCGCTGAAATTCAGCCCGCCAACGGTGAAGGCAAGGATCAGCGTGGCAACACAGGATACCGCGGCAGCTTCCGTCGGCGTGGCGATGCCGGTGTAAATCGACACCGTGATGATCAGGCCGATAATAATGACCGGAATGACAGCGCTCAGCGCCAGCCCCCAGGGAATCGGATTACTGTCATCCTGTGAGGGAATATCCCGGGGTTGCAGCCAGCCCCAGATGGCGACGATGCAGACAAAGAAGGACACCAGAATGACACCCGGGATGATCCCGGCGATGAACAGCTCACCGATGGACTGGTCGGTAACAATGCCGTAAAACAACAGGATCAGGCTGGGCGGAATTAACACGCTCAGCGTGCCGCCGGCAGCCAGTACACCGCTGGACAGGCGTTTTCCGTAGCCGAGTTTCAGCATTTCCGGCAGGGCGACTCCGCCAATGGTAAGTGATCCGACCATGCTTGAGCCACATACTGCACCGAAGCCGGCACAGGCACCGATACTGCCAAAAGCCGCTGCGCCTTTAACCGGTACTTTACTGTGCATAAACCAGAACAGGTTCGGACCGATGGCCGATCGTCCTATGAGTTCTCCCAGAAAGACAAATAAGGGCACGGCCAGGAGAATATAGTCCACCCATACCCCCCAGAGTTTGAGCTCCGCCGTGATCAGTGATGTTGATAAGCTCTGGATACTTAATAAAAAAGGAATTGATGCTGCCGCCAGCGCAAACGGGATCGGTAAGCCGATTGCGATAAATAACACCAGTAATCCCAGCAAACCCAAACCAACGGTATACCATTCCATTATTCGGTCTCCTGTGTTGTGTGCGCAAGATCATCCGGGTGTCTGTAGACCAGCAAACGGGTCACTGCCAGTAAGGTAAAGCTCAGTAATGACACGGCGACCGGCACCCAGAAGTAAAATCTTGGCCAGAGTAAAATTTCAGAGGCGGCGCCGGAGTGGAATGCACGGTATGCAGCTTCACTGGCTGCAATGCTGAAGAAGGCCCCGATCAGCACCATGACCAGCAGGTTCAGCCGGTCGATGATGCGTTGTGCCTGCTTTGGCAGCGCATCACGCAGCAGCGTGACTTTAGGGTAGGCATCGACGCTCAGCGCATAGGCCAGCCCGAAAAATGCCACTGGCACCAGCATCAGCGCAGTGGCTTCGGTGACCATCCGGTCTGGCTGATTCAGTACGTAGCGTACAAAGACCCCGTAACTTATCCAGAACGCCTGTACAATGACGAGTGCTGCGCCGCTGTATAATAAAATTTTTGCAAGCCGCTCAAGACCCGCAATATATGACTGTTGCATGGCAAGAACTCCACTCCGGTTAGCCGTTTACTCAGTTAGCGTGCTTCGCAAAAAGCGCTCTGACTTTGTCAGCCATTGGCTGACCGCACTCGGCATCTACCTGCGCGTTCCAGCTTGCCTGAACGCTGTTGATGAGATTATGACGCTGTTCCTGAGAGACGCTGACGGCGGCCCCCTGCCCTTTCATGACGGCATTTCCCACCCGCTGATCAACCCAGTCTTCATACCGGGGTTTGAGCCAGGCTTCTGCTTCGCTGGCCGCTGCCAGCAGGGCTTCCTGATTGGCCGGGCTCAGGCTGTCGAATTTGTCTTTATTCATCATGTACATGATGTTGCCGTAGAACAGATTGGCGTTAACCATGTACGGCATGACGTTCCACAGTTTCCAGGAACTGTAGGTGGCAACTCCCATATTGATGCCATCTACAACGCCCCGTTCTGCTGACTGGAAAACCTCGCGGGGTGCCACAAAGACCGGTTGCCCGCCCCAGGCTTCGATCATGCTGCTGACCAGCGGACCGATGGAGCGTACCAGCTTGCCATCCAGGTTATTCAGGGATTCAACGGGTTCTTCAAACCACCATTCCTGATCGTAGGAATAGTTAGAATTGATCAGCGGAACGAGGCCGACTTTTGCTGCCTCGTCACGCATCAGGTTGGCATATTCCGCATCCAGATCTACCTGATTTTCCAGACTGACAGCAACCGGATACAGTGACGTAACCCGGTAGCAGCCAAGGCGTTTATCCGCAGGAATCCAGCTGACATCCGAGACGCCGCCCTGTACGGAATCAACACCTTCACTCCAGCCATGCAAGGTGGAAGAAGGGAAAATCTGCACATCCAGATCGCCTCCGGATTTCTCACTGGCAAGTTCGGCAAATTTTTTGAAACCGTCATAACGGATGTCTGACTCATTCACGTAAGTCGACAAACGGATGGTTTCTTTTGCCTCGACCATTCCACCGGACACGGCGAGCATAACGGCACCGGCGATCACACTTTTTCGTAAAGACTTGGCGTTCATCTGATGAACCTCCTGATTATTTTTATTGTTAACGCTTCACACGCGCAGACTGAAGAACGTCACTGGCGTATGCCTATCAGTATTCGATATTTTTTTTCTGCTTGGCCAATGCTCATTTGGACTGCTGCTATTCCGAATTTGCAAAGTCCGGACAGATTGCAGGGCTAACCGGAGGTGGGCAAAAAATCGCTACTGGATAGTTGTGTGTGATTAAAAAACACTAACTATCAGTATGTTACGTTGGCGACATCGGGGGCATGAAAAGGCACCATCTGCCCGGCGCAGGTTGCGCGGCAAACATGCCTGAGGCATGGTACTGACACCGGGAGAGTCACACAGAGGCAGTAGAACGGTGGATATTAAACTTCTTGAAGACTTCGTAAGTCTGGCAACGTTGCAGAATTTTACGGCTGCTTCGCGACAGCGGCATGTGACGCAGTCAGCGCTCAGCCGGCGTATTAAAGCGCTGGAAGAATGGCTGGGTACCCCACTGATAAACCGGGACGGTACCGGCTTTGCCCTGACGCCGCAGGGGGAAGCATTTGTACCGGAGGCAGAGGCCATATTGCGCCGTCTCTATAATGCCCGGGAGGCCGTCAGAGCGTTGGGGGCCAGCGGTGACAACGAGATTACGGTCGCCGCTCAGAACTCAATCGCTCAGACGTTTTTTCTGAACTGGGTGAAACGGCTGGAAACAAGGCTGGAGTCGGTTTATGTTCGGCTTATCTCTGAAAAGCTCAGCGACTGTATTGATCTGCTTACCCAGGGACATGTGAATTACATGTTCTGCTATGCGCACCCTGCCATCAGTTTACCCATTGATGATCAGAAATTTACCTACATCACAGTCGGCACTGACACGCTGATTCCTGTTTCTGCCGTCGGCGATGACAACCGGGCGGTTTTTCAGCTACCCGGCGAAATCAGTGAACCGGTGCCTTTTGTGGCGTACACCCATGATTCGATTTTCGGCAAGGCGGTTGACCAGCTGCTGCAGGGTAAATCTCATACCGGGTATTTATCGCGCCGGTATGAAAATGCCTTCTCCCATACCCTGAAGTCCATGGCGCTGGAAGGCCTGGGGTTTGCCTGGCTGCCACTGTCTTCCATCACGACAGAACTTCAGGATGGACGGCTATGCCGGGCCGGTGATGAACACTGGGATATTCAGTTTGATATCCGGCTTTACAACCATCATGCGGCGGCGTCCCCCCGGGAAAAAGCGGTCAGGGAGACGACACTGGAAATGGCCGGTGGCTGACTCAGGTATCTGTAACGGCACACTGAGACAGCACTTGCTGCCAGATGTCATCAACCAGTGGCTGTTCTGCACTGTCGCTCCGGTAAAGCATGATTTTCAGGGTCAGTGCCGGTATTTGCTGTTTAATCTGAACAAGGCTGCCCTGCTTTAACTCACTGGCGATGACTTTTTCAGGCAGCCATGCCATGCCGTTGCCGCACAGAGTCAGGGCTTTTAAGCCTTCAACCAATGCATTTTCATACTGTAAACGGACATTCATACCCGGCAGACAGTCCCGCTGGATCAGGCGGCCAAAGAAGGATTCTTCCGGATAGTTCAGCAAGGCCACCGGTTCGGCGTGCTCCGGAGAGTGCAGCGGGTTACCCCGGGCATCCGGGGCTGATACCGGAATTAACCGGTCTTCACCGACCTGCTGGCTGAGGATGGCCTCACCTTCCAGCTGGGGGAAAATATGGGCGGAGTGATAACAGAGCAGAAAATCACACTGCCCGGATAACAGAGTATCCAGGCAATCATGCAGGTTATGGGCATCCAGCCGGATGTGGGCCTCCTCAGGTAAGGGACCCAGGGTTTTCATCCATTCCGGGAAGAAGGCGGCGGTAAGGGAATGCTGCGCAGCAAAAATGACCCGTTTATTCCCCGCTTCCCGGCTGCGTAACTGTGCCCGGGTGGTGTAAAAGTCGTCGACCCAGCGGCGCGCTTGCGGCACAAACTCTTCCCCGCTGGTGGTCAGCGCCGTGGGATATTGCTGACGATCGACCAGTTCAACCCCCAGCCAGTTCTCCAGACTGCGGATACGGCGGCCAAATGCCGGCTGAGTGACGCAGCGGTATTCAGCGGCTTTGGCAAATTTGCCGAATTCGACCAGTGCCAGAAAGTCTTCCAGCCATTTTAATTCCATGACCGCTCTCCTGGCGGGTTAAAAAAGAATGTGCAGAAAAGTACCAAAGTATACAAAAAACAGCATTGGTCAAGGCTTCAGGGCTGCTTCTAATATATCCGCACACTCAGCCAGACATGTTTGCAGCGCTGATTCATTATTTCAGACCGGAGTATTCAGATGCACCTATCCCGATTCCCACGTTTACAGTTTGCACACCTGGCCACCCCGCTGGAGCCTATGCCAAATCTGACCAAATTGCTCGGGGGGCCTAACCTGTGGATCAAGCGGGATGACTGCACCGGCCTGGCCGGTGGGGGTAATAAAACCCGTAAGCTTGAATTTCTGATGGGTGAAGCGGTTGCAGAACAGGCTGATACGATCATCACACAGGGGGCAACCCAGTCAAACCATGCCCGCCAGACCGCCGCGATAGCCGCTAAACTGGGCATGGAATGTCATATTCTGCTGGAAGACCGTACCGGCAGTGAAGATGTGGATTACAACTATAACGGTAACGTGATGCTGGATCAGCTGTTTGGCGCATCACTGAGCAAGTTCCCGGCGGCCACTGACATGAATGCAGCCATGGAAGCGCTGGCCACCGAACTCAGGGCAAAAGGCAAGAAGCCTTATATCGTACCGGGTGGCGGTTCGAATGCTGTTGGTGCACTGGGGTATGTGAATGCAGCCATTGAGTTGCTGACTCAGGCAAACGACATGCAGCTGAAAATTGATCATCTGGTACACGCGACCGGCAGTGCCGGTACCCAGGCGGGTCTGGTAACAGGCATGGCGGCAACCAACAGCCAGATTCCGGTACTGGGCATCGGCGTTCGTGCACCGCAGGAAACTCAGGAAGGCAACGTGTTTAAGCTGGCACAGGCAACCGCTGAATATCTGAATATTCCCGGCGCGGTTAAGCGTGAAGATGTTATGGCTAACTGTGATTACGTCGGTGAAGGGTATGGCATTCCGACCGCCAGCGGCATTGAAGCAATAGAGTTGTTTGCGCAGCATGAATCCATTTTGCTGGACCCGGTTTACTCCGCGAAAGGCGCTGCGGGCTTTATTGATCTGATCCGTCAGGGCCATTTTGCCGGAGCTGACAACATTGTGTTCCTGCATACCGGCGGCAGTCAGGCGCTGTTTGGCTATCGTAAGGCGTTTAACTTACCGGACTATAACTGAATAAACCTGACGAAAAGTACGTTTGAGGAATAACCTGCTTTTGGTTTCACCAGACAACTTCTGAAAAAGCAGCCCCGGCTGCTTTTTTTGTGGCTGGCCGTTGGTTCCGTACAGGCTACGCACTGATGAGTTGTTCAGGTAAGATTGTCGGACAATCGATGGCAGGAATATCTTGGATGAATAAGTCGGCACTTATCAATAAGCGGAGTCTGGAAGATCAGGCGGCTGATCTGATCCGCGAAGACATTATTAACGGTGAGCTGACACCCGGCACCCGGCTGGTGGAGACGACGCTGGCCAAAGAATACGGTTTGTCCCGGGGAACCATCCGGATTGCCCTGCATCAGCTTGGCTCGGAGAGCCTGATTACCCAGGTGCCCTATGCGGGTTGGTCGGTCTCACAGCTGACAGAGCAGGATCTCTGGGAGCTTTCAACGTTGCGTTCCTCACTGGAAAGTATGGCTGCCCGGCTGGCTGCAGAACATATTACTGCTGCCGGTGCTGGACGGTTACAGGAGGCCTATTCGCATCTGCTGGAATGCTGTGCCGGAGATGACTTCAGCGCGATTACCCGGGCGGATCTGGCTCTGCACAAAACCATTATTGATTTGTCCGGGCACGGCCGTCTGGCAAAACAGTATCAACTGATTGAAAATCAGTTGCTCAGTTATATCTCGGTTTCTAATCAGAGTTTTGATCCTGAAACTGTGGGTAGCAGCCACCGGGAGCTGGTGGAAGCGATCTGTGCCGGCCGGGGGGCAGATGCTGCCGCTGCTGCTGAAGCGGAGCATAATATGACTGGCCCGGAGCAATGACCGCCGGACCGGCAGTTTTATCGCCCGTGTGAACGTCGCTTAGTATGATTTTTTGTATACAGAAAACTGTATTTTTGTATTAACTGTGGTGTTTTTGTTATTTATACCCGTTGGTGCAGTAAACAGACGGGTAATGTATGCAGTTAAAAAAGAAGTTATACCTCGGTTTGATCCTTGCCATTGTGTTCCCGCTGGCAATATCCAGTTTCATTTTTTCTACCGGTATCAGGCAGCATGCGACGGATAAGCTGGTGACAGAAGATCTGCCAACGGCGCTTCAGGCGGTGCGTAATGCCATAGAGCTGGAACTCTCAGGCCCGCTGCTGGCATCCAGGGCGCTGGCTGAAAATACCTTTGTTCAGGCGTGGATTAAGAACGGTGAGGCTGCCGGTACCGGGCAGGAAATAGACGGGTATCTGCGCAACGTTAAGGACAATAATCAGGCGTTATCGGCATTTATTGTGTCTGATGTCACCGGCAATTATTACACCGACGCAGGATTAAGCCGGCAGATAAGCCCGGAGAACGACCCGTGGTTTTACAGCTTTCTTCGCACGGAGGCTCCCTTCGAGCTGGCGCTGGATGTGGAAAAGACACTGAACAGAGCGGCGGTATTTATTAACTATGCGATTACGGTGGAGGGCCGGCGGGTGGCCATCGGCGGTGTTGGCCGTTCGCTGGACTCAATGGTCGCACTGATTGAGGCGTATAAGGTGGGTGCGTCCGGATTTGTCTATCTGACAGATGCCGGCGGGGTGATTAAGCTGCACCCGGACCCGGAGATGATCGGTACCATGGCGACCCCGGATACAATCCGTAATGGCGCAGTGAACGAAGTCTCCCGGGATGGCAGAACCTTTATGACCGCCAGCACCCCCCTGCAGTCACTGGACTGGTATCTGGTGGCTGAAACCCCGAAAGATGAGTTGTTCGCAGCGGTCAACGGGGCGGTTTCCCAAAGTCTGCTGGCAGGCGTTCTGATAGCCGTGCTGGGGTTGCTGTGTGCCCGCCTGCTGGTGAATCAGATTTTTAAACCTGTTGAGAAGATCACTGCAGCGGTACAGGATCTGACCGCTAATAATGGCGATCTGACCGCCCGGCTTCCTGTCAGGGACCATAATGAGATCGGTCAGCTGGCTGCTGAATTTAACCTGTTCCTGCAACAGCTGCATGAAATGTTTGTCCAGGTATCGGATACCGCCGATCAGGTGAAAACCATTGCCGGCCAGGTGACGGTTCAGGCCGGCAGCGCCTCTGATTTATCTGAACAGCAGTCGTTCAGTACCCAGACGGTTGCAGCCGCCGTCACTGA
This sequence comes from Aliamphritea hakodatensis, assembly GCF_024347195.1. Taxonomy (NCBI): domain Bacteria; kingdom Pseudomonadati; phylum Pseudomonadota; class Gammaproteobacteria; order Oceanospirillales; family Oceanospirillaceae; genus Aliamphritea; species Aliamphritea hakodatensis. The sequence goes on from NZ_AP025281.1 coordinate 26,394, forward strand.
AATGGAGCAGACGGTAAAAGGCATTGCGGATAATGCCGGTCAGGCATCCGGTGTGGCGCAGAACAGTCAGTCTGCCCTGCTGCAGGGCAATGATTATGTGAATGACACCATTGACCAGATGAATGAACTGGAGCATTCCATCGGTAATTCGGTTATGTCGGTTAATCAGCTGGCGGAGGAAATTGAGTCCATTACCACAGTGCTGGAAGTGATAAAGGGTATTTCTGAACAGACTAATCTTTTGGCGCTGAACGCGGCGATTGAAGCGGCCCGGGCCGGTGAGCAGGGGCGCGGTTTTGCGGTGGTGGCCGATGAAGTCCGCACACTGGCACAGCGAACCTCCGAATCGACGGAGCAGATTAATATCATGGTGGTGAGCCTGAAAGCGAAAGCTGCCGGGGCTGTCAGTGCGATCGAATCCGGCAGTGAAAGCACCCGGCAGACCGCACAACGTTTAGCTGAAACCGGCCATACCCTGCTGAATATCAGCGAAGAGATTGTCAGCCTGACGCAGATGAACAGTCAGATTGCAGTCGCTACGCAGGAACAGTCACTGGCGACAGAGGAAATTAACCGCACCGTTGTGGTGATTTCAGGTACCGCTGAAGATACGAAAGAGACGATGCAGCAGTCATCTGCTTTGTGTGTAGAGCTGCACGCCCAGGCGAAAGTACTGGAAAAACTGATTGGAAAATTTACGTTGTAGAACCCCCTGCTCCGCGGTTACAGCCCTCAGTATTTCTGAGGGCTGTGCTCCGGATAAACGAATAGCTTTATAACCTGCTTCAGTGGCACATTTATTGTGTTGAAAAAATCATGTAACAGGTAAGCTCAGAAGATGAATCAGTCCGTTTCTCCACCAGACGCTGCGGTATTCCGGCCATTCGGATGGCTGTTTAAAAAGCCCTGGCAAATCACCCTGATTGTCACGTTTGCCCTGAGTGCCACGTGGGCTCTGGCGGGCATAATACCGGCGAATATGGCCATGGTTGCCGGGCTGAGTATTTTCTGTATCGGCCTGTGGGCCACCGCTGCCCTGCCCGAATACTGGCCGGCACTGGTATTTTTTCTGGTGGTCAGTGTCTTGCAACTGGCGCCGGCAGCGGTGATCTTTTCCGGCTTTTATGCGTCCGGGTTCTGGTTGTTGTTCAGCGGTGTGATACTGGGGGCGGCCATCCGTTATACGGGGCTGGGCCGCCGGGCCGGTGCGCTGCTCTCCCGGGTGACCGGCCGTACTTATACAGGCACACTGGCGGGCGTTGTTGCCTTTGGGCTGGCACTGGCTTTTATTATGCCCTCTTCTATGGGAAGAATTGCCCTGTTAGTGCCGCTGGTGATCGCACTGGCTGACAGCATGGGTTATGCCCCCGGCAGTAATGGCAGAACCGGTATGGTTACCGCTGCAGCGTTTGGCACCTGGTTGCCGGCGTTTACCATTTTGCCGTCTAACCTGCCGAACATGATGCTGGCGGGGATGGCGGAGACCCTGTACGGCATACAGCTGACTTACTGGGAGTATTTACTGATGCATTTTCCGGTACTGGGGGCCGGTAAAGCAGTGTTACTGGTATTGCTGATCCGGCGGTTGTTTCCTGATCGGGCACCGGATGTTGTGCCGGTACAGGCAACGGGGCCTGCCAGCCGTTCTGAACGGCGGCTTATGCTGCTGATCAGCCTGTGTCTGATCCTGTGGATAACCGACAGTTTGCATCAGGTATCCCCCGGCTGGATCGGGCTGGCTGCTGCGCTGGTATGCCTGTGGCCGTATGCCGGGCTGACCGCCAGAGACTGTATTCATGAGGCGGTGAAGATTGCGCCGCTGGTATTCATTGCGGCGATGATCGGGCTGGGGGCGGTGATTTCCCATGTGGGGCTGGGGGCTGCTGTGGTTGCAATGCTGAGCGACTATGTGTCGTTTTCAGCGGATAATATAGCGGGTAACTTAGCTGCGCTGACGGGCATTTCGACGTTGGTGGCTATGCTGACAAACCTGCCCGGCGTACCTGCGGTTATGACGCCGCTGGCGGCGGACATGGCCCGGCTGACCGGCATCTCACTGGGGGCGGTATTAATGACCCAGGTGCTGGCATTTTCAAACGTTTTTTTACCCTATCAGGCACCGCCGTTAGTGGCGGCGATGCAGCTGGGTAAGCTACCGTTAGGCAGAATCAGCCTGTTATGCCTGTGGCTGTTTGTGATTACACTGCTGGTATTAACGCCCCTCAGCCTGCTGTGGTGGCATGTAACCGGCAGTATTCAGGGAGTGTGAGATGGATATTCATCAGCTGAAAACCTTCGTCACGGTTGCTGCAGAAGGCAGTATTACCCGGGCGGCGGAGTGTTTGTGCCTTAGCCAGCCGGCGGTCAGCGCGCATATTAAAGCCATGGAAGACCTGCTGGGGCTGACGCTCTTTATCCGCACCCCGAAAGGGATGCAACTGACCCCTGACGGCCGGCAGTTACGACATAAGGCTGAACTGGCGCTGGCGGCCCACCGGGCTGTACTGGCAGAAGCCGGCCGGCTTCGGGGGCAGATATCAGGCCGGTTACGGCTGGGTATGGGCGGAGATGGCTGCAGTGATTTGCTGGGGCAGCTGCTGACCCGGCTGGCGGAACAGTATCCGGACGTTGAAGTAACCCTCACCCACGGCCATTCGGAAGAGATTCTGGAGAAGATCCGCTCCGGGGGGCTGGATGCCGGTTTTTATAATACAGCGTCAGAACCTGACAGGGTGTTTACTGCCGTGGAAGTGGCCCGTTTTGGTCTTTATCTGGCGGCACCGCCGGGCCTGGTGCCGGCGACTGAACAGACTGACTGGGCGGCGCTGGAACGTCTGCCCTGGATTGTTTGCCCCGCGTCCGGCACCTGTTGCGGCCGGGCTGCAGAGGCTGTTTTTGAACAACACCGGATTCGTCCGGCGCGGATCATCAGCATCGACCGTGAACAGATCACCCGAAAACTGGTGGCTGGCGGTGTGGGCGTCGGGCTGTTACATGCGACCACGGCGGAGCCGGCTGCAGCGAACGGCGAAGTGGAATTACTGGCGGAAATTGAAAAACCGGTACGGGTACTGTTTGCCTACCGTGCCGACCGGCAGCAGACGCCGTTGCTGGCTCAGGTTGCCTCCCTTGTTCAGACGCTTGCTGCTCAGTGCGTGTCGCCGGACTCCAGTGGCACTTCCGGGTCCAGATAGTACGCCCCGGGGCCTTTTTTCTTCAATTTGTCTTCCGGGTTAATCAGTTCACAGTCATTCACTGATAAACAACCACAGCCGATGCAGTACCCCAGGGTATCCCGCAGCCGCGACAGCTGGTTAATCCGTTCATTTAACTGTGCCTTCCAGGCTTCTGCCAGTCGGGCCCAGTCATCGGCGGTGATGGTTTTGTCATTGCTGAGCTGGCTCATTGCCGTTTTGATTTCACTCAGGGGAATCCCCGCCTGCTGGGCCACTTTTATCACGGCCAGTTTACGCAGCACCCCCCGCAGATAACGCCGGTGGTTGCCATTGTTGCGCTGGGAGCTGATCAGCCCTTTTGCTTCATAAAAGTGAATGGTGGAGACAGGCAGACCGCTGCGGGAGGAAACCTCTCCGACGGAAAGCTCTTTTTTCGGAGCAGATTTTGCGTTCACAGGTATTGACCTCAAGTAATGTTGAGATTTTAGAATGCCTGCCGCTGATTGGCAATCGGCCTCAGTTAACCGGTCATCCGCGGAGGGCAAATATGCGACAAATCACTGAAGATCTCTGGCAATCTGATAAATACAGCTCGGGGAGACTCAACAGCCATGCGTATTTGCTCGTCAGGCCCGCAGGCAATGTGCTGTTCTACAATACCGCCGCTGAAGCGGATCTGGCGCAGATTGCAGCGCTGGGCGGGGTCCGGTATCAGTTGCTGACGCACCGGGACGAGTCCGGCCCTTCCCTGCAGCGGATCAGACAGCGCTTCGGGTCTGAGCTGGGGTGCAGTGTGCCGGAGGCGTCTTATATAGGCCGTGACTGTCAGCCGGATCTTGTCTTCAGTCCTTTGGACAGCGCGCTTGAGGACATCCAGATTATTCATACCCCGGGGCATACGGATGGCAGTATTACCTTTCTGTACCGCTCACCTTACGGGCAGACTTATCTGTTTACCGGCGACACGTATTTTCAGTCCTACGGACAGTGGCAAACCTTTGTGATGCAGAACGCCGGCGGTACAGAGAAAGATATGGCTGAAAGCCTGGAGAAGTTAAGGCAGTTACAGCCTGATCTGGTGATGAGCAGTGGCTTTGTCGGGGATGTTGCCTACCGCGAAGTGACCCGGGCCAACTGGGCGGTTGCGATTGATCAGACACTGGAAGCCCTGAGTACCAGAAGGCATGACAATGACGATGCCTGCTTATCCTGCGACCGGTTCTTTTAAACGTGAAGGCAGGGTGAATTATCCCCTTATGCTGATGTGGTTCATCCTGTGTTCGGACAGTACGGTAGCGGCACCAGTGATCAGCTGAAGGATTACTTCGGGGGTAAAATGAAAACGGATGCCTGTTTTAGCCGGTTCCGTTTTCCGTCAGTGGCAGGGTTACAGAGGGACCGGAATTCATCCTGGTACGCCCGTGCTCCCCCTGATTTTACCTTTGCTAAGCTGGTCAGTTTAACCGTGACCGGACTGCCTGAGCAGGGTGCGGTAGCGGCTGCGTAATTCCCCCCGGTCGATGTAGCAGCCGCGCAGGTGCCGGTCACCGCTGCTCGGATCATAACTGGCTCTGCCATGGACGATCCGGTGGTTATCAAAGACGATACACTCACCTGCACTGAGGCGGAATGTGGTGAGAAAACGGGGATCTTTGAGCAGTTTAAGGAAGCGCACGAAGGCCGGATAGTAGTCGTCGAGTGCCTGTTGGGGCAGATCAAATGCGTCGGCCATATGCTGGGAGACGGTGACGCCGGAAATTTCGCCGTGGTCATCCAGTTCAATGACCCGCTGATAGGCCCGCCAGTCGAAATCTTCGTGGTCGTAATAGAAAGGAATACGCTTTTCGCTGAGCAGGCGAAAGTCTTCCGGATACTGTTCTCTGAAAGCGGTGGCGGCGGCTGCGCCGTCGAGAAACAGGCTTTCACCGCCGGTGGCTGTATTGACCCTGCAGTGCAGGAACTGTATGCCGGGCGCCATTTCTTCTGCCGGGGTGTCGGTATGCATTTCCAGTGCGGCTGCGGTGTACGACAGGTTGACCGGCACCGCGTGTACCTTTACTTCAAAGTAATCTCCGGCAACGGACGGCCGGACGCAACCAAGCAGGTTTGCCAGTGTGGTCAGGCCGGCATCGCTGTCGGGCATCTGGTCAATAATGGCGACGCCCTCTTTCAGCAGGGATTTTGCCCAGCGCAGCTGTTCTTCAGGAGCGTCCTTCAGTGCATGAAAATGAAACCGCTGAAAGTGTTCATAGTGATCGCCGTACCAGAGTTTCCGGGGCATTGCGGCGGGGTCCGCCCGTTTACCGGTTTCACAGCGGGCGCGCAGCCAGCCCAGATCGTAGTGGCTGATGTGATCTTCATGCTGCCAGCGGATCACCAACTGAGGCTCATCCGTTGCACTGAGAGTTGCGCTCTTTGCTTCCGGAGCCTGTGGCAGTTCGCTGATATCGAATACCCGTTCCCGGGTTTGCGGGTCGAAGGAGTCGGGACAGTTGTCCCGCAGCCAGTAGTAGTTCAGGTAATGGCGTTGCTGCTCAGCGTCAAACTGAATGCTGAGGCCGTCGCTGTGAAGGTCGATCTGCATGTTTCAGTGCCCCCTCTGACTATTATCAACTGACAATAGCTGATGCGGTGTCCTTTGTGGAGGTCAGATAGCGTCCTCCTGAATGTCGCAGATGTATAACTGGGCTGTGTTTCAGGTACCGGCTGGCATCAACAGTGCTGATGCCAGCCGGTGTGGCGATGCCTGTGGGTAATTAAGGCAGTTGCCAGGCGACCAGAGTGTTATCCATCATCATCGGTGCATAGAGTGTGCCGGAATCGGCGCCGATATCCGCCAGCCCCGGTTGAGTGCTCAGCACTTTACGGCGCTGGTTATCCCCAAGCTGGTAGAGTTCGCCGCTGATCCAGTCACTGATATAGAGCGCGTTGTTATGCCGGACAACACCGTCCAGATTACCTAGCTGATAGCCTGTGGATAAGGGCTTTAAGGCTTTGTCTTCCGGGCTTACCCGATAAAGGCTGCCCGGGGTTCCGGTGGTGAAATCAGCCTGCATGTCCTTACCCCAGCCGGCAATTAATAAATGATCTTTTTCCCACAGAAGCCCGTTAGGGTGCGGAATGCTTTCAGGTGTTATCCACAGAGATAAGCGATTATCTCTGAGCCGGTATACGCCACCGCCCAGCATGTCAGAAACATAGATGCTGCCATCCGGTCCGGCGGTGACATCGTTCAGCATCCTGGCGTCTGGCAGCGTATAGCTTTGCAGGTGCGATCCTGTGGATAAACTGATCACATGCAGCGTTTGCATATCGGCGGCGTACAGTTTGCCTTCGCTGATGGCCAGGCCTTTAGGCGCATCCAGACCGGTGAGCCAGTGCCGGGTTAACTGTTTACCTGTTTTGCTGACCTGGCTGATATAGCCTTTTCCGTTCAGCTCTGTCGGGGCGCCGTTGATATTGGAAACGTAGAGCCACTGGCTGTCCGGGTCCGCAACCACCGATTCTGGCTGATCAAACTGTTTTAGCTGCCACAGCGGCTGGCTGAAACGGCTATCAGCCAATGCAGAAAAGCTGATGTGCATGAGCAGGCCTGCACCGATGGCCGGGGCGATGAATGTGGATTTCATAGATACCTCTTGAAATGATGGTGACTGAGTTAACTGAGTGACGGCCGTGGTGCTCAGGATAGTAATATGTATCTTTTAAGCAATTTGTTTGTTATTAAGTATCAAAATGTGATGCTTTTTTAAGGCGGGAGGATCAGACATTGTCACCGGAGCAAGAATTGGGCGGGGTATTCAGTGCCCTGAAACAGGTGCTTAAGGTTCAGGGAATCCGTTACCGGGATCTGGCCGCTATGCTGAACACGTCGGAAGTGACCGTTAAGCGGCTGTTTCAGGAGCAGGACTGCAAGATGAGCCGGTTAATGGATATTTGCGAAGCGCTGGGGATCAGCTTCAGTGACCTGATGAAGCTGGCTGATCAGGCACCTGCGGAAGCAACCGAGCTGCCGCCTGAGACAGAGCAGGCGCTGGCAGATCAGCCAGGCCTGTTCAGTTGTCTGGTGTTACTGCTCAGCGGGTTTGATGCCCGGGCGATCGGGCAGTACAACCGGTTGTCGCCCGCGGATGTGTATCTGTACATGCGTGAGCTGGAAAAGCTCCGGCTGGTGCGTATCGGCGCAAATGATTCCGTGCACCTGTTGCTGACGATGCCGGTGCGCTGGCGATTAGATGGCCCCCTGCATAAAATTCTGGTGGGGGTAAATCAGGCATTCATTGCGCAGGCAATCAGCCAGGAACACGACAGTGACTATCCGTTTTATTCGACCAGTCGGCTGTTCAGCCAGCAAAGTATTCGTCAGCTGAAGGACGATATCGACAAGCTGTATCAGCGCTATCAGCAACAGGCATCACTGGATCAGATGGTGTATCCACCGGAGGATCTGGCGCCGTTTAAGATGGTGACCACCATGATGCCGTTTAATGTACCGGTGTTTTTTGATGTACCGCCTTTCGTACCCATGAAAAATAGCTGAAGTGAATATTCACTTTAGTTATAGATCAGTATTTATGGTATTAAAATTTCTGTCTGATCTTTTTGGCTAGCCGATATTCAGCGAAATGTTACCGAAAAACGCTGCGCTTTCCGGGCGGTATTCTGCTGCTGGAAGCCAGCGATTTCACATTCCTGAGGGTTTACTGCAAAGCTGAATATCTGTGTGGGCCGCACCTGTGCATCAGCCAACCGGTAAATGGTGGGAAGATTTCACTTCCCGCAAGGAAAGGTTGGAATGAATGCTGGCGACCCCCGGGATTTTCCGCAATACCTCTTCCAGGAAATGACTGTAATCATCGAGATCTCTGGCGACGACCTGGAGTAAAAAATCTGCCGCGCCAGTGGTGTTATGACAGGTCAGAATATTGGGGCAGTTCTGGATGGTCTGTTCAAAATCAGCATTAACCGCACCTTGCTGCGCAAAGCTGATCTGAACGAACGCCAGCACGCCTAGCCCCAGCTTCCGGCGGTTAATATTGGCCTGATAACCTTCGATATACCCCTCCTGCTCCAGCTGCCTGAGCCGCCGCCAGCATGGCGTTTCACTCAGTGAGAGTTTTTCAGCGAGCTTTGCATTGCTCAGGCGCCCTTCTTCCTGAAGGATGGCCATGATCCGCATATCTGTCTTGTCAGGTTGCATAATAGGTTGATTCTTTCTGTTTTAAGTTGTTTTTGGAAAGATTATTGTATTAATGCCTGATCATCAAGAAGGAATAGCAAGGTTCATTCTGCAGATTCCGTCACAATACGGCTTTCATTTAACGCTTTTCAGGAGTTCTGGGGATGGATCTGAGTATCTGGCTGGCATTCAGTCTGGCAACCGTTGTGATTGTGATTGTGCCCGGGCCAACCAATCTGGTGATTATGACCAGTGCGCTGCAAAGCAGCCGTCAGGCGGGCTTCTGCATTGTCGGCGCGGTACTGGCACACCTGGTGTTTTTCTCGCTGATGGCACTTGGGGTACATGTGATTCTGGCGGAGTCTGCGCTGCTGTTTGAAGTGATCCGCTGGTGTGGCGTGCTGTTTCTGTTCTGGCTGGCCTGGGCGCAGTGGCGAAGCCTGAAAACAACAGAGGATTTCACCCGGAATTTCGTCGAGAAGACCCGTTTCAGAGCGCTGGCTGAAGGTTTTCTGATCAATGGTACAAACCCCAAATCATTGCTGTTTTACGGGGCCTTCTTCCCGCCGTTTATTGATCAGCAACAGAGTCTGAGCCTTCAGCTGGGGGTACTGGGCAGTACTTTTATGGGCATTTTTCTGGTGAACGCCGGATTGCATCTGTTACTGGCGCAAAAGTTACGTGAAGTGTTGCGTACGCCGAAATGGCAGGCCCGGCAAAAACGCTTTACCGCCCTGAGTTTTCTGGTACTGGGCTTGGGATTGGCTGCCGGAAAATAACCTGCGTCTATTATTTACAACACAGGGGCTTGTTATTCTGATTGTTTAAGGCGCTTTTTGCGCCTTTTTTAATGGATGAATAAAGCAAAAAAGTTGATTAAATGCGCTTAAAATCTTCAATAATGCAGTTGTTTTAAGGGTTTGTTCAGGAGTGTGTCTTTGCTGCATGTTTTGTGCAGTTTTTTCTTCATTTTTTAATGACGTCACTTTTCGCACCGTTATACTAAAGTCCTGTAGCCCAGAAAGTAGGTAGTAGTATGTGCTGGCGTGGTGTGTGTCTGATGTCTCTGTATATGGTCATTTCGGCCCATATGCTGCCGTTCGCTTCTGCTGCTGCGGCTTCCCCTGCTCTTTCTTCTGGCGCAGGTCCGGTACGGGTGCTGTATATCAATTCTTATCATCCCGGCTATGAGTGGAGTGACGGGATCCAGGCCGGTGTTCAGGAGGTCTTGGACAGTGCTGGCTATGAAACGGAGCTGACCGTTGAGTATCTTGATGCGCTGCGTTTTGATCACACACAGCTGCAAGCCTCACAGGTGCGTCTTATCAGTGCTAAGTATCAGAATTACCAGCCTGATATTATTCTGACATCCGATAACTATGCTTTCGATTTTATGAAGGAGTATCGGGAGGTTTTTTTCCCCGGCGTACCGCTGATTTTTTCCGGCTATAACAACTTTTCCATGGATGTACTCGGTAAGATGCAGGACGTGACCGGCGTGAACGAAGAAATTGATTATGCGGCTGCGATTCAGATGGCACTGTCGGTACATCCGGACACCCGTGCGCTGGCATTTCTGTTTTCAACACGTGATGTGAGCAGCCGGCGAAATTATGAAACAGCCAAGCCCGTTCTCAGGGAGCTGAGGAACGACTATGAAGTTGTTGAACTGTTGGATATGGGGCAGGCAGAGATTGCTGAACGGTTAGCGCTGATGCCGTCTGACAGCCTGCTATTTATGGCTGGACAGACTGCTGATCAGGCTGTTGGCAGGCACTATTCCAGGATTGAACACGGTGAACGCGTTGTCAGTGTGAGCCCTTTCCCTATGTATTCATTCTGGCCATTTTATCTGCAGTCAGGGGCCGTGGGTGGTCGCCTGATCACCGGTGAAGAACAAGGACGGGTGATGGCTTTAATGGCCTTGAAGGTGCTGGGCGGTGAAGATCCTGATGATATTCCGGTGATGATGACCAGCCCGACTCAGGATATATTCAATTATCCTCAGTTAAAGCGCTTTCAGATTTCGTCCGACCGCTTGCCACCGGGGGCGGTTATTCAGGATATGCCGGAAACTCTTTGGGTTAAATACCGTTTATGGTTGATAGCAGGCCTGATTTTCCTGGCTGTTCAAAGCATGCTGATCTTGATGCTTTACCGGAATATCCGGGCCCGGAAAAAGGCGATTGCAGCGCTGTTTCATGAACGCTCCCAGCTGGAAAGCCGTGTGTCTGAACGCACTGAAGCGCTGCAGAAGGCCAATTTGCGGCTCAAGAAGATTTCCATGGAGGACGGGCTGACCGGGCTGGCAAACCGTCGCTATCTTGATCAGGCACTGGGCAGAGAGGTCGTCCGCCGCGACCGGCATGCTGCTGAATTGTCTCTTATGCTGATTGATATCGACTATTTCAAGCAATTTAATGACATTTATGGTCATCTTGAAGGTGATGCCTGCTTGCAGGAAGTGGCACTGGCGTTACAGGAAACCTGTGTGCGTGACAGCGATATAGTGGCGCGTTTTGGCGGTGAGGAGTTTGTCATCGTGATGCCAAATACGGGCTATAGCGGCGGGCAAAGGGTCGCCGGAAAAGTCATGCAGCAGGTGGCGAGCCTGGATATTTACCATAGTGGGTCCGATATCAGTGAACGGCTGACGGTGTCTGTCGGTATGGTAACAGTACCGGCAGATATCAGTTTGACGCAGCATGCCATCATCGAACTAGCGGATGAGCAGCTGTATCTTGCCAAGGGAACCGGCCGGAACCGTATCTGCGCCTGTCTGGCCGGAGGTAATCAGGTAACTGCCTGAGCAGTTACCTGCCGTGCTGCTGTTCAGCTCAGAGCCGCCTGAACAGTGTCTTCCGCCGGTGTTGTTGGCCGGCCGATCAGTGCCTGCAACTGTTTGCTGTCATCAAACAGCCAGCCTTCAGCTGCCCCGCTCTCCGCGTTGGCCAGCAGTGCCGCGAAACCTTCCGGCAGCCCTGCCTGAACAAGCCCCCGGGTAAAGTCTGTTTCGCTCAGGTTCTGAAAACTGACCTGAGTGCCACTTTGCCGACTCAGCAGTGCGGCGAATTCTGCTAGGCTGAAGCTGTGGTCGCCTGCCAGTTCATAGACCTTACCTGCCTGGTTATCGGTGGTCAGTACCGTTGCTGCGGCAGTTGCATAATCATGGCGGCTGGCGGTGGAGAAACGTCCCTCAGCCGCACAGCCAAACAGTTGCTTCATTTCCAGCATGACCGGAATACTCATGGTGTAGTTTTCGGTATACCAGCCATTGCGCAGAATGACAGTGGCAACAGACGATGCGTTTAACAGGGCTTCGGTTTGCTGATGCTCTTCTGCCAGCTGCAGCGGCGAGCGGTCGCAGTGCAGGATGCTGGTATACGCGAGTAACTGTACACCGGCCTCTTCAGCCGCGTGGATGACCGCCTGATGCTGAGGAACCCGCTGACCAACCGCGCTGGAAGAAATCAGCAGGACCTTTTCTGCGCCTGCAAAGGCTTTTGTCAGCGTGGCGGGCTGATCATAGTCTGCCTGCCGGAGTTGAATGCCGAGTGCTGCCAGTTCTCCTGCAGTTTCCGGATTACGTACCGTCGCGACAATGTTTTCAGCGGCGGTGCGCAGTAATAATTCTTCGATAACCAGCCGGCCCAGCTGGCCATTTGCGCCTGTAACAACAATCATCCTGTGACTCCTTTGAATAGCTTATTGCGAATGATGACCAGTATGGGAAATAATGATTGTCATGATTAGATGGCTAAAAGAAGATAGATTGATCGGAATATGGGTACATTTGATTTGAACCGTCTTAAGTTACTGGCGGTATTTGTTGAGGTGGTCTCCTGTGGCAGCTTCGCAGCGGCAGCCCGTAAACTGCGCAGCAGCCGGTCCAGGGTCAGTGAACAGGTGGCACAGCTGGAAAACAGTCTGGGGGTGCGTTTACTGAACCGTACGACCCGGCAGCTGAGTATGACGATGGAAGGCCGCGAGGTATTTGCCCGGGCCAGTGATCTGCCGGGGATTCTTGCGGATGTGGAGGTTGCCAGCAGCCAGGAAGTTGCCCGTGGCAGGGTTGCCCTGACCGTTAATCATGATATCGCCATTGCCCGGCTGCTGCCTGCGCTGGAAAGTTTTCAGCAGCGTTATCCCCGGGTCCAGCTGGATCTGGTGCTTTGTGATGATCCTCTGGATCTGATAGCGGAACAGATTGATGTGGCTATACGGGTGGGCGTTCCCCGGGATGATTCTCTGATCATGCGGCCGCTGTTTGAGGACCGTATGCAGCTATTTGCCTCTCCTGATTATGTGGCGCTGCAGGGGGAGCCCCGTTCTTTAAGTGAATTGGAAGTGCGCCGTTGGATCATGTTGCAGCAGGCAAGCCCGGTGGCAGAGGTCAGTCTCTATCAGGGCGATCAGCCGGTCAGTTTTTGCCCTCAGAATTACCATATGTGTAACTCTCCCCTGATGGCGCAGCGCATGGTGCTTGCTGGATTAGGTGTCGGGTGTTTGCTGCCTTCAACGGTTGCGGATGAACTGGCGGCCGGGCGTTTGGTCAGGTTAATGCCGGCGCTTCAGGGTGAGGCTTTGCAGTTTTCGCTGGTGTATCCGTCCCGCCGACAGATGCCGTTGCGTACCCGTTGCCTGATTGAGCATTTGCTGGCGGCCAGACTGTTTGCCTGAAAAACAAAAGCCCCGTTGCCTTATATCCTGTGGTGCAACAGGTATCGGCAGCAGGGCTTTTTAGGGGATGCAGCCCTGAGGGGATCGGGGGCTGCAAATTCTGTGTTGCTCAGTACTCAGTGAATGTTCTTGAAGAACTGAGTCTTTGGGCGCGCAACGTTCGGGTTAAGGTCAACGTTAAACAGCTTAGCGGCGCTGCTCAGACGGTTGATTACCTTTTGCTTACGCAGTTGACGGTCTTCCTTCTTTTGCAGGTCTTTGTATTCAGCAGAAATGCGCAGGAAGTAGTCTTTTTCAGTTTCGCCAACCAGTGGGAAGCTGTCTTTCATGAAGTTATCGAAGTTAATCATCTTGGTATCACTCAAAATAGGCTGTTAAAGGTACTGTTTGCCCGGATCACTTGAGCTTTTCAGTTGCAGGCATCATAGGCCTCTCCCGGTGCTTAAACAAACGACACTTTTTCACGCCACAGATGAATAAATGTATTCATTTCAGATTATCTTATGTGAACCTTTAGGCCTGTTTATGGGTATACGGGCTGTATTAGGCCAATAAGTCGCCTTTTTAGCCTAATTGTCTGATTTTTAATGATGAATAATACGGGGCATTGCAGAGGAGAGTTTTAATACGCTTGTCATCTTTACCTGCTTAGTCTCTTACCGTTTGATGCAGATCATTTTTTCCGTGCAATCGCCGTACAGACAGATAGACTTACTCTCCCTGTGTAAGACTGGCTGCCGAGGAAGATCAGATGGAATTTGATGCGCTGTTGCTGTTGTTACTGTTTGCTACCGGACTGGTGGCAGGTTTTGTGGACAGTATTGCCGGTGGTGGCGGTCTGATTGCCCTGCCCGTATTGCTTTCGACCGGGATGCCTCCGCTGATGGCGCTGGGGACAAACAAACTGCAGGGAAGCTTCGGAACACTTGCTGCCTCGGTGTACTTTATCCGTAAACGGCTGGTGAACCTCCGGCAAATGCGGCTGATGATCCTGATGACATTTGTAGGCGCGATGGCCGGTACGCTGCTGGTGCAGCAGATTGATGCGTCAGTGCTGGCGCTTATTATGCCCGGCCTGCTGGTGTTAATGGCACTCTACTTCATGTTTTCGAAGAAAGTACAGGATGGCGATACCGACCGCCGCCTGGGTCCCCTCGCTTTCGCCCTGAGCTGTACAACTATTGTGGGCTTTTATGACGGTTTTTTTGGTCCGGGCACCGGGTCTTTTTTCGTCATCGCTTTTGTGGCGTTGGCCGGTTACAGCCTTCCCAAAGCTACCGCTAATACTAAAATTCTCAATTTCACCTCAAATATCGCCTCGCTGATCTTCTTTGCCGTGGGCGGCCAGGTGGTCTGGATGGTGGGGCTGCTGATGGCCTGCGGACAGATAATTGGCGGCTTCCTGGGGGCCCGTGTCGTGGTGAATAAAGGTACCGGCTGGATCAGGCCTCTGATTGTTACCATGACCCTTGGGATGTCTGCAAAACTGATTGCTGATCAGTTTGGTTTTCTATAATGTAATTACTCACTAACCTATAACTTGCTGTAAAGCATATAGATTAATTTTTATCTGAGAACGGTTTAATTTTGCCGTTAGTATGCACTAACACTGGGTTGGCTCTCAGGTTATTCTGCTCATTTCATCGATTGCATCGGTAATATCCATCGTCCTTTGGGTAACGATTTGCTGAGCATCTTCCAGTGCTTTGTTGTAGTAGTGGTTGCCAATATTGTCAGAAATAAAGTCCAGAAAAAACTCTGCTTCGAATTGCCCCAGTTCCAGGTCCAGCTCATCTTCACAGTATTTTTTTAGCTTGCTCAGAATGACTTCCTTCTGTTCTTTGTCGAACTTTATCGCTGTCATGTTTAATTCCTTTTAGGTTTCACGTGAAACACCGGTTTAGCCGGTGATGATGTCTACGGCGCTGTTGAGGTTCTCACAGACAGCAGTGCGGTCCGGTAAGCCGCCTTTTTCCAGTGTGCGCTCACCTTTGCCCGTTTTGACCAGAAGTGCTTTGCAGCCTGCAGCGACGCCTGCCTGCAAATCCCGTAATGAGTCCCCTACCACGTAAACGCTCTGAGCGCGGATTTGAGGGTATTTACTGAGGATGTTCTCAATCATGCCCGGTAATGGCTTGCGGCAGTTGCAGCCATCGTCAGGGCCGTGTGGGCAGTGTTCTATATGGGTTATGCTGCCACCCGCTTCGGTGACCAGTGAGGTCATTTTGTCGTGCATGGCTGTCAGGGTTTCAGGCGTGAAGTAGCCTCTTGCAAGGCCGGACTGGTTGGTGGCTACACAGATATCAAAGCCAGCTTTACTCAGAGTGGCGATGGCTTCAATGCTGCCAGGTATCGGCTGCCATTCATCAACGGTTTTAATGTAGTTGTCGGAGTCGAAATTAATCACGCCGTCACGGTCGAGGATAACGAGTTTCATGTGAGTCCTGAATCTGGGCAATAAAAAAGCCAGTTGGTATGAGCAACTGGCTTGGTATTTTAAGTGGGCCTGATCAGCCTAGCAAAGAGATGTCTGCAACGCCAAGGAACAGGTTGCGCAGCTGGCCCAGCAGTGCAAGGCGGTTGTTGCGTACCGCTTCGTCGTCAGCCATAACCATGACATCGTCGAAGAAGGTATCAACCGCACTGCGCAGGTCGGCCAGTTGTTCCAGTACTGCCTTAAAGTCGCCTTCAGCAAACAGTGGCGCCAGTGCCAGTTGCTTATCAGAAACGGCGGTTGCCAGTGCTTTTTCTGCGTCTTCCTGCAGCAGCTCCAGTTTAACAGGCTGGGTATCTGTAACACCCTGCTTGCTGAGGATGTTGGATACGCGCTTGTTGGCAGCCGCCAGTGCGGCTGCTTCTTCCAGTGTCTGGAAGTGGTTTACGGCCTTAACGCGCTGATCGAATTCCAGTGGTTTGGTTGGCTTAACGGCCAGTACCGACAGGAATACTTCGGCAGCGATGTTTTCGTCGTCATACTTGGCGCGGAAGCGTTCCAGCATGAAGTTGAGGACTTTCTCTTCCAGGCCGTCTGCTGCCGGCAGGTCTTTGTGATTGCTGACAGCAACGCTGATCAGGTCACGCAGGTCCAGGTTCAGTTCACGCTCAACGATAATCCGCAGTACGCCAAGGGAAGCGCGGCGAAGTGCGAACGGGTCTTTGGAACCGGTTGGCGGCTGGTTAATCCCGAACAGGCCGGTCAGGGTGTCAAGGCGATCCGCCAGTGCGACAGCAATGCCGGGCTCTGTTTGTGGCAGTTTATCACCGGCAAAACGTGGCATGTATTGTTCGTTCTGCGCTTTGGCGACTGCTTCATCTTCGCCGTCATTCAGGGCGTAGTGGTAACCCATCAGGCCTTGCAGGTCGGTGAATTCGAAGACCATGTCGGTCATCAGGTCGGTCTTTGCCAGCATGGCAGCGCGTTCTGCTTTAGCCTGATCCTGGTCCAGCGTAGCGGCGATGTGTTTAGCCAGGGCTGCTACACGCACGGCCTTGTCATGCAAGGTGCCGAGATCTTTCTGGAAAATAATGCTGTTCAGTTTTTCGATGCGTGACTCAAGCGTTTGCTTTTTGTCGGTTTCGAAGAAGAATGCAGCATCGGCCAGGCGTGGGCGGATAACTTTCTCGTTACCTTCGATCACTTTGGCCGGATCCTTGGATTCGATGTTGGCGATGGTGACGAAGTACGGCAGCAACTGCCCTTCTGTATCCGTGACGTGGAAGTACTTCTGATGCTCTTTCATTGAGCTGATTACTGCCTGTGAAGGTACTTCAAGGAAGCGTTCGTCAAAGCGACCGGTCAGTGCAACTGGCCATTCATTCAGGGCAGTTACTTCGTCCAGCAAGTCGTCATCAATCTGTATAACGGCGTTGATTTTCTCGCCTTCTGCCAGAACCTGGGCACGGATTTTTTCGCGGCGCTCTTCAAAGTCAGCGATGACTTTACCGACGCTTTCCAGGTTTTCCAGATATTCGTTAGCGCTGTTCAGTTCGATGGCTTCATTGTGGTGGAAGCGGTGGCCCATCGTGGAGCGGCCAGCCTGCAGGCCAAAAACCTCACCTTCAATGACCTGATCCCCCAGCAGCATTACCAGCCACTTAGTTGGGCGGACAAACTCAGTCCGTGATGCACCCCAGCGCATACGCTTAGGGATAGGCAGTTTCTGAATAGCGTTTTCAGCAATGGCAGACAGTTCGCTGACCAGAGGCTTGGCCGGTGTTTCCTGACGGAAGCCCATCTTGCCGTCAACCTCTTCCAGTTGCTCGACAGTTGCGCCGCATTTTTTGGCAAAGCCCTGCAGTGCTTTTGACGGATTACCCTCTTCATCATAAGCGATGCGGGCCGGCGGGCCCTGCATGAAGAAGCTGCTGCTTGGCACTTCCGTTTGCAGGTTGCTGATCTGAACGGCCAGACGGCGTGGTGCTGCGTACGCTTTCACATCGTCGTCGTTAAAGGCGGTTTGCTTACCAAACTGTTCCTGGATGCCGTTGCAGATTTCCTGTTTCAGCGCGTTAGAGAGTGACAGTAAGGCTGCCGGTGGTAACTCTTCTGTTCCCAGTTCAATTAAGAAATCCTGAGTGGCCATTACTTGCTCTCCTCTTCGCTGGCGGCGAGTACTTCGTTACGGATGGCTTCGGAGGCCATCGGGAAGCCCAGTGCTTTACGGGCATCGTAATAGGCGTGTGCCACTTCACGGGCCAGGGTGCGAACCCGCAGAATGTAACGCTGACGCTCGGTTACAGAGATTGCGTGGCGGGCGTCCAGCAGGTTGAATGTATGAGACGCTTTCAGAACCTGTTCGTACGCTGGCAGCGGTAACGGGGTTTCAAGTTCCAGCAGCTTGCGGCACTCGCTCTCGTAGTGATCGAAGTTTTTGAACAGCATAGGTACATCGGCGTGTTCAAAGTTGTAGGTAGACTGCTCTACTTCATTCTGGTGGAAGACGTCGCCGTAGGTGACCGGGCTGCCGTCCGGGTTGTATGTCCAGATCAGGTCATAAACACTTTCTACGTCCTGAACGTACATTGCCAGACGTTCCAGGCCGTAGGTGATCTCGCCGGTGACCGGGTAGCATTCAATGCCACCGGCCTGTTGGAAGTAAGTGAACTGAGAGACTTCCATGCCGTTCAGCCATACTTCCCAGCCAAGACCCCAGGCGCCGAGTGTTGGTGACTCCCAGTTGTCCTCTACAAAGCGAACGTCATGAACCAGGGTGTCGATGCCGATGCGTTCCAGAGAGCCCAGGTACAGTTCCTGAAGGTTGTCCGGAGACGGTTTCATGACGACCTGAAACTGGTAGTAGTGTTGCAGGCGGTTGGGGTTATCACCGTAACGGCCATCGGTCGGACGACGGCTTGGCTGTACGTAAGCAGAGTTCCAGTTTTCCGGGCCGATTGAACGCAGGAATGTTGCCGGGTGGAACGTGCCTGCCCCTACTTCCATATCCAGCGGCTGTACTACAACACAACCTTTATCTGACCAGTATTCTTGCAGCGCCAGGATTAATCCCTGAAAAGTGCTGGCATCTGAACTCGCTTTGTCTGTCACGGAGATCACCATAGTCGGTTAACAGTAAAAAAATAGAGCAGGATTATACATGAATTTGCCGGGCTGATGGGGGGCAATGTGTCGTCGGCAGATAAGAATTTTCAGATTTTTACCTGTGCTGTTTATGATAGCGGTATCAGGTTTCCGTTAGTGAACAAGGTGGCCGTTGCAGCCACCCTGCAGGAAGATGTGTATCAGTAATCCAGAGTAAGATATTTCAGGATTTCGATGACTTCTTCAGTGTTCTTTGCTGTGGCATGTGCAGCCGCATCGATTTCTTTCAGTGGATGTGTCAGCTCTTCTGCATGTTCAACGATCAGAGATTTGCCCAGTGCTGCTGCCATACCTGCATCAAATGCAGCGTTCCACTGACGGTACTTATCACCAAAGCGAACGATGACAATATCGGCGCGCTGAATGGCTGTCATGTGGCGCATGCTGTTTATTTTTGCTGCTTTGTGATCCTTCCAGAAGTTGTTCTCTTCTGCTCCCAGGATCTCAACGCCACAGTCATCGCTGGAACCATGATCTGTATTTGGAGTCATCACTGTTACTGGCAGGTTCAGTTCTTTGATAGCGGTTTTAATTTTTTCACGCCAGTCAGTGTGGATTTCACCTGACAGGTATACGCTGTATTGCATTATTATGCTCCGGTCTTGTTCTAAGTTGGATTTCTTATTTCTCACCTTATCCGTCAACCATTATAATGGCTGCGAATTTTCATCTCTATGACAAAAGGTTTCACGTGAAACAATTGAAAGGTCCTTTAGCTGTCGGGTTGCTTTTTTTGCTGTCGCTACTGCCCCTCTCCATGGCGAGAAGCCTGGGTAGTTTTATCGGCCGGCGTATGAATCAGGGTACTGGCAAACCGGCCAGAAATACCCGAAAAAATATTGCTGCCTGCTTTCCTGAGCTGGATTCAGCCGGTCAGGAAGCGCTGATCAGCGCAAGCCTGGAAGAGACTGGCTGCTCGATGGGTGAGATGGGTATGTCGTGGATTTGGCAGCCGGAACGGGTGCTGGGAAAAGTGACGGCGGTACAGGGTAAAGAAGTTCTGGATGATGCGCTGGCAGAAAACCGTGGTGTTATTCTGATTGCGCCGCATATCGGTAACTGGGAAGTGCTGAACCTGTGGCTGAGTAAATACTATAAGCTGACCGCTATGTATAAGCCGCCAAAGATTAAGATGATGGATGATCTGATCCGTAAAAAGCGTGAGCGGATTGGCTCACAGCTGGCACCGGCCAATGTTAAGGGTGTCCGGATGGCCGTTAAGTGCCTGCGTAAAAATGAGATTCTGGGTATCTTGCCCGATCAGGAGCCGGATAAGTCCGGTGGTATTTTTGCACCCTTTATGGGGGTTCAGGCATTTACGATGAAGCTGTTACCTCAGCTGGCGGCACAAACCGGTGCTGTGGTTGTGTCCGGTTATGCTAAGCGTGTGGATGGCGGTTTCGAATTATTCTTCCACCATGCTGAAGGTGATATCAACAGCAAGGATCTGGATGAAGCAACCGCAGCGATGAATCAGGAAGTTGAATATTGTGTGCGCCAGGTGCCGGAACAGTATCAGTGGGAGTACCGCCGGTTTAGCCGTCGTCCTGAAGGTGATGCCGCGTTTTATAAATAACTGCCCTGCCGGGGCATTAAAAAAGGAGCCATATGGCTCCTTTTTTTATTGGCTGTTCAGCGTTTCCAGAACGCCGGTGTAAAGAGTACCAGCAAGGTAAATACTTCGAGTCGTCCCAGCAGCATGGCAAAGCACAGTACCCATTTGGCGGGGGTGTTCAGATCGCCATAGTGTACCGATACCTGACCTAGACCCGGCCCCAGGTTATTCAGTGTCGCCCCTACTGCAGACCATGCGGTAATCTGGTCCAGGCCGGTGCCTAAGAGGATTATCAGCATAATCACGAATACGATAAGGTATACCGAGAAAAAGCCCCACACGGCCTCCAGAACGCGGTCAGAGATGGGGGTCTTGCCGAGTTTGACCGGAATGACGGCGTTGGGGTGAATCAGACGGGTGATTTCCCGGGAGCCCTGCTTGAGGATCAGCAGGATGCGGATAACCTTCATGCCGCCACCGGTAGAGCCGGCACAGCCACCGGAGAACGCCGCGACGAACAGCAGGAATGGCAGCATGACCGGCCACTGGGCGAAATCGGCGGTGGCGAATCCTGTGGTGGTGGCAATGGACACTACTTCAAAGATCGCTTTACGGACAGATTCCAGCGGCGCATAGGTGTCGGTGAATACCAGTACCAGCGATGCCAGCAGGCTGATGCAGGCCAGTATGCAGAGGTAAAATTTGAATTCCGGGTCCTGCCAGTAATGGCTCAGGGAGCGCTGCCGCCAGGCGAAGAAATGCAGACCGAAGTTGACGGCAGAAATGATCATAAAGAAGATGCAGATGGCTTCGATCAGCGGGCTGTCAAAGTAGCCGATACTGGCGTCATGGGTTGAGAAACCGCCGATAGCCACGGTGGAAAAACTGTGGCTCACCGCATCGAAAAGGGTCATTCCCGCCAGCCAGTAACCCAGTGCGCAGGCAATGGTCAGAGACAGATAAATGTACCAGAGTGCCTTGGCGGTTTCGGTAATTCGCGGGGTCAGTTTACTGTCTTTTACCGGGCCTGGCGTTTCTGCACGGTACAGCTGCATGCCCCCGATGCCCAGCATCGGCAGGATAGCCACCGCCAGTACGATAATCCCCATGCCACCGAGCCACTGTAGCTGCTGCCGGTAGAAGAGGATGGCTTTGGGCAGTGCGTCGATGCCGGTAATGACAGTGGCCCCGGTAGTTGTCAGGCCGGAAAGTGATTCGAATACCGCATCCACAAAGCTCAGGGTGAGTTCTTCTGAGAGGATAAACGGGATCGAACCGAACAGGCCAAGTACCGACCAGAACAGAACGGTGATCAGGAATCCGTCGCGGGTGCGAAGGTCCTGTCTGACCTTGTAGACCGGCAGCCAGATGATAAAGCCGGTCAGCAGTGTGATCAGAAAGCCGGTCAGAAAGGCTTTGCTGGACTGACCTTCATAGAGGGTGTCGATCAGGACCGGTGGCAACATGGTGAAGCTGAAGATCATCAGCAGGATGCCAAGTATACGGAGTATCACTTTATAGTGCATAGGTCAGTGCCGTCCGGTTATCAGAAGAAGCCCAGGCCAACCTGGAAGAGGCGTTCGACTTCGCGGATTTTACGTTTGTCGATCAGGAACAGAATGACGTGATCATCGTTTTCAACCACCACGTCATCGTGGGCAATCAGTACCTGATCTTTACGGACAATGGCACCTATGGTGGTGCCGGCCGGCAGATCGATATCTTCGATTGCTTTACCGACAACCTTGGAGTTGCGTTTGTCGCCGTGAGCAACGGCTTCCAGTGCTTCTGCTGCACCGCGGCGCAGTGAATGCACGGCGGCGACGTCACCACGGCGCACGTGGGTCAGCAAGCTGCCGATGGTGGTTTGCTGTGGCGATATGGCGATGTCGATCACCCCGCCCTGCACCAGGTCTACGTATGCCGGGTTGTTGATCAGGGTCATTACAGTACGGACGCCTAAACGTTTTGCCAGCATGGAGGCCATGATGTTGGCTTCGTCGTCGTTGGTCAGGGCGCAGAATACGTCGGTGTCTTCAATATTTTCTTCCAACAGGAGATCTTTGTCGGAGGCGCTGCCATTCAGCACAATGGTGTTATCGAGCCGCTTGGCCAGATCGTGACAGCGTTTCAGGTCCCGTTCGATGATCTTTACCTGAAACTGATCTTCGATACTGCTGGCCAGCCGGGCTCCAATGTTGCCGCCGCCGGCGATAATGATGCGCTTGTACGGCCGGTCCAGACGCCGTAATTCGCTCATCACTGAGAGAATGTCTTTGGTAGCCGCGATGAAGAACACTTCATCATCCGCTTCGATGACAGTATCTCCTTTCGGAATGATCGGGCTACCCTGGCGGAAGATGGCGGCTACCCGGGTGTCGACGGATGGCATATGGGTGCGCAGAAAAGATATTTCATGGCCAACCAGTGGGCCGCCGTAATAGGCTTTAACGGCTACCAGCTGTGCCTTGCCGTCAGCAAAATCCAGTACCTGCAGTGCACCGGGATGCTCAATGAGGCGTTTGATGTGTTTGGTTACCAGCTGTTCAGGGCTGATCAGTACATCAATGGGAATCGACTTATTGCAGAATACTTCGCGGTTATGGCGCAGGTAATCGTGTTCCCGTACCCGGGCGATCTTGGTGGGGGTGTTAAACAGGGTATGGGCAAACTGACAGGCGATCATGTTGACTTCATCGCTGTTCGTCACGGCAATCAGCATGTCCGCATCCTGGGCGCCGGCCTGTTCCAGAACGCCGGGGTGTGATGCTTTACCTTCCGTTGTACGGATATCAATCCGGTCCTGTAATTCGCGCAAACGGACGATATCCGTATCAACAATGGTGATGTCGTTGGCTTCGTTGGCCAGGTTTTCCGCTAAGGTTCCGCCTACCTGCCCTGCTCCGAGAATGATGATCTTCATTACTCACTGCTACCTTTATGCTGACTTATCACTCGCCGCCGTTAACGGGGCTTTCTGTTTTGCTCAGTAATGCGTAATAGAAACCGTCGTGTCCGTCCGGTTGCGGAAACAACTGCCGTCCAAACGGACGTGCCTGGCCCCAACTGGCTTCTATGTCATGGTGTACAGCGTCTTCCTGCTGTTTCAGAAAGCGCTCTACCACCCGTTCGTTTTCCTGTGGGAAGACGGAACAGGTGGCGTAAACAAGCTTGCCGCCGGGCTGTAACATCTGCCAGCCATTTTGAAGGATGGCAAGCTGGATATCGGCCAGTGGCTTCAGATCTTCATTGCGGCGCAGGCCTTTAATGTCCGGGTGGCGGCGAATCACTCCGCTGGCAGAACAGGGGGCATCAATCAGGATGCGGTCGAACAGCTGGCCGTCCCACCAATCCTGAGAGGCTGCGTCGGCGACGACCACTTCGGCATCCAGTTGAAGGCGCTGCAGGTTTTCTTCAATGCGGCTGGCACGTTTGGCTTCCAGCTCAACCGCTACTGCTGCGCTCAGGTCCGGTTCCTGCTCCACGATATGGCAGAGTTTACCGCCCGGTGCGGCGCAGGTGTCCAGTACCCGTTGACCGGCCTTAAGATCCAGCAGTTCAGCACTCAGTTGAGCAGCTTCATCCTGAACGCTGGCAAAACCTTCATCGAATCCGGGCAGCAGATCCACATCGCAGGCTTCATCCAGCTGGATTGCCTGCATGGAATGGGCGCCCGGAAACGCGTCTATTTCGGCTTCGTCCAGCCAGTCGAGGTACTGGTCCCGGGTGCAGCGTTGCTGGTTGATCCGCAGAGTCATCGGCGGTTGCTGATTATTCTGTTCGAGGATGAATTCCCAGTGCTGCGGCCAGTTATGGCGCAGCTTATCGATCATCCATGCCGGGTGATTGAAACGAAATTCCGGTTCATTCTCCAGGGTGGCGAAGAGGCTGTCCTGTTCCCGCTGTAAGCGACGCAGTACGCCGTTCAGCAAACCTTTTGCCCAGGGTTTGTTCAGCTGTACACAGGCTTCCACCGTTTCGCCAATGCTGGCGTGGGCGGGGATGCGCATTTCCAGTAACTGATACATGCCCAGCATCAACAGGGCCTGAAGGTCCTGTTCCTGCTTCTTAAAAGGCTTTTTCAGCATGTGGTTAGTAAGCGCTTGCAAACGCGGAAGGTTTCGCAGTGTGCCGTAGCACAGTTGTTGCAACAAGCCTCTGTCCCGTTCAGCAACCCGGCTGAGGCCTTTACTGAGTTCTGTGTTCAGGGAGGCTTTTTGCAGCAGGATCGGCGTCAGGGTTTGGGCGGCAATGGCGCGGCTGTTCATATAGGTGTGTTATCCCAGCTGTGTGCCGTCTGCGAACAGGTCGCGTTTTGAGTTCAGAACCGCAGCGGCTGGCATGGCCTTGCTGCCCGGTAACTGAATGTGCAGTAATTTCAGGCTGCCTTTACCGCAGGCAACATGAATGGCTTTCTTGTCGTTGCCGATTACCGTGCCGGCAGCGGCTGTGCTGCTCTTATCGCTGATATCGGCCTGCCAGATACGCAGGGTTTCACCGTTCAGCTGAGTATAGGCAACCGGCCATGGTGAGAGGCCGCGAATTTGTCGGGCAACCGCTTCAGCGCTTTGTTTCCAGTCGATGATGCCTTCGGCTTTTTCCAGCTTGTGGGCGTAATTGGCCTGGCTGTCATCCTGAGGCTCGGCCTGCAGGCTGTCGTCTGCCAGCCCGGGCAGGCTGGCCAGCAGGGCTTCGGCACCGGTAACGGCGAGCCGGTCATGCAGTTCGCCGCTGGATTCCGCCGGGTTAATCGTGCAACTGCTTTTCAGTAACATGCCGCCGGTATCCAGGCCTTCATCCATTTGCATGATGGTCACGCCGGTTTCAGCATCTCCGGCCAGCACCGCCCGGTGAATAGGCGCCGCACCGCGCCAGCGCGGCAGCAGGGATGCATGCACATTGATACAGCCCAGACGGGGCGCTTCAAGTACTGCTTTGGGTAACAGAATGCCGTAGGCAACCACCACCATCAGGTCTGCTTCAAGGCTTTGCAGGGTTTCCAGCGCCCCTTCTTCTCTGAAGTTCAGGGGTTGGTACACATCCAGCCCGTGATCGAGGGCGACCTGTTTAACCGGGCTGGGTTTAAGCTTGCGCCCCCGCCCTGCCGGCCGGTCTGGCTGTGTGTAGACGCCAATAACCTTGTGCCCGGCATCAAGCAGTGCCTGCAGGTTGGTGGCTGCAAAGTCCGGGGTGCCGGCGAAAACTATCCGCAACCCTCTGGCTGAATCAGACATGGGTGTCCCTTATACGTGTTGGCGGTGAGCTTTTTCAAGCTTGCTGCGAATACGGTTCCGTTTCAGCGGAGACAGGTAATCAACGAACAGTTTGCCGTCCAGATGGTCGATTTCATGCTGAATGCACACGGCCAGCAGTTCGTCTGCTTCCATGGTGTACTCTTCACCGTGTTCGTTGTGGGCGGTCAGGCGTACTTTGTTCGGGCGAACGACGTTTTCATAAAAGCCCGGCACAGACAGACAGCCTTCCTGCATTTTGTCGGTTTCTGCGGTCAGAGGTTCTACCACCGGATTAATAATCACCATCGGTTCGTTTTTCTCTTCAGAGAGGTCGATGGTAATGATACGCTGGTGGACATTGACCTGCGTTGCCGCCAGGCCGATGCCCGGGGCATCGTACATGGTTTCAAACATGTCTTTGACCAGTTGGCGTAACTCGTCACTGAATTCGGTAACGGGCTCCGCAACGGTACGAAGGCGTGGATCTGGAAACTCAAGAATAGGTAATAGGGCCATAACTGCAACTGTAAAGAAATGGTTGAAATACGCGCGCTTAATCGCAAGAATCAATATTATACTGATATCGATACGCAATGCATTGTCGATACTGGGCTCAGGGTGACTAAAATCTATTAATTCAGCAGTATTGAACGTGTTTTTACATGTTTGTGACGGATTACAGGATCGACTGCTGTCAGACAAGGAATCAAAGGATGCGCCGATTTATCAGTGGTTTGCTTTGTTTGTGTTTAGCCGGCTGGTTAATGATGACCCCGGCAACAGCGGCAGATAATGGCGATATACTCGCTTTGAAAAAAGATTATCCGAAAGAATATATCGTTGTTAAGGGCGATACGCTCTGGGATATTTCTGCCCTGTTTCTTCAATCCCCATGGAAGTGGCCTGAACTGTGGGGTTTTAACCCGCAAATTGATAACCCTCATTTAATCTATCCCGGAGACCGGCTGACACTGGTGTGGATCAATGGCAAACCGCGTCTGCAACTGAGTAAGGGCATCCGTAAACTCAGCCCGAAAGCGAAAGTCAGCCTGCTGGATGATGCTATTCCTGCGATCCATCTGAAGGATATTGGCAGCTTCCTCAGTGAACATCTGGTGAAAAGCTCCGATACCCTGCTGGAGGCCCCCTATATTCTGGGCAGTACCAACAACCGTCTGGTGGCCGGTGCCGGCGACCGGGTGTATGCCCGTGGGGAACTGGTTGAGGATTATCACTACCAGAATGTTTACCGTCCCGCCCGGGAGTTCATAGATCCGGATACCGAAGAATCTTTGGGTTTTGAGTTGAGAAAGGTCGGTGAAGCCAGTGTGTTTGCCCGCAAAGAAGACATCATCTCGCTGGATTTGCTGGAAACCAACGAAGAGATTTCCAGCCTTGACCGGGTGTTCCCGAGTGAAGATAAAAGGGTGACGTCGACGTATTACCCGAGTGAGCCTGAAGGGGAAATCAACGGCCGGATTCTGTCGGTAGTCCGCGGGGTTAAACAGGCCGGTCAGTATGATGTAGTCGCAATTAACAAAGGTACCCGGGAAGGTCTGGCGACCGGTCATGTACTGTCGGTTTACACGGTTGGTGAGCTGCTGATTGATCCGGTGACAAAAGAGCCGGTTACCCTGCCGGCTGAAAAGTCCGGGTTGATGATGATTTTCAGCCCTTTTGAAAAAGTCAGTTACGCGCTGATCCTGAAAGCAACCAATGTGATTGCGGTGGGTGATGAGGTGCGTAATCCCGAGTAAGGCAATAAATTCCGGGCTGAATGCCTCCTAAGGACAGGAAATCTTCATGGACCGCTCACAACGCGACGGTATTGTTTTTACGCTGATTCCTGGGCTTGGCCGCCGTAAGTGCCATGCCCTGCTGAGGCAGTTTGGCTCAGTCTCCCGGGTGCTGGATTTATCAGCACAGGCGCTGGCAGAGCTTGGTCTGAGCAACGCCGTTTGCCAGGCTGTCACTGCTTACCGGCAAGGGGTGTTCGCCGCTGAATACCTGCAACGGGTGAGCGACTGGCTGTTTGATCCTGAGCATCATGTCATCCTCTGGGAAGATGATGATTACCCGCCTCTGTTACGTTCAATTCCTGATCCGCCACTGATTCTTTATGTCCGGGGAAATACCGACTGTCTGTATCAGCCGCAGCTGGCCATTGTCGGCAGCCGTCATGCAAGCCGGGGTGGTCTGGAGAATACCCGGCGGTTTGCCGGGGCGCTGAGTAAAGCGGGCTTTGTCATTACCAGCGGGCTGGCACTGGGCATTGATGGCCAGGCACATCAGGCGGCAGTGGATAGCCGGCGTCCGACGGTGGCTGTACTGGGCTGTGGCGTAGATGTTGTTTACCCGCGCCGGCACAGCCATCTGGCTGAGCAGATTCTGCTGCATCAGGGGGCGCTGGTGTCAGAGTTTGCGCTGGGAACAGTGCCTCTCAGTTATAACTTTCCCCAACGTAACCGGATTATCAGTGGACTGTCCGCTGGCGTTCTGGTGGTGGAGGCGGCACTGCGCAGCGGCTCACTGATTACTGCCCGTCAGGCGCTGGAACAGGGCCGTGAAGTATTTGCGCTGCCCAGTACCCTGAATAATCCTCAGGGGCATGGTTGTCATGCGCTGATACGGGAAGGGGCAACTCTGGTGGAAACCACGGCCCATATTATTGAACCCCTGAGCAGCATACTGGGGTGCTATGCACTGGAAGACAGTGACGCTGCTCTGCCGGAAACCCGCCGCACAGAAGCTGTCAGTGGGCTGGATACCGAATTGCAGGCGCTGTTGATACTGGTTGGCTATGAAGTGACTCCTCTGGATTATCTGGTAGAACAATCAGGTCTGCCAGCCGGGGATATCATGGCGAAGCTGGTCGGGCTGGAATTACAGGGGCTGATCGAAAACCGGCCGGACGGATATCTGCGGCTGTAGCATCATCCGAACAGCGGCTGGGAACCCGGATGCCGAACACAGTTTTGATTGATAAATCGCCGCAATTAGAGTAATTTTCTGGCCTTTTCCGGCCAGTATTCTGCCGTTGTTCGGCGTTATAGTTACAATGACCACAGGATAGTCTGGCGAGTATTTTTATCTGATCTTGGGCAGTTCTATTTATGCAAGACTGGCATGTGCGTCAGGCAGCCCGGGCAATGCACCAGGGCGGTGTGATTGCTTATCCAACCGAAGCAGTCTGGGGTCTGGGTTGCGATCCGTATAATCTGACTGCTGTTCAGCATCTGCTTGCGATGAAACGCAGGCCTATGCACAAGGGGCTGATTATTGTTGCCTCTGATACTGAACAGGTCGAACCTTTACTGGCAGGTCTTACCAATGAGCAACGGCAGAAAGTACTGGCTACCTGGCCGGGCCCTGTCACCTGGGTATTGCCTGATCCGGACGATATTATCCCCTCCTGGGTTAAAGGAAAGCACAGATCAGTTGCTGTTAGAGTGAGTGCTCACTCAGGAGTTAAGGCGCTGTGTGAGGCTTTTGGTTCCTTTGTTGTTTCAACCTCTGCTAATTACGCAAGTCAGGAACCTGCAAGGAGTAAGCTGAAAGTGAGTATTAACTTCAGGTGTGATCTGGCATATGTTTTACCAGGCGAGCTGGGCAGTATGGCACAGCCAACACAGATTCGCAGCCTGGAAACGGATGTGTTGTTACGCAGCTGATCTGAGTTGTCGATGCACGTACAACTTCGCCCCCTGTTGCCGGACCTGGCAGCAATAGCATGAGGAAGAATTTATGTCTGCGGTAGATATCGCTGCGGTTAAAGAGTATTTATTGGACTTGCAGGACCGTATTTGTGCCGCGCTGGAAGCAGCCGATGGCAGTGCCCGTTTCCGAGAGGACAGCTGGGACCGCGAAGGTGGCGGCGGCGGCCGGACCCGGGTGATGGAGTCCGGTGGGGTCATTGAAAAAGGCGGCGTGAATTTTTCCCATGTGTTTGGCGATAAACTGCCGGGTTCTGCGACGGCTCACCGCCCGGAACTGGCGGGCCGTACGTTTCAGGCCATGGGCGTGTCGCTGGTCATTCATCCGCACAACCCTTATGTGCCGACTTCCCATGCGAATGTACGTTTCTTTGTCGCAGAGAAGGAAGGCGAAGAGCCGGTGTGGTGGTTCGGCGGCGGTTTTGACCTGACACCATACTACGGAAATAAAGATGACTGCGTTGCCTGGCATCAGGCGGCTAAAGATGCCTGTGATCCCTTTGGTGAAGATGTGTATCCCCGTTATAAAAAATGGTGTGATGAATACTTCCATCTGAAACACCGGGATGAGCCGCGGGGCATTGGCGGTCTGTTCTTCGATGATCTGAACGAGCTGGGCTTTGAACAGAGTTTTGCCCTGATGCGTTCGATCGGCAATGCCTATGCACCGGCTTATTGCCCGATCGTAGAGCAGCGTAAGGATATGCCGTATGGCGAACGCCAGCGGGACTTCCAGCTGCACCGCCGGGGGCGTTATGTGGAGTTTAATCTGGTGTTTGACCGCGGCACCCTGTTCGGACTTCAGTCCGGTGGCCGTACCGAGTCGATTCTGATGTCTCTGCCACCGGAAGTGCGCTGGGGTTATGACTGGAAGCCGGAACCGGGCACCGAAGAAGCTGAACTCTAC
This sequence comes from Aliamphritea hakodatensis, assembly GCF_024347195.1. Classification (NCBI taxonomy): domain Bacteria; kingdom Pseudomonadati; phylum Pseudomonadota; class Gammaproteobacteria; order Oceanospirillales; family Oceanospirillaceae; genus Aliamphritea; species Aliamphritea hakodatensis. Next base: position 56,437 of record NZ_AP025281.1, read on the forward strand.
GAGGTGTATCTGAAGCCCACCGAATGGCTGGAGGCCTGAGATGACTGTTCGTTATGCCGTGTTCGGTAACCCGATCAAGCACTCCAAATCCCCTCTGATTCACACCGCGTTTGCCCGTCAGACTGATCAGGCGCTGCGTTACGATGCCATGCTGATTCCTGAAGATGGCTTTGCGGAAGGTGTGAACCTGTTTCTCGATGATCAGGGCCGTGGTCTGAACGTTACCATCCCGTTTAAGGAAGAAGCCTGGGCGCTGGCTGAGCAGCGCAGCCCCAGAGCTGAGCTGGCGGGGGCGGTCAATACGCTGTACCGCAACGATGCCGGCGAACTGTGCGGTGATAATACCGACGGTGTCGGTCTGGTGACGGATATTGTCAGTAATCATGGTGGCCGTATTGAGGGCGCTGAGGTGCTGATCCTGGGTGCCGGCGGTGCTGTTCGCGGTGTACTTGAACCGGTGCTTGCAGCCAAACCCAAGCGGGTAGTGATTGCCAACCGTACTCTGTCCCGGGCGGAAACCTTACGGGATCTGTTCGCGGATTACGGTGATATCAGTGCGGTCAGTTTTGATCAGTTACAGGGCGAACAGTTTGATCTGGTGATTAACGGCACCGCTGCCAGCCTGCAGGGTGAAGTACCGCCGCTGCCGGATGATCTGCTTAACGCCGGTGCCTGGTGTTATGACATGATGTACAGCGCTGAGGCCACAGCATTTAACTGCTGGGCAGACGCACACGGTGCTGCAAAGGTAATCGACGGTTTGGGGATGCTGGTTGAGCAGGCCGCGGAATCCTTTTTTATCTGGCGCGGGGTACGCCCTGACACCGGAGAAGTTATTCAGGAACTGCGCCGTCAGTTGAATGCCTGAAACCCTTCCATACCGGGTACTGTATTGCTTGCGGCAAACAGTGCCCGGTCTCTCAACTGCTCTTCTTCCTTCTGCTTCCTTTCTGAATTCAATAGCTTAGCGGTACATATAATGTGCAGTTGTAAACTTGCGTGAGAATTTTTGCAGGGTTATAAAGAGGTTATCCCGAATCTTTGCAGGGGCCTCAATATGGAAAAAGAGACGTTACTTTCACCGGATCAGCTGTACCGTCAGTGCAGTACAGAGCTGTTACCTTTCAAAACAACGGAAACCCTCGAGCCCTATGCCGGTTTTTTTGGCCAGGAACGTGCCATTGAAGCCATGGAGTTTGGTATTGGTATGACCCGCCCCGGGTACAATATTTTTGTGATGGGGAACCCCCATACCGGACGTTTTTCGTTTGCGATGGACAGCCTTAAAACCATTGCCAAGAAAGCCAACGCCAAACCCAAAGACTGGTGTTACCTGAATAATCTGGATGATTCCCGCCGCCCGCTGGCGATTGAAATGGCTGCCGGTAAAGCCTGGATGCTCAAGCGGGACATTAAACACCTTATTGAAGGTATCCTCTCCGAACTGCCCGCCGCGTTTGAAAGCCCGACCTATCAGCGTAAGAAAGGTAAGGTAGAGCGGGACTTTAACCGCCTCTATGATCAGGCCATTGAGGAAGTGGATGATCTTGCCCGGGAACACAGTATTGCCCTCTTCCGGGATGCCGGCTCGATTGGCTTTACTCCGGTAGCGGACGGTCAGGGCATGGACGAAGCAGCGTTTTCCCAGTTACCGGAAGACGTTCGTGATCAGTTCACCAGTAACATATCCAAGCTGGAAGAGTATCTCAACGAGCAACTGGCCAGCCTGCCCCAGTGGAAGCGTGAAGCCGGTGACCGGATGAAGGTGCTGGACCGGGAAACCGCCCGTAAAGCGATTAATCCATTGCTGCAGCCATTACGGGAAAAGTACAACAGCAATAACAGCCTGATGAGTTATTTCAGTCAGTTGGAAAAGAATCTGGTGAAAACCGCCACCGATCTGATTGCTGAAGAAAAGCCCAATGAAAACCGTACCGATACAGCCCGCCGGCTGTATATGGATCAGACCTATGGTGTAAACCTGCTGGTGGATAACCAGAAGACCAAAGGTGCGCCGGTGGTATTTGAGTCCCACCCTACCTATGACAACCTGTTTGGCCGGGTGGAATACGCCAGTGAAATGGGATCGGTCAGCACTAACTTTCAGCTGATCCGTTCCGGCGCCCTGCACCGGGCAAATGGCGGTTACCTGATTCTGGAAGCGGAAAAACTGATTGAGCAGCCGTTTGTATACGGGGCGCTGAAGCGGGCGCTGAAAGCGCACGAAATCCGTATTGAAAATCCGATCTCGGAAATGACCGGCATGGGGAATGTCAGTCTGGCGCCGGAGTCGATCCCGCTGGGCGTCAAGCTGGTGCTGATCGGGACCCGAAATACCTATTATCTGTTGCAGGAACTGGATCACGATTTTGAGAAAATGTTCCGCGTGGTGGTGGATTTCGACGAAGACGTTAAGCGTGAGCCAGCGACGATCCGCAACTATGCCCGGCTGATGAAAACTCTGGCCGATGAAGAAGGGCTGGCCCAGCTGACCCGTCAGGGGGTGGCCCGTCTGGTGGAACACAGTTCCCGGCTGGTGGAAGATCAGGATTTGTTATCCGCCCACGTGGGTGAGCTGGTCGACCTGTTATGCGAGGCGGATTACCGCCGGGTACAGCAGAAAGACGAGCTGATCAATGACAGCCATGTTGAGCTGGCGCTGGATGCTAAAGAGCGCCGCACCAACCGTATTTCTGAGAAAATTCTCGACAGTATTCTCAATGAAACCGTGCTGATTGATACCTCAGGTGAGGCGGTGGGCCGCAGTAACGGCCTGACGGTTTTAGGCGTCGGGGATGTCTCTTTTGGCTTCCCTGCCCGGATCACGGCCACGGTACACCCGGGCAATAAGGGCATCATCGATATTGAACGTGAAGTAACCCTGGGGCAGCCGATACACTCCAAAGGGGTGCTGATTCTGTCCGGGTATCTGGGGCATAAATATACCCAGGACTTCCCGCTGGCGCTGTCTGCCAGTATTGCGCTGGAACAGTCTTACGGTTATGTGGACGGTGACAGTGCCTCGCTGGCAGAAATCTGTACGCTGATCTCCGCCCTGACGCATATTCCGATTCAGCAACACTTTGCCCTGACCGGGTCTATTAACCAGTATGGTGAAGTACAGGCAATCGGCGGTGTAAACGAAAAAATTGAAGGCTTCTTTAAAGTCTGTAAAACCCGCGGGCTGAACGGCCATCAGGGCGTTGTTATTCCGCAGGCTAACGTCCGTAACCTGATGCTTAAGCGTGAGGTGGTGGATGCGGTTGCTGAAGGCCAGTTCCGTATTCATGCGGTGGCAACGGTTGACCAGTGTCTGGAGGTGCTGATGGGCCGTAAGGCCGGGCAGTTAAAAGAGGACGGCAGCTTCACGCAACGGTCCGTGAATGCGCAGGTGGTGAAGCGGTTACGTGAGATAGCGAAGGCCAAACCCTGAATAAGGACTATTATTGTCTGTACGATTGCCGGTAAGCGGTCATAATTTGGCCGCTAACGGTTAATCTGACCGGCAGTTTGCTGTATCCTTTCGTCTAATTTGCCAAATTTTGACCAGGCAGAAAAATTAGTATCGGTGGTGTAGGTAATTCGGGCTTAGCTGGCCGCTGAATGGCTGCGTCCGCATACCGGTTCCGGTGATGTCATCTGCGCCGGAAGGTGCTGCCGGTAAAACCTTTTTTATGATGAGTTTTGGAAGTGGCTGGCAGTTTGCCAGTGACGCACAAAGTATCACAAAATATAACAAGAAAGCTATGACTACAGGGGATAAATCCATGAAATTTCAGTTACTTGCGCTATCTGCAGCGGTTGCTATCAGCGCATCTGCAACAGCGGCTGATCTGAAGCCAGCTGTTGTATTCGATATGGGTGGTAAGTTTGATAAGTCGTTCAACGAAGGTGTTTACAACGGTGTTGAGCGTTTCAAGAAAGAAACCGGTATCAAGTACAAGGAATTTGAAGTGACTAACCCTGCCCAGCGTGAGCAGGCAGTACGTAAAATGGCGCAGCGTAAGTCTGATCCGGTCATCAGCGTAGGTTTCGCGCAGGCATCTGCGGTTGAGAAAGCCTCTAAAGCATACCCGGACACCCGTTTCACCATCATCGATATGGTGGTTGATCAGCCAAACGTTCAGTCCGTCGTGTTCAAAGAACAGGAAGGCTCTTTCCTGGTGGGTATGCTGGCGGCAATGAAATCTGAAAGCAAAGTTGTCAGCTTTGTGGGCGGCATGGATATTCCGCTGATTCGCCGTTTTAACTGCGGTTACGTGCAGGGCGCTAAATACGCGGTAAACAATGTTGAAGTCATCAGCAACATGACCGGTACCACACCTGCAGCCTGGAACGATCCGGGTAAAGGTGGTGAGCTGGCAAAGAGCCAGTTTGACCGCGGTTCCGACGTTGTTTTCGCGGCGGCCGGTGCAACCGGTGCCGGTGTTTACCAGGCCGCTAAAGACGCCGGTAAATTTGCCATCGGTGTCGATTCTAACCAGAACCACCTGCACCCGGGCACTATGCTGACGTCAATGACCAAGCAGGTTGATATTGCTGCCTACAACTCTTTCAAAGCCGCACAGGACGGTACCTGGAAGCCGGGTATCAACGTACTGGGTCTGGCTGAAGGCGGTGTAGACTGGGCGCTGGATGAGCACAACAAAGATCTGATCACCCCGGAAATGAAGGCTGCCGTTGAACAGGCGAAGGCTGACATCATTGCCGGTAAGATCGTGGTTCATGACTACATGGCAGATAACACCTGCCCGGCAATGAACTGATTACAGCGTTAAACGACTGAAGCAGTATGACCATAAGTAACCCTCAACAGGCGGCTGACCAGCCGCCTGCTATTGATCTGCGCAAGATCAATAAACGTTTTGGGCCGGTCCATGCGAACCGCGACGTTGACCTGCAGGTCGGTCGCGGTACTGTGCATGGCATTATCGGTGAAAACGGCGCCGGCAAATCCACCCTGATGAGTATCCTCTACGGCTTCTATGAAGCGGACAGTGGCGAGATACTGATTAATGGCAAGGCGGTGAAAATTCGAGCCTCTAAAGATGCCATCAATGCCGGCATCGGCATGGTGCATCAGCATTTCATGCTGGTGGATACCTTTACTGTGCTGGAAAACGTGATGCTGGGGGCGGAAGCCAGCAGTTCATTGCGTCACAGTATGGTTGATGCCCGTAAAGAGTTGCAGCGGCTGTCAGAGGAGTATGGCCTGGCGGTCGACCCTGATGCCATGACCGGCGAGCTGCCGGTAGGTTTGCAGCAACGGGTGGAAATTCTCAAAGCGCTGTACCGCGGTGCGGATATTCTGATTCTGGATGAGCCAACCGGGGTGCTGACACCTCAGGAAGCCGATCAGCTGTTCAGTATCCTCGACACCCTGCGCAGCCGTGGGGTCAGCGTGATGCTGATTACCCATAAGTTACAGGAAATTCTGGCCATCACTGATCATGTATCAGTGATGCGTGCCGGCACCATGGTCGCAGACCGGGTGACGGCGGATACAAATAAAGAAGAACTGGCCGAGCTGATGGTGGGCCGTAAAGTTCTGCTGCACGTGGATAAAGCAGCGGCACAGCCGGGCGACGTGCTGTTAAAGGCGGATAACCTGACCGTGCGGGACGCCGATGCAGTTGCCCGTCTGGATGATGTCAGCCTGCAGCTGCGGGCCGGCGAAATCGTGGGCATTGCCGGGGTATCCGGTAATGGCCAGACCGAGTTGCTGGACGTGCTCAGCGGCATTCGCCCGGTTGAAGACGGCAAGCTGAACGTCAACGGTACCCTGATTGATGCGGCGAATGTGCTGGACGCCAAAGACCTGCGTCACCTGAGTGTTGGCCATGTGGCGGAAGACCGTCACCGGCTGGGCATGGTGACTGCGTTCAGTGCCCGGGAGTCTGCCATTATGGGCTTTCAGGATGAACCGGAATTCAACCGTGGCCTGCTGACCGACGGCGCTGCTATTACCCGCCACTGTCAGCAACTGATGGACGAATTTGATGTGCGTCCGGGCAATCCGGACCTGAAATCGGCTAACTTCTCTGGCGGTAATCAGCAGAAACTGTGTATTGCCCGGGAAATGGAACGCCAGCCAAAAGTACTGCTGGTTGGCCAGCCAACCCGTGGGGTGGATATCGGTGCGATCGAGTTTATTCACCAGCAAATTGTTAAGTTACGGGATGCCGGCAGTGCTGTACTGGTTGTATCGGTGGAACTTGAGGAAGTTATGTCTCTGTGTGACCGTATTCTGGTGATGTTCGAAGGGCGGATTGTCGGTGAAATTGCCGCCAGCGACGCGGATGCCAAAACCCTGGGTCTGATGATGGGTAACGCCAGCGAAGCAGGAGGAAATGCCTGATGAGTAACCGTACCCTGCCCGCCTGGATTGATATCGGCCTGATTCCGCTGATCAATATCTGTCTGGCATTTATCGTCTCTGCCGGCGTCATCATGCTGATCGGCGAAAGCCCGCTGGAAGCCGTACAGGTTATGCTGTTCGGCGCGTTTGGCTATGGCGAAGGGATTGGCTATACCCTGTATTACGCTACTAACTTTATCTTTACCGGCTTAGCCGTAGCGGTGGCCTTTCATGCCGGGCTGTTTAACATCGGCGGTGAAGGTCAGGCCTATTTAGGCGGTCTGGGCGTGGGGCTGATCTGCCTGATGCTCGACAGCTGGCTTCCCTGGTGGGCACTGCTGCCGTTTGCGATTGTCGCCGGGGCATTATTTGGTGCGGCCTGGGCTTATATCCCTGCGTATCTGCAGGCGTACCGGGGCAGCCACATTGTAATTACCACCATCATGTTTAACTTCATTGCGTCCGCACTGATGGTCTATCTGCTGGTAAACGTACTGATTGAACCGGGCAGCATGTCGCCGCAAACCCGCAGCCTGGCGGAAGGTGCCACCCTGCCCTACATGTATCAGGTGTTTGCAGCCTTCGGTATTGAGATCGAACAGAGCCCGCTGAATGTCTCCCTGATCCTGGCGCTGCTGGCCTGTGTGCTGGTGTGGTTGCTGATCTGGCACACCCGCTGGGGTTACGCCATCCGGATGATCGGTTTTAACGAAAAAGCCGCCGTCTACAGCGGGATTAATACCCGCCGTACCATTGTGATCAGCATGTGTATTTCCGGTGCACTGGCGGCCATGGTGGGCATTAATGAGGTGATGGGTGCGCAGCAGCGGGTGTTGCTGGAATTCGTGGCCGGTGCCGGTTTTACCGGGATTGCGGTGTCTCTGATGGGACGCAATCATCCGCTGGGCATTATCGCCGCCAGTATCTTATTTGGTGCCCTGTATCAGGGCGGTGCGGAACTGTCATTTGAGATCTCGACCATTACCCGTGATCTGGTGGTGGTCATTCAGGGTCTGGTGATTCTGTTCTGCGGTGCGCTCGCTTACATGCTTAAGCCGACACTGGAAAAACTGTTCCTGCGCTATACCCTGAGTAAAGCAGCCCGTCGGGATAATCTGGCAGAGGAGGCACAGTCATGAATGATGTATTACTGATGCTGGTGTCGATTCTGGACTCAACCATCCGGGTATCCACGCCTCTGATTCTCTGCGCCATGGCCGGGGTCTTTTCTGAACGTTCAGGTATTGTGGATATTGGCCTTGAAGGCAAGATGCTGGCCGGCGCGTTTGCCGCGGCAGCGACCGCCGCAGTGACCGGTTCCGCCTGGCTTGGGCTTGGCTGTGCCATCATCGTATCGGTGGGCATGGCGCTGCTGCACGGCTTTGCCTGTATTACCCACCGGGGTAATCAGGTGGTCAGTGGTCTGGCGATTAACATTCTGGCCTCCGGCCTGACCGTGACGCTGGGGATTGCCTGGTTTGCGCAGGGTGGCCAGACGCCACAGCTGAGCGGCGATGCCCGTTTTGCGGCGCTAGAGTTTCCGGGCGCGGCTGCCGTGGCGGACGTGCCGGTGATCGGTGCGATTTACAGTGAATTACTGAGCGGTCATAACCTGCTGGTATACATCGCACTGTTAGCGGTGCCGCTGACCTGGTGGGTGATTTTCCGCAGCCGTTTCGGCCTCCGTTTGCGGGCGGTGGGTGAAAACCCACAGGCAGTGGATACCGCCGGTATTTCGGTGGCGTGGTTACGCTACCGGGCAGTGATGTGTGCCGGGCTGCTGTGTGGCATTGCCGGGACATACCTGTCGACGGCGCAAAACGCGGCCTTCCTGAAAGACATGTCTGCCGGTAAGGGTTATATCGCTCTGGCGGCGCTGATCTTCGGTAAGTGGCATCCCAAAGCGGCGCTGTTTGCCTGCTTGCTGTTTGGCTTTCTGGAGGCGCTGTCTGTACGGCTGCAGGGCGTACAGTTGCCGGTGATCGGTGAAGTGCCGGTACAGCTGATGCAGGCGCTGCCTTACGTGCTGACGGTGATTCTGCTGGCTGGCTTTATCGGCAAAGCGATTGCGCCGAAAGCCATCGGTATTCCGTATAACAAGGAACGCTGAGGGATTGCAGATGAGTACACGTATTTTCAGTTACGGGTCAATCAACGTTGATCATATCTACCAGATGCCACATCTGGTAGCGCCGGGGGAAACCCTGGCCAGTACAGAATACCGTCAGGTACTGGGAGGCAAAGGGGCCAACCAGTCCATTGCGGCGGCGAAAGCCGGGGTGCCGGTATTGCATATCGGCCGCTACGGCAAAGCGGACAGCTGGGTACAGGAACAGCTGCAGGACGCCGGGGTGGATTGCAGCCGGGTTGCCGCGGTGGATACACCGAGCGGCCATGCCATTATTCAGGTGGATGCTCAGGCAGAAAACGCAATCATTCTGTTCGCCGGTGCTAATCACAGCTTCCGGGCGGACGAGCTGAGCGCTTTGCTGGATGGCGCGGCTGCCGGCGACTGGCTGCTGCTGCAAAACGAATGCAGCTGCACTGCAGCGATGATCAGCACCGCCGCGGCAAAAGGCATGCAGGTGGCGTTTAACCCGTCACCGATGGATGATTCGGTGCGGGCGTTACCCTTACATGAGCTGTCCTTGCTGGTGGTCAACGAAATTGAAGTGCAACAACTATTAGACTGTGACGGGCTGGACCAGGATCGGTTGGTCGCTGCGTTGCGCGAACGTTTGCCGGCCACCCGGGTGGTGGTGACCTTTGGCGCGAAGGGTGCGCTGTGGGTGGATGCCGATACAGAGATATTTGTGCCCGCCCTGCGGGTTGAAGCGGTGGATACCACTGCTGCAGGGGATACATTCCTGGGATACCTGCTGGCCGCACTGTGTCAGCAGGCGTCCCCGAAAACTGCGCTGGAGCTGGGCTGCAAGGCTTCCTCTCTGGCGGTACAGAAAGTCGGTGCCTCGGTCAGCATTCCCGACAGAGCGGACGTTGATCAGCTCTGAGGCCCCTTCTGTAAGACATTGAAATATAAATACCGGCCTGTTTTCAGGCCGGTTTGCGCTGCGAGCGAGACAATAAAATGACACATAAAATTATTCTGGATACGGATCCGGGTATTGATGATGCAATGGCGATATTCACCGCCTTTGCCCATCCTGAAATTGAACTGCTGGGCCTGACCACAACCTTCGGCAATGTGTCCGTTGAACAGGCGACAACCAATGCGCTGCAGCTGGTGGAAATGGCCGGTGTAGACGTCCCGGTCGCCAAAGGTGTGGCGACGCCATGGGTTAAACCCCTGAGTGATTTCCCGGACTTTGTCCACGGTAAAGACGGTTTTGGCAACATCAACCTGCCGGCCCCGAAAGGTACGCCGGTGAGCCAGAGTGCTGCAGAATTCATTGTTGAACAGGTGATGGCGCAGCCCGGTGAAGTAACACTGGTGGCGGTCGGCCCGCTGGGTAACCTGGCCACGGCCCTGAAGCTGGAACCGCAGATTGCCGAAAAGGTTAAGCGGGTGGTGATCATGGGCGGTGTTATCGCCGCTGATGGTAATGTATCTCCGGTGGCAGAAGCGAACATTCTGTCCGATCCCCATGCGGCAGATAAAGTGATGGAAGCCAGCTGGGAAGTGGTGATTGTCGGGCTGGATGTGACCCATCAGGTGGTGCTGAGCAATGCGCTGTTTAACCAGATCCGCGATGAGAACCCGAAAGTCGGTGCGTTTATGCATCAGGCGGCGCAGTTCTATATCAGTTTTTACAGCTCGGTGCGGGACATCGACGGCTGCTATGGTCACGATGTCTCTGCGGTGGCCTATGTGGTTGATCCGGATATCTTTACTGTGGAAAGCGGTGAAGTCTGCGTCGCAACCGACGGTGTGGCGATCGGCCAGACTATTATGAGCCGTTTCGGCATTCCCTATCCACTGCCGTTCTGGCAGGACCGGCCGAAGCAGAAAGCCTGCATGGGTGTCGATGATCAGCGTCTGGTGGCGCTATTTCGTGATGCAATGACCAGTGATTTTTGGAGTAAATAATGACCACCCTGACTGCAATTGATTACACCGCTGAAAATGCTCAGCAGGAATTTGTTGAATCCCTCCGGGAAACCGGTTTTGGGGTACTGAAGAACCACCCTGTCCGTCAGGAACTGGTCACGTCGATTTACGAGAACTGGCAGACCTTCTTTGACGGTGACAGCAAAGAAAACTTCCTGTTTAACAAGGGCACGCAGGACGGCTTCTTCCCGGCCAGCGTATCGGAAGTGGCGAAAGATCATAAAGTTAAAGACATCAAAGAGTACTACCACTACTACCCGTGGGGTCAGTGCCCGGATGAGCTGCATGCTGAGATCAGCCAGTATTACCGTGAAGCCAACAGTCTGGCCGGTGAACTGCTGAGCTGGATTGAAAAACACAGCCCGGGTGAAGTGGCGGCCGGTTACAGCCAGCCACTGACGTCTATGATTGAAGGCAGCCAGTCTACCCTGCTGCGGGTACTGCATTATCCGCCACTGCAGGGTGATGAAGAAGCGGATGCAATCCGTGCTGCAGCCCACGAAGATATTAACCTTATTACCATCTTGCCGGCGGCGAATGAGCCGGGGCTGCAGGTGCAAGCCAAAGATGGCAGCTGGCTGGATGTGCCCTGTGAGTTCGGTAACCTGATCATTAATATCGGCGATATGCTGCAGGAAGCTTCCGGGCATTATTTCCCGTCTACGACCCACCGGGTGATAAACCCTGAAGGTGCCAACATGCAGCGCTCACGGATTTCCCTGCCGCTGTTCCTGCATCCTAAACCGGAAGTTATCCTGTCTGAACGCTACACCGCCGACAGCTATCTGACCGAGCGGCTTAAAGAGCTGGGTGTTATCTGAGGCACGTTTCGGTTAAGCAGGCATCTGGTACACTTGTGCAGATGTCTGTGTGCAATGGAAAGAAATCATGAAAAAGTTAGCCCGGGCTGCTGCGGCAGTCGGTTTATCGCTGGCGCTGACCGGCTGTGTGAAAGATAGCGAACTGACGATGGCCAGCGCGATGATGGTGGGTGCAGGTGTCCTGCAGGCCGCTACGCTGGACGAAAAACAGGTGGTTAAAACCGCGTCCTTATCCGCTAAAGAACTGGATAAGAAGAACAAGGTGGCCGCCCCGGGCAGTCAGTATGACGCCCGTTTGCAGCGGCTTGTCCGCGGCCTGGAAAATGCCGACGGCCTGAACCTGAACTTTAAGGTGTATCTGGATAAAAGCGTCAATGCCTTTGCCATGCCGGACGGTACCGTACGGGTGCATTCGGGCTTGCTGGATGCCATGCCGGATGATCAGGTGCTGGCGGTTATCGGCCATGAAATTGGCCACGTGAAGCTGAAACACAGCTATAACCAGATGCGCAGTCAGTTACTGACTAATACCGCCTTTCAGGCGGCCGCGTCTGCCGGCGGTGACATTGGCGCGCTGACATCTTCACAGCTGGGCGGTCTGGCCTATAAGGCGATCAATGCCCGCTTCTCCCAGCAGGATGAACTGGAAGCCGACCGTTATGCGGTTAAATTTCTCCGTTCACGGAACAAAGACCCTGAAGCGATGACCCGCTCAATTGAAACCCTGCAGGCCAAATACGGCAGTGGCGGCGGTTTTCTGAGCAGCCATCCGTCGAATTCGCAGCGGATCGATAATCTGGAAAAGACCATCGCCGGGCAATAAGCATTGCCCAGCAGAAAAACGGAGGCTCAGGCCTCCGTTTTTTTTATGTGGTCTGGAAATCGGCACCGGTTTCCGGGCCGCTGCCCTGCCCGGACAGGTACCGGCTGAAGCGGGCGGCGATCAGCATAGCAAAGAGGGCGACTCCGGCAAAACACAGATACAGCCAATAGGCGGAATCGGCCACGGCGGTTTGTCCCGGGTCGTTAAAGCCCGCCAGGTTTACCACAATACCGGCCAGCGCGGCCCCGAATGCGATGGCAAACTGCTGGACGGTGGATAAGGCCGAGCCGGCGATATCCGCATCTTCTGCCGGGCTGAATTTCAGGGCAAAGGTCGATAGGTGTGGCCAGCCAATGCCCACGCCGGCACCCACTGCAATCAGTGCCAGGCTGATCAGGGCGATCATCAGGGTATCGGTATGTGTAAAGGCCGGTACTGTTAATACCAGCCCGAGCATGCCGAACAGAATCATATAGGGGCCAAAGCGAACGGTTCTGCGCATAGCAGCCCCTGAGAAGCGCGCACTGAGGATTTCAGACACCACCCAGCCTACCGACATCATGGCGGCTACGTAGCCGGCCAGCAGGGGTGTCTGGCCGTGCAGTACCTGCAGGTAGAAGGGAATGTAGATCTCGCTGGCCACGCAGAATATCAGCAGGGCTAACAGCAGCAGCGTCAGGGACAGCGGCGATCCCAGCTGAAAGGTACCCCGGGGAAACAGCCTGGCGGTGCTGCGGGCTTCCAGTTTTGCCAGCAGCAGGATACAGATAACCGCCATGGCGATACCGCCCAGATTGATCAGCAGCTCCGGTCGGGTGCCGGCCAGTGACAATACCAGTACCGCCACCGCTAACAGCAGTAATTGCCGCAGGGGTACCCGGGTGGTGCTGTTTTGAGCCTGTCTGGCCGGCAGCATCAGGCTGGTGAGTAACAGATACAGCAGAGTGACCGGTGCCAGAATGGCAAATCCCAGCCGCCAGGTGAGCAGTTCTGCAAAGATACCGCCAATGGCCGGGCCGATCAGCAGAGCAACGCCGTAGACGCCTGACAGCAAAGCCATGGCCCGGGGCCAGAGGCGTTCTTCAAACACCAGCATGATCATGCCGTAGCAGAAGCTGAACAGCAGACCGCCGCCGGCCCCCTGCACCGTCCGGCCCAGCAGCATGACAGTCATATCCGGCGCTGCCGCCGCAATCAGACTGCCCGCCAGAAAGATAACGCCGCCAATCGCGTAGGCTTTTTTCGGGCCGGCCTGGCTGAGAAGCTTGCCACTGACAGCCGCGCTGAGAATCGCCGCCAGCATAAACAGTGTGGTGTTCCAGGCGTACAGGTGCTGGCCACCGATGTCCGCGACGATCGAAGGCAGCATGGTGGTGGAAATATAGGTATTCACTGCGTGCAGGCACATGCCGCCGGTCAGGGCCAGCGACAGAACACCGTTGCGGCCGCTAAGCAGTTCGGACCAGCGTGCTTCCGCTGCCGGGGTGTGGGGAGAAGACTCAGACATCGTCACGGTTCCTGTTGACTGAAAGGTTGCTGGCCGGCAGTGATACGCCGGGAGTATCTAACTGGTGCTGCCACATCTGTGCGTACAGCCCTGCCTGCTGCAGCAGTTCGCTGTGGGTGCCGCGCTCGGCGATTTTACCCTGCTGCAGGACCAGAATCTGATCGGCATCCACCACGGTGGATAAGCGGTGGGCAATGGTCATCACGCTGCGGCCCTGCCCCATCGCCTTAAGGCTTTCCTGAATATCCCGTTCGGTCTGGCTGTCCAGCGCCGAGGTGGCTTCGTCAAGCAGCAGAATCGGCGGGTTTTTCAGCAGGGTCCGGGCGATGCCGACCCGCTGTTTTTCACCGCCGGACAGTTTCAGGCCCCGCTCACCGACTGTGGTGTCATAGCCGTTGGGCAGCGCACTGACAAAGTCGTGAATCCGGGCGGCTTTGGCGGCGGCGATAATGTCTTCCCGGCTGGCATCCGGACGGCCGTAGGCAATGTTGTAGTAGATGGTATCGTTAAACAGAACGGTATCCTGCGGCACTACACCAATGCGGCTGTGAAGACTGTCCTGCGTGACATCACGGACATCCTGACCATCAATCATCAGCGCGCCCTTCTCCACATCATAGAAACGGAATAGCAGCCTGCCGATGGTGGATTTTCCGGAACCGGACGGGCCGACGATGGCCAGTGTCTGGCCGGCTTCCAGTGTCAGGCTGATGCCCTGCAGGATAGGCCGGTCCGGCTCATAGCTGAAATGGACGTTATCCAGCTGAATCCGGCCGCCCTGCACCTGCAGGTCCGGGGCGTCCGGTTTGTCAGTGATCTCCGCCGGCTGACCCAGCAGGTCGAACATTTCGCCCATATCCACCAGTGACTGACGGATTTCCCGGTAGACGTAGCCCAGATAATTCAGCGGCATCATTACCTGCATCATGTAGGCGTTGACCATGACAAAACCCCCGACCGTCAGCTCGCCACTCATGACGTCCCGGGCGGCCAGTAACAGGGCCAGCACCAGGCCGGTATTCAGAATGACGGACTGGCCGGCGTTAAGCATGCCCAGCGAACTGATGGTGCGAAGGGAAGCGTTTTCATAGCCAGCCATCGCGTTGTCGTAGCGGTCTGCTTCGCGCTGCTCAGCACCAAAATACTTAACGGTTTCAAAGTTCAGCAGGCTGTCGATGGCTTTCTGGTTGGCGTCTTTGTCCTGATCATTCATCTCCCGGCGAATTCTGACCCGCCATTCGGTGACCTTGGTGGTGAACGCGACATACAGGGTGACAATGCAGACCACCACTGCCAGGTACCAGACATCAAAGACAAAGATCAGAATCAGGGAGATCAGCAGCAGTTCCAGCACCAGCGGGCCGATGTTAAAGAGGATAAAGCGCAGCAGGAAATCGACCCCTTTAACCCCCCGCTCAATGACCCGGTTGAGGCTGCCGGTTTTACGGCTGATGTGATAGCGAAGGGATAACCGGTGTACATGGCTGATGGTTTCCCGGGCGAGTACCCGCAGCGCCCGCTGGCCTACCCGGGCGAAAACAACGTTACGTAATTCTTCAAACAGCACGCTCATCAGGCGGGCCATGCCGAAGGCAATGACCAGACCTGTGGTCCCCACGGCCAGCAGCCAGCCGGGGTCGCTGCTCTCGCCTGCCATGGCATCCACGGCGTTTTTGTACAGGAAGGGGGTGCCGACAATGATCAGCTTAGCGGTCAACAACAGTAACAGTGACAGGACAACCCGGCGCTTTACCCAGGGCTGGTCGGCGGGCCAGAGGAATGGCGACACCCGGCGCAGGGTCCGCCAGCCACGCTGACGTTCCGCGTGGATTTCGGCTTTACCGGGTTTGTCTGTAAAGGTTTTGTCAGTGGCGCTGCTATTGGCCATTAAGCCGCTCTCCCGAACGTTAAAACGATATACTGATCTTGGCTTGCGGATCAGTAAATTGAAAGTCGCGGGAGAATAAAACCTCAACCTAAGTTGAGGTCAAGCGGTTTTATTGCGCCAGTGAAAATTCTTCTGCTGCCTGATCGAGCAATTCGGTCATGCGTTTCTTACCAAAGCGCTTCAGGCGGAAAGTGCGGGCTTCTTCAAGGTTGTTTTCCGGGCTGCCAACAACCAGTAAGGCCACCATCCCGTAGCGGTTATGAACCCGGCACTTAAGGCCGTAGACGCCGGGAATATCGAAGCGTATGTCTTTGCTGGGGGTTGAATTTATCTCGATGGCTTTCGCGCCTTCGGGCAGCATGCGGGACACCGACGTAATGGTGTGTTCCCCGACGGTACCGCTGAAACGGACTGTATCCCCCGGCTGAATCACCAGATAATCCGGCTCAAAGCGGAACATCCTGGTGATGTCTTCTACTTCTACATGGGACGTCTGGTGCATCATATGGATCTGATGCGCTTGTTGCTCTGCCATTGCTGCGCTGGCAGAAAGCGCGACAGACAATGCCAGACAGGAGCGGAACAGGATGTGGCGGAGCATAACGTCACCTCAGGAAGGTTAGGGAAGAGTGTTATGCGGCAGTATAAAAGAGCAATGGTTCTCATTACGCTGCGGTGGATCAAGTTTTTGCGGGTCAGTTTTCGGACCGGTTCAGAAACCGGCCGCAGGGCAGCAAAAAACAATGATAAATGAGGGGTGTCACAGGGGTTTCAGGCTATTCTCCGGTTGGATTGGCCAGCCCCATCACTTCCAGCAGCCAGTCGCGGAAGACCCGCATGCCGTAGGTCAGCTGCAGGTCATCCGGGTAAATCAGGTAGAAGGCCTTACCGGTGATCAGTTCCAGATCCACCGGAATAATCAACTGGTCGTACTGCAATTCCCGGGCAACCAGACCACGGTCCGAAAGCGCTACCCCCAGCCCTTCCAGTGCTGCGCCTAAGGCCAGCTGAGTACTGGAGAATGACAGGCCTTTTTCCAGCCCGGTCATGCTGACCCCGGCCTGCTGCATCATTTTTGGCCATTCGTCTTTACGGCTGCTGACGTGGATCAGGGGCCAGTTGATCAGATCATGCATGCTGCTGATAGCTTCGTGGTCATCCAGCATCCGCGGGCTGCACACGGGTACGATGTGAGAGCGGTGCACCAGATAGGAGGTTACGCCGTCCGGGGCTTTTTCACCAAAGAACACTGCCATGTCCAGATCATTATGATCGAAATCGACCCGGGAGGTGCCGATGGCTGCACTCAGGCGCAGTTCCACTTCCGGGTGACGGGTCTGGAAGTCTTTGATTTTCGGCATCAACCAGCGGTTCAGGAAGGCCGGCGGTGCTTCAAAGGTAACCGAACTGGTATTCGGGGCAGACATCAGCCGGCGGGTGGCGCTGTCCAGCTCATCCAAAGCATGCTGCACGGCCACCAGATACTTTTCGCCGGCAATGGTGATATGTACCTGACGCTTTTCCCGGTGAAACAGCTTCAAGCCGAGGAAGTCTTCCAGCGATTTAACCTGATGGCTGACGGCTGACGGGGTAACAAACAACTCTTCGGCAGCCTTGATAAAACTCCCCAGACGGGCGGCCGCTTCAAAACTGCGCAGGGCGTTGAGTGGGGGTAAGCGTCGGATAGGCACCTCAATTGGTGAGTTTATTTCACCATTTTGCTGAAAAACTGTCGTTTGTTATTAATCTGAAGAGACTTTAGTATAAGCATCACGTTGAAGATGATCCACATCCTAATGCGCGGAATTACTAATGGTTTAGTCGTAAACGCCGGGATTTGTCGTAAACAGATAAGGATCTTACGTTGCTGAGCAAGCCGTATTCAACACACAGACTTCAGTGTTTTATTGTTTGGAATTGATGAGCTTAAATGCACTAAACAGTAAAGCCGGCTTGAGATAAGCCACACCGTTTATAGCACTCGTTTAAATTTTTCGGGACCGTGATTGGTCGTAACGAGACTCCTTTAGGGCTGCCACTGGCAGCCCTTTTTTTTGCCTGAAATTTATGATGTTTCTGTGGGTTCTGACTGACCCTCTGCTTCAGTATCTGTATGATTTTCAGACAGTTTTTCCCGTTCGGCTTTAGAAATGTAACGGGGTTTGTTGGATACTTTCAGGTGTGCTTTCGCCTTTTTGGCTTTTTTCTTCAGGGTATCGTTGATTTTCTTACGGCGGTTCATAGGAAGGGCCTACAGGCTGATGGTCATTTCATTAAGGGCGAATTCCGCATCCAGGCGACGGCCGATGGTGGTGCCCCCTTCTGCGCTCATGGCAAGGTGGTAAGCATACTGCATGTGCAGGCAGCGAACTTTATCCCAGTGGCGGATGCCGCCAATGCCGTAACTGTGGAACAGATCTGTGAAGCCCAGCGCTTCAATGCGTTGTTTGTCTTCGTCATGCATCAGTGCCCAGCGGCGGGCCACATAGCGCTCCTGATCCTGCCAGTGGGCCTGTTTCAGGGTTTCGTCAGTACTGATTTCCTGCTCGATCAGCTTGACCCAGCCGGCAGTTTCGATTTCGGCAATGGCCTGATAAATATCACGGGATGACAGCCAGTAGAGAGTTGGGAATGGCTGA
This sequence comes from Aliamphritea hakodatensis, assembly GCF_024347195.1. NCBI lineage: Bacteria > Pseudomonadati > Pseudomonadota > Gammaproteobacteria > Oceanospirillales > Oceanospirillaceae > Aliamphritea > Aliamphritea hakodatensis. The sequence goes on from NZ_AP025281.1 coordinate 74,542, forward strand.
TCATCAACCAGCGAACGCATTTGCAGCACCGCCGGAATACCCTGTTCAGATTGCCAGGCAATGGCTGCCAGCCCGCGGGGTTCACGGCCCAGCTGGCGGGTGATGAGTTCAAGTTGCTGTGGAGAAATAGTCACAAATAAGAATCCTGTGGCGTTGGCTAAGGCTTAGGGCTGTCAGGCGACGAATTCAGCCAGGGTTACGGCTTCTTCGTCCATCACCGGTACCCGGGCCGGCATGATCAGGGTGCAGTTATCGAAGGGGGCCTGCAGGTCATTACCGGCATCATGGGCAAAGGTCTGGCCCTGCCCGTAACGTTCGAAACCCAGCACGCTGTCGGTAAAGCTAAAGTGATCAGACGTGGCATTCAGCACCTGATGAATCCGGTATTCGCCGGCGTGGGGGCTGTTGTCATAGCCGTATTCGGGTAACTCCAGTGCCGGGTCCAGCATATCAAACTGGCGGATAAATCGCAGGGTGGTGCTGATCGCCTGTGCAGTGGCAGCCTTTGAGAAATGCTGACCGCATTCGGCCACCACTGAAATCGCATCGGGATGCAGTTGCTGGTGGTAGTTTATCAGCAGGCCGTTGTGGTAAACCTCAGGGCGGTAATACAGTTTGGGGAATGGATATTCCAGAGCATTGCCGAAGTCATGATTGGTTTGAGTATCCGGGTAAATCAGCATGGGGCACACCGGATGGGTGGTGGAATGCAGGTCCAGCAGATGGTCGGCGTTAGCAATGAATGCTTCGATTTCAGCGGCCCGCTGGCAGTCAGGGCTGTCCGGGCGTATTAGCCGTGAGGCATTCCAAAGCCGGTTCATATCTTCCTGCTGACAGCGGCTGGCAAAGGGGCGTTGCGGGTCAAAGGTCTGATACGCCTCAATGTTGGCAAACACCAGTGTCAGATCGCCTTTTACCGGCATGATGCCGTTATCCAGCAGGTAGCAGAGGGCATTGGCACCACACAGTTCGTTGCCGTGATTCAGGGCGACAACGGTAATGCTCGGGCCGGGGATGCCGGAGTCCAGGCAGTGAACGTAGTCCACCCCGCAATTACCTTCCCGGTAGGCGCTGAGGTCCCGGGGCAACAGCTCAATGGGGGCATCGCTGGCGGCAATGGAGAATCGGCAGGGTGGTATTGTCATAGCGTTATGTACTTATTTGCAGCAGAGCATCTTCAGACGTTGGCGTACTGTTCATCCCTGCCCAACCAACGCTGAATAATGGCGTCATGCTGACCGTTGTTAATATTCAGTTGTCCGGCGACCTGTTTTACCCGGGTCAGTAAATCACTGTCACGTTGCAGATCGGCGACTTTAAACGCCATCATGCCGGTTTGCCGGGTGCCCAGGACTTCACCGGGGCCGCGCAGCTCAAGGTCTTTTTCAGCAATACGGAAACCGTCGGTGGTTTCCCGCATGACCGCTAACCTTTCCCGGCCGTGCTGTGACAAAGGCGCATGATACATCAACAGGCAGAAACTCTCGACTGATCCCCGCCCTACCCGGCCACGCAGCTGGTGTAACTGGGATAAACCGAGCCGTTCCGGGTTCTCGATGATCATCACGCTGGCATTAGGAACGTCTACGCCCACTTCGATGACCGTGGTGGCCACCAGTAAGTCCAGCTCGGCGGCTTTAAAGCGGGCCATAACTTCAGCTTTTTCTGCCGGCTTCATCCGGCCGTGGACCAGCCCGATACGCAGGCCCGGCAGCGCGGTCTGTAATTCTTCTGCGGTGACTTCCGCCGCCTGACACTGCAGGGCTTCGGATTCTTCAATCAGGGTGCAGACCCAGTACACCTGCCTGCCCTGTTCGCAGGCTTCTTTCACCCGCTGGACGACTTCCGGGCGGCGCTGATCTGAAATGACCACGGTATTAACCGGCGTCCGGCCTGGCGGCAGTTCATCAATGATCGAACAGTCCAGATCCGCGTAGGCACTCATGGTCAGGGTACGGGGAATCGGCGTGGCGGTCATGATCAGTTGGTGGGGTGCGCGGGAATCGGTACGGCCCTTTTCCCGCAAGGCCAGGCGCTGGTGGACGCCAAAGCGGTGCTGTTCATCCACCACCACAAGACCGAGGTTGGCAAAGGTGACATCGTCCTGAAACAGGGCGTGGGTACCGACCACGACCTGCGCGTCGCCGCTGCTGATGGCGGCCATCTGAGTATCGCGCTTTTTGCCTTTCAGCTTGCCCGCCAGCCAGGCGACATTTAAGCCCAGCGGTTCCAGCCACTGGCTGAAATTATTGAAGTGCTGTTCGGCCAGTATTTCGGTTGGCGCCATAATGGCTGCCTGATAACCGCCACCAACGGCTTGCAGAGCCGCCAGTGCGGCTACCACGGTTTTTCCTGAGCCCACATCACCCTGCACCAGACGCAGCATAGGGAAGGGCTCAGCAAGGTTGGCAGCAATTTCGTTACCAACCCTTTGCTGAGCGCCGGTCAGCGGAAACGGCAACTGATCCAGAAACTGTTGAATATAGGGGCTGTTAAGGGGCATCTGCGGCGCGCCCTTCTGGCGGGTTTTCTGTCGCAGTTTTTGCAGCGACAAATGATGCGCCAGCAATTCTTCGAAGGCCAGCCGGCGCTGTGCCGGATGCGTGCCTTCTGCAAGCGCTTCGGTATCGGCATCCACCGGCGGGCGGTGCAGGTAGCGAACGGATTCGTTGAGCGGCGGTAAACGCCAGCGGTGCAGAATGTCTTCCGGCAGGAGTTCATTCAGGGTGCCGCTCTCCAGCGCCAGCAGGGCGTTTTCTGTGAGGCTGCGAAAGCGCGCCTGATTGAGCCCTTCGGTGGTCGGATAAATGGGTGTCAGGGCTTCTTCAACCGGGGTCAGCACGCTGTCGTCTACTTTACGGTATTCCGGATGATACATTTCCAGCCCGCTGGCACCGGTGCGGATTTCGCCGAAACAGCGTAAGCGGCTGCCCACCTTCAGATTGTTTTTCTGGGCGGCGCTGAAATGGAAAAAGCGCAGGGTAATGGTGCCGGTGCCGTCCTGCAGGCGGCACACCAGGCTGCGGCGGCGCCCCATGACGATGTCCGCCCCTTTGATATCCCCTTCAATGACCCCTTCATCACCGGGGCGCAGGGAACCGACCGGCATAATCCGGGTGCGGTTCTGATAGCGCATTGGCAGGTGGAACAATAGGTCCTGCAGGGTCAGGATATCCAGCTTGGCAAGCTTTTCCTGAAGTGCCGCGCCCACGCCTTTCAGCGAGGTTACCGGCTGCATGGCTAACCCTTGTGTCATGGCTTACTTTTCGGCAGGTTTAGTATTTAACGGGCAGCAACTGATAGCGTCGATTAGCAGGTCGATGGCCTGTGGACGGGGGAAGCTGGCACGCCAGGCGATGGCGACAGTCCGGGTCGGGGCCGGGATTTTAAATGGCCGGGTAACCACCAGTTCAGACTGATAATGCCCACCGGTGGCGGACATCGGAATCACGCTGGACCCCAGCCCTGACGCGACCATCATACGGATGGTTTCCAGTGAGCTGCCTTCGGTCAGGCTGACTTTGTCTTTGCTACCGCCCAGGGTCGGGCAGGATTCCAGTACCTGATCACGGAAGCAATGGCCTTCGCCCAGTAGCAGTAAGTCCTGTTCGTGAAGTACCTGGCTGTCGATCTGTTCTTTATCCGATAACGGATGATCTTTCGGCAGCAGCATCATGAAGGGTTCTTCATACAGCGGCCGCGTCAGGATGTCAGGCTCACTGAACGGCAGCGCGATGATGATGGCGTCCAGCTCTCCGTTACGGATCTTCAGGCGCAGATTCTCAGTAAAGTTTTCTTCGATGTAGAGCGGCATTTGCGGCGCACGGACCTGCATCTGAGCCACCATGTGCGGGAACAGATACGGCCCGATGGTATAAATGGCCCCGACCCGCAGCGGGCTGACCAACTGGTCTTTGCCTTCCTGTGCCAGCTCTTTAATGGATTCAGCCTGTTCCAGTACCGTTTGTGCCTGACGGACGACTTTTTCGCCAATCGGTGTAACCCGTACGGCATGCTTACTGCGCTCGAACAGGGCGGTGCCCAGCTCGTCTTCCAGTTTTTTAACCGCAATGCTCAGGGTTGGCTGGCTGACAAAACAACGCTCGGCGGCGCGGCCAAAATGTTGTTCCTGGGCGAGGGTAACGATGTAACGTAACTCGGTCAGCGTCATCCGGTAGGTCCTTTTTTCTGAAACAGCTATGATACGGCAAACGTAATCCAAGGGATGGCCTGTTTACCTATGCAAATCAAAGAGACAACTCAGACTTCACCGCGGGTGCTGATCGCCGGGTGTGGCGATATTGGCATTCATCTGGCGCTGCGGCTCAGCCGGCAGGGGCATACAGTTTATGGCCTGCGTCGTAATATAAACCAGCTACCGGAGGCAATCCACGGCATTTCTGCCGATCTTGGTGATCTGTCTCAACTCTCTCAGCTACGTAGCTTACCGGCAATCGATATGCTGGTCTATTGTGTTGCAGCAAGCCAGCGGGATGCAGCGGGTTACCGGCAGGCGTATGTGCAGGGGCTGATGAATTTGCAGGCGGTGCTGGCCAAGCAGCCGGTAAAACGCATTCTGTTTGTATCCAGCAGTGCGGTGTATCACCAGAATGATGACGGCTGGGTCGATGAAACATCGCCCACCGCTCCGCCCCGCTTTAACGGGCAGGTGATGCTGGAAGCGGAGCAACAGGTGCTGAATCACCGTATTCCCGGCACTGTCGTGCGCTTCAGCGGTATATACGGCCCGGGCCGCAGTCATTTGCTGAGTCAGGTGTTTCAGGGCAAGGGTTACAGTGCTGAGCCGGCACAGTTCAGTAACCGGATTCACCGGGACGACTGCTCCGGCGTGCTGGCCCATCTGATCAATTTGGAATTGCAGGGCGAACCGCTGGAAGATATTTATCTGGCCAGCGATGACTACCCTTCTGGCCTGCATGAAGTCAGCCACTGGCTGGCCCGGGAAATGGGTGTGGAGATAACTGAAGAAGCTGCACCCCGCAGCGGTGGCAGCAAAAAGTGCAGTAACCGGCGTTTACAGGCCAGCGGCTATCAGTTTGAGTATCCGGATTTCCGTGCCGGCTATAAAGATCTGATCCGTGAGTTTCTGGCGCAGCAGTCCGGTGCTTAAAAACAAAAAAGGGTGCTCAAGGCACCCTGTTTTACTGTAACTGTTCGCTTACGCGTCCCGGTCCGGGTTGTAGCTCTGGTAGCGGTTAAAGCGGCTTTCCATATAGCGGAACAACGCGATAATGATGCCACTCATCAGTAGGTAAACCACGCCGGCGGCCAGGAACATTTCCAGCGGCGTATAGGTACGGGCAATGACCGTACGTGCCATGCCGGTGACATCCAGCAGGGTAATGGTACTGGCCAGTGCGCTGCCCTTGAGCATCAGAATCACTTCGTTACCGTAGCCAGGCAGTGCGATGCCGAACATCCGTGGCAGGATGATCCGGCGGGTCAGCAGCGCATGGCTCATACCCAGTGATTCAGCGGCTTCAATCTCACCGTTTGGAATGGCCTGAATGGCCCCCCGGAACAGTTCGGCGCTGTAGGCGGCGGTATTCAGGCTGAAGGCGATAATGGCGCACCAGTACGGTTCTTTCAGCACGGGCCACAGAATCGATTCGCGAATCACTTCAAACTGGGACGCGCCGTAGTACACCAGAAAGATCTGTACCAGCAGTGGCGTGCCGCGGAAGAAGTAAATGTAGGCAAACGGCAGTGCCCGTACCCAGTTATTGGATGAGGTACGCAGCAGCGCAAGCGGAATGGACAGGGCAATACCGATCAGACCGGAGATGACCACCAGTTCCAGCGTCAGCCAGGCGCCTTCCAGCAAGCGTGGAAAATATTTGAAGATAACTTCCCATTCCCAACCCATTAGCGGCCTCCTCGCAGAACAGGATTACTGGCTCGCTCGAGCATGTGGGTAACCGTGTTGGCAATTGCTGTCAGTGCCAGATAAATGAATGCGGCAACCAGGAAGAAGGTGAACGGTTCCTTGGTGGCGCTGATCGCAACCTGCGACTGGCGAACGATGTCGTTCAGGCCAACAACGGATACCAGTGCGGTATCTTTCAGCAGAACCTGAAACAAATTACCCAGCCCGGGAATGGCCAGTCGCCAGACCTGCGGCAGGATAATACGGAAAAATGTTTTTGTCGGGCTCATGCCACAGGCAAGTCCTGACTCCCACTGGCCCTTGGGAATTTCCAGCAAGGCCATGCGGAATACTTCGGTGGCATATGCACCAAAGGCGATCGACAACGCCGCGACACCGGCGATAAACGGGCCGATTTCAATGTACTCGTCGTAGCCGAACAGGCTGGCTACCGCCATCACAAGCTGAGCACCGCCAAAGTAAATGGTCAGTACCAGTAGCAGTTCGGGAATGCCGCGAATCAGTGTGGTGTAGCCGGTGGCTATCCCGCGGGCAAGCTTATTATCCGAGAGCTTTGCTGAAGCACCCATCAGCCCCAGAATCAAGCCGAAGAACAGACTTGCCAGAGCCAGCTGAATGGTCAGCCATGTACCGGAAACGAGAAGATGACCGAAGCCTTGTAAATCCATGAAAACAACCTGCTTAGGGGCGGTAGGTTCCGGCTGGAACCTACCGCTCCTGCTTTAGCTTAAGTAGCTGAAGAAGACGTGCTTAGTAGATAGAGAACGGGAAGTACTTCGCGTTGATCTTCTCGTAAGTGCCGTCAGCAACGATTGCTTTGATCGCTTCGCTGAACTTGCCTTTCAGGTCGTCGCCTTTACGTACCGCGATACCGATCTGGTCTTTGATGTCGATTGCTTCGCCGGTGAAAGCGAAACCTTTACCTTCGTCAGTTTCCAGCCAGTCGTATGCCGGCAGCTTGTCAGACAGCAGTGCGTCCAGACGGCCAGATTTCAGGTCCAGGTAAGCGTTGTCCTGAGTGTCGTACAGTTTAACGTCTACAACGTCGCCCAGGTTGTCTTCCAGGTACTGACCGGCGATGGTTGCACGCTGTGCACCAACCGTCTTACCTTTCAGGCCTTCTTTGGTAGTTTCGATAGCAGAACCGTCAGCCGTTACGAATGCCAGCAGGTTGGAGTAGTACTTGTCAGAGAAGTCTACAACACGCAGACGCTCTTCAGTGATAGACATAGAAGCGATGATTGCGTCATATTTCTTGGCCCGCAGACCCGGGATGATACCGTCCCAGTCCTGTGCAACGATTTCACAGTCAGCTTTCATCTGTGCACACAGTGCGTTGGCGATGTCTACGTCGAAACCTACCAGGTTGCCGCTGGCATCAACCATGTTGAATGGCGCGTAAGCACCTTCAGTGGCGATTTTGATCTTGTCGCCGGCGAATGCAGACTGAGCAGAAAGCAGCGTGCCGGTGATCAGAGCAGCGGCGGTGAATAACTTACGGATCTTCATGTATTTGTCCCTTCTTTATGTTTTTATTAGGGTTTAATAACCCTCACGTATCTTTCAGTAACAGGGCTTAATTTAGCCTGAGTTTCAGATATCGTGAAGTAACTTGTTAAATCTTATTGGTGGCTGGACATAAAGTCCTGAACACGCTTGGATTTAGGATTGTTAAATACCTGCTCCGGCGGCCCCATTTCTTCAATCTGGCCTTCGTGCAGGAACACAACCTGCGAGGACACATCGCGGGCGAAACGCATCTCGTGAGTCACGATCAGCATGGTGCGGCCCTCATCCGCCAGTTCACGCATGACGCTCAGTACTTCGTTCACCAGTTCCGGGTCGAGCGCGGAAGTCGGTTCGTCGAATAACAGTACCTGCGGGTCCATTGCCAGCGTACGGGCAATGGCTATGCGCTGCTTCTGCCCGCCGGACAGGTTATCCGGGTAGGCGTTGCGCTTATCCGCCAGACCAACCTTTTCCAGTAATTCTTCAGCCCGCTTAACGGCTTGCGCCTTAGACTGCTTCAGCACCTGCATCGGTGCTTCAATGATATTTTCCAGAATGGTCTTGTGCGGCCAGAGGTTAAAACTCTGGAATACGAAACCGATCCGTGAACGCATGCTTTCCAGCTGTTTACGGTCGGTTGCAGTCAGGTTGCCGTCTTTTCCCGGCTTGAGCTGAAGCTCTTCCTGACCCATGATGATTTTGCCCTGGCTTGGATTTTCCAATAGGTTAATACAGCGCAGCAGGGTACTTTTACCTGAACCACTGGAACCCAGAATGGAGATTACGTCGCCGTCTTTGGCGGTCAGGGAAACACCCTTGAGGACTTCGAGACTACCGAAGGATTTGTGGATATCTTGCAGCTCTAGCGCTGTCTTATCTGTGGCCATGGTAAGGCTTCCAATTATTATTCTTTGCGCAGACAAGGCAAATAATGTGCAGATTGCAGCCTTCTCTGTCAAGCAACCGCAGGATCGTCTGCGCAATACTTAAAGAGTTGTCTCTTTTTCAAAAGAACGGCCGGCGATTTTGCCCGGATAGTCAAAAATAAGCAAATAAAAAGATACTTTAGTCGCACAGTTTGCACGCAAATGCAGTGAAATGCTGCGTTTTGTGGTGAAAGTGCTGAGAAAATTTGAAGCCAGAAACAGCACCCGCGGGCGCTGTTTCCTGTTTTTCTTATAAGAAACAAAGGATTAGCTGGCGAAATCAGAGAGTAACAGCGACTGAGCACTGATGGTTTCTTCATCCTCAGCGGGCTGATTCAGGGTGTAGCTGCCGTCGGAATGCAGCTCCCAGCTGTGACTGTTATCTGCCAGATAAAGGTCGAGATCTTTCTTGATCCGGTCAGCAAATTTGCCGTACAGCGGGAAACCGGTTTCTACCCGGTTGAGCATGTTACGTTCCATCCAGTCGGCGCTGGAGCAGAAGACTTCCGGATCGCCGTCATTGCCGAAGTAATACACCCGGGTATGCTCCAGGAAGCGGCCAACAATCGAGCGTACGGTGATGTTTTCTGAAATGCCCGCAATGCCCGGACGCAGGCGGCACATGCCCCGGACGATCAGTTCGATTTTCACGCCGGCCTGAGAGGCCTTATATAGTCCGCGGATCAGCTGTGGCTCAGTCATCCCGTTAACCTTGATGACGATGTGACCTTTGTTGCCCAGCTTGGCTTCACGGCTTATCAGCTCCAGCATTTTGCCATGCAGGGTGAACGGTGCGTTGTAGAGTTTCTTTAACCGCAGGATCTTGCCCATGCCGGTCAGCTGCTGGAAGATTTTGTGTACATCTTCTCCAACGTCCGCATCGCTGGTCAGGTAGCTGTAATCGGTATACAGCCGGGCGGTGCCAGAGTGGTAGTTGCCTGTGCCAAGGTGCACATAGCGTACTAACCGGGTGCCTTCACGGCGTACAACCAGCATCATTTTAGCGTGGGTTTTACAGTCAACCACGCCGTATACCACCAGTGCGCCGGCTTCCTGCAGGCGGCTGGCCAGATGCAGGTTACTTTCTTCATCAAACCGGGCCCGCAGTTCGATGACCACGGTGACTTCTTTACCGCTACGGGCGGCCTCGACCAGTGCATTCACAATGTCGGAGTTTACGCCGGTCCGGTATAACGTCTGCTTGATGGCAATGACCTGCGGGTCTTTTGCCGCCTGACGCAGCAGATCAACCACCGGAGCGAAGGTCTGGAACGGGTGATGCAGGAGGTAGTCTTTCACCCGCAGGGCGTCGAAAATATTGCCCTGCTTCAGCTTAAGCTTGTTGTTGATGCCCGGCGTGAAGGGCTTCCAGCGCAGGAGCTTGTGATCCACCAGATCCCGCACGGCCATCATCCGGGTCAGGTTGACCGGACCGTCTACCCGGAAGGTATGGGTTTCATCCAGATTAAACTCATGGAGCAGGAAGTTGATCAGGTTTTCCGGGGTGCGCTGGTCTACTTCCAGCCGCACGGCATCTCCGTATTTTCGGGAGTGCAGGCCACCCCGCAGGGTACGGGCCAGATCTTCCACCTCTTCGGAGTCAAAGCTTAAATCGGCGTTCCGGGTGATGCGGAACTGATAGCAGCCTTCTACCTTCATGCCCGGGAACAAATCTTCAGCGAATTCGTGAATAATGGATGACAGGAAGATCAGGTTATCACCGCCGTCACACAGATTATCCGGCAGGCGGATCAGACGTGGCAGGGAGCGTGGCGCAGGGATAATGGCCATGCCGCTTTCCCGGCCGAAGGCATCTTTGCCGTCCAGCTCTACTATGAAGTTAAGGCTCTTGTTGATCAGCCGTGGGAACGGGTGCGACGGGTCAAGCCCGATGGGGCTGACCACCGGCAGAACCTTTTCTTCAAAGTAGTTTTTGATCCAGGCGGTCTGTTCATCAGTCCACAGACGACGGCGCAGAAAATGAATATTGTGCTTTTCCAGCGCCGGGAAAATGGTTTCGTTCAGAATCTTATACTGGCGCTCAACGTGAGTATTACAGATTTCCAGAATCCGGCTGACCACCGTTTGCGGGTGCAGAGCGTCCGGCCCGGCCGCTTCACGGCCATATTTCAGCTGGTGCATCATTTCCGCCACCCGGATTTCAAAGAACTCATCCAGATTGCTGGAGAAAATCAGCAGGAACATCAGCCGTTCCAGTAACGGGTGGGACTCATCCAGCGCCTGTTCCAGCACGCGGATGTTGAACTGCAGATGGCTCAGCTCACGGTTGATGTAAAGCTCCGGGGCTTTCAGGTCCACCGGCGGTTCTTCAACCGGCTCGGTAACCGGAATGGCTTCCCGGCTTTCGACCAGAGCCATCGACGCTTCGTGCGCTTCTTTACTGAGTTCTTCATTAACAGCGGTATCGGTTGTCATGTCGTGCTCTGTGCTCTGTTCTGTCATCTGCTAATCCTTCGTTGATCACCCCCGCCTGACCCTTGCGAGTGTATAGCCGGTCACTCAGTCTGTACTGCACGACCGGCGGTTGTTGCTTATTCGTTAAGTAACTGGGCGGCGCGTTTGGCAAAATAGGTCAGAATGCCATCGCAGCCGGCGCGTTTGATACAGGTAAGGGATTCCAGCGTGACGGAACGCTCATCCAGCCAGCCATTCTGGAAGGCTGCCATGTGCATGGCGTATTCGCCGCTCACCTGATACACAAATGTCGGGGCTTTTAATTCGTCTTTTACCCGGCGCACGATATCCAGATATGGCATGCCCGGTTTGATCATTACCATGTCGGCCCCTTCCGCCAGGTCCAGTGCCACTTCATGGAGTGCTTCGTCGCTGTTAGCCGGGTCCATCTGGTAGCTGAACTTGTTGCTCTTGCCCAGGTTGCCGGCAGAGCCGACTGCATCACGGAATGGTCCGTAGTAAGCGCTTGCATACTTGGCGGAATACGCCATGATGCGGGTGTTTACGTGGCCGCCGGTTTCCAGGATATCCCGGATACAGGCGATACGGCCGTCCATCATGTCGCTTGGCGCAACGATGTCTGCACCGGCTTCGGCGTGAGACTGTGCCTGCAGCACCAGCGTTTCGATGGTACGGTCATTGATTACGTAACCGTTGGCGTCGATGATGCCGTCCTGACCGTGGGTGGTGAACGGGTCCAGTGCCACATCGGTCATGATGCCCAGATCCGGCTGTGCATCTTTCAGGGCTTTAACAGCACGCTGTGCCAGCCCGTCCGGGTTGTAGGCTTCTTCAGCAAATTCAGATTTTGCCGAGGCGGGTGTGACCGGGAACAGGGCAATCGCCGGAATGCCCAGCGCAACCAGCTCGGCCGCTTCTTTTACTAACAGGTCGATGGTTAATCGTTCCACACCGGGCATGGATGGCACGGCTTCACGCTGGTTCTCCCCTTCGATGACGAACATCGGGTAGATCAGATCGTTAACCGTCAGTACGTTTTCGCGCATCAGACGGCGGGAGAAGTCGTCTGCACGCATACGGCGCATACGGGTTTCAGGATAAAAGCGTTGGCTGTTGGTAAAAGACACGGGCGTTTTCCTTTGCGGAGTAGCTTTGTGGGCTACAGCATCATTTAACTGAAATTAGATGACACCATTATGACAGAACTCTTGGAGTGGGCGGAACAGTTAATCGTTCAGGGGGCTTTTAGTGTGATATGTGGCAATAGTTGTAGGTTTGTTCTTATGAGTTGGGCTTTGGTGCTCTGTAGCCAGGCTTTGCTTTTTGGTGGCTTGGGTGGTTTTTGTCGCTGAGGGTTAGGTGTATTTCTTTATTAGCCTGCCGGCTGAGGTTTCAGATGATCTTTTTCGACTTCGTCGACTCAAGACCTTTAAACGGCTAAAGGTCATAAGAATCTAAAGGCCGCCCCACCGCTCGTCCGGCTACGCCGGATACCCTGCGTGTTTCGTGAGTAACAGGCCTCCTACCTTTTATAAGAGCTTGGTCGACCGCTTCGCGCTCTCAAACAATTCATCCGGCTGATCTGTTACTCACTGCAATACTCGGCTTCGCAGAAGGGGGTAACTGAGGCCGTGCTAATCGATAAAATTTAATTAATATCTATAGTAATCAGTCGGCCAGCTACGTGTGGTTTTATAAAAGGAATTAACAGAAATAATTGTAATTAATGATAGGCTTAGCGTTGTAAACGTGAGTAATGGGTATTTAAAATTGTTATCCAGAATAGATGTTGAGCTTTTGCTGTTAATTAATAACTGTTTTTCACTTTATGCTTTTGGGAAAATGCTCATAAACCTCGTAATATATAGCAATAACTGAATCTGAATTTTGAGAGATTTTAATAATGGATACTAATAAGCTTTTTATAGGCTTAGCTTCTGTGGGTGCTGGCTGGGTGTTAGCGCAATTTACATCGGTAGCAAAGGACTGGCTCTATACGCGAAAAGTTAAAATTGCTTTGCTCGAAGAGCTAGATGAATTGAAAGAAGAGTTGGATCGAACAATTATAATCTTATCTAGGCAGTTACAAATTCACGCAATTAAGGGAATTGATAATGGAGTTGCTACGCCGTTATCAAATCATATATTTAGTAACTATTATAAAGACGCTGTTTTGTCTCTAAATAAGCAGCAACGGATTTCTTACCAGCTAATCAATACGCTTGTTTGCAACTTGAACGAGAATCTAAGTAAACATAAAGAGTGTACAGAATCAATCCACTCAAAGGTTATGAGGGAAGGTGAAGAAGCTCTTGCCGATTCTGACTTTTAATCATGGGGAAAAAGTGTAGTTAACCTATATCATCACTCAGCTACATTAAAATGGCACGTTAGTTATCACTTAAGTAAGTCAAAAAGTCCTGAGCTCGTACCTTATACAAAAGAACATGAAACATATCTCCAATATCTTGAAAGTATTGACGGAGAAGTTAAAAAAATAATGGATAGTGCAAATAGTTTAGAAAAAGAAAGTTTTGAAAAAGTGTATAATCCAGAGCATTTTTATAAATAATTTGGCGAGAGAATTTCTTGATTTTGTAATGGATTATAGAGTTGGATTTTGTCTTTATTACTTTAAGGTAAGTGCTCTAAATAGAGGGAAATTGGAGTTAATTTTTGTCTTTTTGTGTCGAAGTAACTTAAGTTGGTTCGGCACCCCTCTTCCCCTTATGCGAAGCCGAGCATTGCAGTGGCTGAATGATCAGTATCGCAAACTGTTTGAGAGCGCGTAGCGGTCGAGTTTTTGCGATGCCATTCAGACACGAAACGCGCAGGGTATCCGGCGTAGCCGGGCAAGCATTGGGGCGGCCTTTAGATTCTTAAGACCTTTAGCCGTTTAAAGGTCTTGAGTCGCGTAAGCGAAAAAGATCATCCCAACTAAAAATTTCACACAAAAATAGCGACCGAGTAACCAACCCTATTCCGACTCAAAAAAGAAAAATACCAAAAAAAACGGCCGCACAATGGCGACCGTTTAATAGCAAAAAAGAGCGATCAGAGGCGCACCTCGATCCCCTTCTCCTGCATGTACTTCTTGGCTTCCGGAATACTGTATTCATTGAAATGGAAGATAGACGCCGCAAGAACTGCATCAGCCTTACCTTCAATACAGCCATCAACCAGGTGATCCAGATTACCAACCCCGCCGGAGGCGATAACCGGTACGTTAACCGCTTCGCTGATGGCACGGGTAACACCCAGATCGTAACCGTTCTTCACGCCGTCCTGATCCATAGATGTCAGCAGAATCTCTCCTGCTCCCAGATCAACCATCTTCTTCGCCCATTCAACCGCATCAATGCCGGTTGGCTTGCGGCCGCCGTGGGTGAAAATTTCCCACTTATCGGTTTCGCCAGGCTGGGAGACTTTCTTAGCGTCGATGGCCACTACGATGCACTGTGAGCCGAAACGCTCAGCCGCTTCGCGGACGAATTCAGGGTTGAATACCGCCGCACTGTTGATGGATACCTTGTCGGCACCGGCATTCAGCATGGTGCGGATATCGTCACAGGTACGGATGCCGCCGCCAACGGTTAACGGAATGAAGACCTGTGAAGCCATGCGTTCAACGGTGTGAACCATAGTGTCACGGCCTTCATGGGTGGCAGTGATGTCCAGAAAGGTGATTTCGTCAGCGCCCTGCTCGTCGTAGCGCTTGGCCACTTCAACCGGGTCGCCGGCGTCACGGATGTCGACGAACTGCACGCCTTTTACCACGCGGCCGTTTTCAACGTCTAAACAGGGAATAATGCGTTTTGCTAAAGCCATAATGCGTGCCCTTATACCTTGCCGTTCCAGCTGAGGAAGTTTTTCAGTAACTGCAGACCAACGGTATGGCTCTTTTCCGGGTGGAACTGTGTGGTGAACACGTTATCCCGGGCCATGGCGACATCGCAGTCCACCCCGTAACGGGTGCGGCCGGCAACCAGGTCCGCCTGCTGTGCTTTCACGTAGTAGCTGTGTACGAAGTAAAAGCGGCTGTCGTCCGGAATGTTCGCCCACAGAGGGTGGTCGATGGTCTGTGAAACCTGATTCCAGCCCATGTGCGGAACTTTCAGGCGCTCGCCCGCTTCTTCCAGTGCGTCACCGAAGTAGTTTACCCGGCCTTCGAAGTGGCCCAGGCAGTCAACGCCGCCGTTTTCTTCGGAGTGCTGCATCAGGGCCTGATAGCCCACGCAGATGCCCAGAAAAGGTTTGCCGGAGGCAATGGCTTCGGCCACTTCCTGATCCACACCTAAACGGCGGATTTCAGCCATACAGTCGCGGATTGCGCCAACGCCGGGCAGCAATACCCGGTCGGCGGAGCGTACTTTATCAGGATCAGCCGTGACCCATACTTCAACGCCGTCACCAACGTGTTCCAGCGCTTTGGCAACCGAGTGCAGGTTGCCCATGCCATAATCAATTACTGCAATCGTGCTCATTACTGAACCTTACTCTGAATAATTACAGGGAGCCCTTGGTAGAAGGAATCCGGTCGGCAGCACGGCTGTCGACTTCCAGTGCGTTACGCATCGCCCGGCCAAAGGCCTTGAAGATGGTTTCTGCCTGGTGGTGAGCATTAAAGCCCTTCAGGTTGTCGATATGCAGGGTCACGCCGGCGTGGTTGACGAAGCCCTGGAAGAATTCCCAGAACAGCTGTACGTCAAAGCGACCAATGTTGGCGCGGGTGAATTCAACCTTCATATCCAGACCCGGACGGCCGGAGAAGTCGATCACCACGCGGGACAGTGCTTCGTCCAGCGGGCAGTAGGCATGGCCGTAACGCATGATGCCTTTTTTGTCGCCAACGGCCTGGGCAAATGCCTGACCCAACGTAATACCGATATCTTCAACGGTGTGGTGGTCGTCGATATGGTTGTCACCTTTGGCGTGGATCTTCAGGTCGATCAGGCCATGACGGGCGATCTGATCCAGCATGTGCTCTAAGAAAGGTACGCCGGTATCAACATCAAGTTGACCGGTACCGTCCAGATTAACGGCTACGCTGATCTGGGTTTCCAGGGTGTCACGGGTGACGGCGGCTTTACGTTCAGCCATTGTTGCTCTCCGCTTGGCGAATAATGCAGCGCGTCATGCTCGTATGCGGCTGCAGTATCCATGCTAGTAATTTGGCTGGAAAGGCTAAGTTTCCAGAGGGCGCATTATACCCGCATTGTGCAGAGAATGCGCACCTCTTGATTACACTTTCGATATGCAGCCCGGTGGCTTTGTTAATACCGTGCCGGGGTTATTTAAGGATACCTGCCCACCGGCCGGGAAAATTACCCTCTGTTAAGATTTTCTTAATGCCTGACAGCTACTATCTAAGGGGTTATCATTCTTTATTAAACAGCTCTGCTTTCAGTTGGTTAGCGCTGAGCACCAAGGAGGATTCATGAAGACGTTATTGAAGCTGGTTGGCGGTTTAGTCGCCCTGCTGGTCGTGTTGGTGGTAGCTGGCGGGATACTGCTCGGCACCCTGTTTGACCCGAACGAATACAAGCAGGAAATCCAGACACTGGCGCTGGATAACGGCGGCGTGGAATTAAAAATCGGCGGCGATATCGACTGGTCGGTCTTCCCGTGGCTGGGCCTGAAAATTAATCAGATTCAGGTGAATTACCCGGGCAAGCCGCAGTTTGCTTCACTGAATCAGGCGCAGGTGGCCGTTGAGTTACCCGCCCTGCTGTCCGGCAATGTGAAAATGAAAAGCGTGGTGCTGGACGGCCTGACGCTGGATCTGATTGCTGAATCCCCGACTGATAATAACTGGTCTGTTCCACAGACCGCTGATGCTACCGGCAGCTCTGCAGCAGAGCCGGCGGCAGACAGCGGTACCGGCACCGCAGATGCTTCAGCCGATTCCGGCGCCGCACTGGGACTGGATATCGAGAGCATTGCGATTACCAATGGCCAACTGACCTACACCGATAAAACTGCAGACAGTAAAGTTCTCCTGAATGATCTGAATGTGACCTCCGGTAAGGTGGTGACCAATGCCTTCTTCCCTGCCCAGCTGAGCTTTAATGCAGAGCAGTATCAGGGCAGCGAGAAACAAATGACGGTGGCGGCTAAACTGGACGCTCAGTTCTTTCTGGATCTGGCACAGCAGCAATATCAGGTTAAAGGCCTGACCAGCACCCTGGGATTACAGGGCGCAGCCTTTAACGGTAAAACCGTACCGCTGGAGCTGAATGCAGATATTACCGCAGA
This sequence comes from Aliamphritea hakodatensis, assembly GCF_024347195.1. Lineage (NCBI taxonomy): Bacteria > Pseudomonadati > Pseudomonadota > Gammaproteobacteria > Oceanospirillales > Oceanospirillaceae > Aliamphritea > Aliamphritea hakodatensis. Next base: position 91,576 of record NZ_AP025281.1, read on the forward strand.
CGTTGCTAACCAGCAGGTCAGCCTGCAGGGCCTGAGCCTGAAACTGGCGAATCTGGCGGCGAACGGAAATGTCACGGTGAATGATTTTGCCAAGCCGGCGTTCAGCGGTGATCTGGCGGTGGCCAGCTTTGAACTGAATGCTTTAATGGACGCGCTGGGTCAGGCGGCGGTTGAAACCACGGATCCGAATGTACTGAAAGCGATCAGCCTGAACACCAAACTGGCAGGCCCGGCCAATACGCTGGTGATGGAACAGTTACAGCTGAAGCTGGATGACACCACTTTTAACGGCCAGCTGGCGTATAACCTGATGGACGGCGCACTGGCGCTGAACCTGAAGGGTGACAGCATTGATGCTGACCGTTATCTGCCACCAAAGGCTGAAGGTGAAGCTGCATCGGGTGATGCAGCAACGGCGAACAGCGAAGCGGCTCCGGCCAAAACTGGCGGTGAACGTTATTCCAAAGAGCCGGTGATTCCGGTCGAACCGCTGGTGGGCCTGAATCTGGATGCCACTCTGGGCCTGCAGAAGCTGCTGATCTCCGGCCTGACGGTGAATAACATCCTGCTGGATGTGTCTGCCCACGGCGGTCTGGTGAAAGCCAGCAAGATCAATGCTGATCTGTATGGCGGTACCGTGCGTAACAGTGTCACGCTGGATGTGCGTAAAACGCCGGTGCAGATGAACACTAAAAAGAACATCAGCAATATCCAGATTGGCGACCTGCTGAAAGATCTGGCCCAGGTTGACCGTATTACCGGTTCCCTGAGCAGCAAGTCTGATGTGAATACCCGTGGCCGTTCTGTGTATGATATCGTCAACAGCATGACCGGTACCGCATCGGTGAACATGAAAGATGGTGAAATCAAAGGCATCGGCATCGCCCAGACTATCTGTCAGGGCTTCAATTCCGTTGGCAGCCTGGGGCTGAATACTGAACAGGTTGACCAGTCCACGCCGTTTGCCAACCTGAACGGTAACTTTAAGATCAAGAACGGCCTTGTGGATAACCGTGATCTGAAGGCGGAACTGGACGCCATTACCGTCAAAGGTGCCGGTCAGGTCAATGTACCGGCCTCGAACCTGGATTACCGTCTGGGCCTGACCATTGAAGAAAACCTGTTCAAGCAGACCTGTTCGGTGAATAACGCTCTGGAAGGTGTTGAATGGCCGGTTGACTGTAAAGGCAGCTTTGATGATGATCCGGCTCAGCTGTGTAAGCCTGATCTGAGTGTGATCGAAGATGTGATCAAGGCCCAGCTGAAGAAAAAACTGAAAGCCGAGGTGGAAACCAAGGCGAAAGAAAAAGTGGAAGAAGCCCTGCAGGACAAGCTGGGTGACGAAGCCAAAGGCTTAATAAAAGGGCTGTTCAATTAACACCGCAATTAACCGTTCAGAACAAGACTCTGTATCTGATGTAATCCGGCCGCCGTTCGCGGCGGCCGTGCTCGACTGGTTTGATCAGCATGGCCGTCATGATTTGCCATGGCAGGCTGAGAAAACTGCCTATTTCACCTGGTTATCTGAAATCATGCTGCAGCAGACGCAGGTAACCACGGTGATCCCCTATTTTCAGCAATTCCGTGAGCAGTTCCCGACCGTGCAGGATCTGGCTGCTGCGGATATTGATGACGTGCTGCATCTGTGGACCGGCCTGGGGTATTACGCCCGGGCGCGGAACCTGCATAAAGCCGCCAAAATGGTGGTCAGCGATTTCGGCGGTGAGTTTCCGGTGGATGTTGATGAGCTGGAGAGCCTGCCGGGAATTGGCCGTTCCACCGCCGGCGCCATTTCATCCATTGCCGGTGGCCGGCGCGCCGCGATTCTCGATGGCAATGTAAAACGGGTACTGGCCCGGTATTACGCTGTGGAAGGCTGGCCCGGAAACACTAAGGTGATGCAGGCGCTGTGGGAATACGCCGAGCGTAATACCCCTGCCAGTCGCTGCGGTGACTATACTCAGGCGATGATGGACATGGGGGCTACGCTCTGTACCCGCAGTAAACCTGCCTGTCTGCTGTGTCCGTTACAGACCGGTTGTCAGGCACTGGCGCAGAACCGTACCCATGAGCTGCCAGCTTCAAGGCCGAAGAAGGTCCTGCCGGTGAAGCAAACCCTGATGCTGATCATAACGGATGCAGATAACAACGTACTTCTGTATCAGCGTCCGCCGACGGGCCTGTGGGGCGGGCTGTGGAGTTTGCCGCAAACTCAGGATCTGCGGGATGCCGAGCAGGAAACCGGGCTGGCGCTTGATTTGGACAGCGCTGAGGCGGCGGCCCCTTTGCGGCACACATTCAGCCATTTTCATCTGGATATTACCCCGATGCAGGTGACGTTACGCAATACCCCTACAAATCATGTCATGGAAGGCGCCGCGACACTCTGGTATAACATCAGCCAACCGCAAAAGATTGGCCTGGCAGCCCCGGTTAAGAAGCTGCTGCAGGCACGTAAGTAATTCTGGAGAACATCATGACCCGCACCGTAATGTGCCGTAAGTACAAAGAAGAGCTGGAAGGTCTGGATAACCCGCCGTACCCGGGCCCAAAAGGTAAGGACATTTACGATACCGTGTCCAAAAAAGCCTGGCAGGAATGGACTAATCACCAGACCATGATCATTAATGAGAAGCATCTCAGCATGATGGACCCGAAGACCCGTGAATTCCTGCAGTCTGAATTACAGAAATTCCTCGACGGTGACGATTACGAAAAGGCTGAAGGTTACGTTCCGCCATCCAAGTGATCATTTTTTGAGCGTTTTAACTGGCGGATTTCATAAACAAATCCTCTGTTTCGGCAAGATTGCAGAAAAGCGCTAATTAGCGGTTGACACTGCGCCGGGAAATCAGTTTAATACGCACCTCTTAAGTGCCCGGATAGCTCAGTCGGTAGAGCAGAGGATTGAAAATCCTCGTGTCCGTGGTTCGATTCCGCGTCCGGGCACCACTTAAGAATTCCGATTAAGCCTCGTTATTTCAGAAATGATAAACGGGGCTTTTTTGTGTCTGAAATTTGGCGCGTCGTGGTTCGGCTTATTCGACATCTGGCGTCCGGGCACCACTTAAGAATTCCGATTAAGCCTCGTTATTTCAGAAATGATAAACGGGGCTTTTTTGTGTCTGAAATTCCCGGACACGCAACCAAACCTGGTTCGATTATTCGCTGCGCTCACCCTGCGGGCCATTGTCGCAAGCTCCGATGTTTTAATACGCTGCGCGTATTGATCCGCGTCCGGGCACCACTTAAGAAAAAGATATCCTGACAAATCTTGTAACAGAGAGTGTTGGGATTTTTTTGCCTGAAATTTGGCGCGTCGTGGTTCGGCTTATTCGACATCTGGCGTCCGGGCACCACTTAAGAATTCCGATTAAGCCTCGTTATTTCAGAAATGATAAACGGGGCTTTTTTGTGTCTGAAATTTGGCGCGTCGTGGTTCGGCTTACTTCGGCTGACACAAAAGCAGGCGTCCGGGCACCACTTAAGAGCTCATATCAAGCTTTGTGATCTCTGCTAAGAGAAAACGGGGCTTTTTTATTTAACGTGATAGTCCATTGCCCTGTGTCTGCCGGGCAGATTCAGTTCACAATTCTCAGAATCTGGGTCAGCTGTTGCTGTTTACCATAGACCATATCCGCCAGCGTATATTTATCCAGCACCTGTAAAAATGCCTGAGCGGCTTCCTGCAGCATGCCATGTAGCTGGCAGACCCCCTGAATCTGACAGCGGGGTTCCTGACAATTGAAAATATCCAGATCCCGTTCCAGCAATCTTACGAGGCTTCCCAGATTAATCTCCTCTGCGGGTTTTCCCAACTGAAAACCACCACCTTTGCCGCGCCGTGTTTCCAGATATCCGGCTTTACCCAGCTGGTGAACGATTTTGCCGATATGGTTTGGAGACAGACCATAGGCTGCACAGACTGATTCTTTAGTGGCTAATTCATTTTCAGGCATGACCGCCAGATAGGTAAGCAAACGTAAACCGTAGTCTGTGTATCGGGTTAACTGCATCGGTCAGTGCCTTTATGAAATTAAACATGCATCCAGTATACATTTTATTAAAGATGTATATATAATGCATCTTAAGTGAGCTTGTCCCTGCCGAATCAGGCTAAATAATGTCGGACAGCGGCTGAACGGATCTGGCCGGGAAAGCTTACTTATTCTGCAATGTATCTTGCGGCTCAGTTAATGGATTAACGCTTAAACGAAAAGGACACAGTTATGCGACGCATGAAATCTCTTGCCGTTGCCACCGGTCTGGTGGTGACGCTGGGGGCACCGGTTGCCCCTGCTAAAACAGTTGCTGTTGAAATTCCTGTCATTGAAAAAGATCTTGCCATCGATAATGCCGGTAACCGGCAAAAAATGTGGACGTACGCCGGTACGGTTCCCGGTCCTGTTGTCAGAGTGACACAGGGGGATGTGGTTGATTTTTCGATGCTCAATGAGAAGGGTAATAAACAAAGCCATTCCATGGATTTTCACGCCGCCCGGGTCGATGTACTGGACGAATTTGAAGCAGTACGCCCGGGGAAAACCAAGGCCTATGAGTTTCGAGCTGATTATCCGGGGGTATTCATTTACCACTGCGGGGCAGACCCGATGTCAGAGCATATCGCCCGGGGGATGTACGGGGTGATCATTGTTGATCCGAAAGAGGGGTATTCTGATGATTTCCCCAAGCCGGACCGGGAATATGTCATCGTACAGGGGGATCTGTTCGAGCCGGGGACAAAACCGCAGGATATGACGGCGAACATCGGTAAAAAAGCCAGCCTTATCAACGGTAAAGTATTCCACTACGATCCGGTTCACGACAGCAATGCCAGTTTAACGCTGGAGTCGAAGCCGGGTGAACGGGTGCGGATTCATTTCGTCAATGCCCAGGTGAACGACAGTGTTGCTTTCCATCCTATTGCCGGGATCTGGGATAAAGTCTGGGAGAACGGCAACCCGAAAAATGTTTCCTACGGCATTCAGACGTATAACGTCGCGCCGGCCCATTCCGCAACCTTCGACCTGATCAGCCCGGCTGACCGGCCCACCAATAACGCCATTGTTGATCATCAGATGAAGAACGCCCTGACCGGCGCGATCACGGTACTGATGAATCATGAAGATGCTGATCCGGAGTCGGGCCGTAACGGCAACCTTATTCTGCGATAACCGGCGGTAATCAGTGCAGCGGGATTGCTGCACTGCCTGAATATGAAAAGGAGGTCTTTATGAATTATCTTTGCAGGCAATGTGTATCAGCGGTGTTACTCGCCGTTGGCATGTTCAGTGCTTTGTCGGTACAGGCGGATGTCCGTCAGTTCGATATCAGTATCGATGAAGTGGAAATTGAGGTCGCACCGGGCTTTAAGTCGAAGGTCTGGGCCTATAACGGGCAGGTGCCGGGCCCGCTGCTACGGGTGAAGGAAGGGGATGATGTTGAAGTAATCCTGACCAATAACACCACGCTGAACCACACCATTCACTGGCACGGCACTTTTCAGACGGCTTCCTGGCGGAGTGACGGGGTGCCTAATGTGACGCAGCCAACTGTCGAACCCGGTGAGTCTTACACCTACCGTTTCAAGGCCGATAAAGCTGGCAGCCTCTGGTATCACTGCCATGTTAACGTGCCGGAGCATGTTGGCTTACGGGGCATGTGGGGGCCGATGATCGTCGATCCGGCAGACCCGCTGCCGATAGAAGAGGAGGTCACTAAAGACGCCATTCTGATGTTTACCGGCTGGAATTCCGAGGTGGCAGATACCTACGGTAAAGGCGGTTACCCCGGGGAGACGCTGGATTACTTTTCCATCAACGGTAAATCATTTCCGATGAGCCAGCCTCTGCGGGTAAAAGAAGGCGATGTGTTACGTCTCAGGCTGTTTGCCGCCGGGCTTGAAACCGCATTCCATCTGCACGGGCACGATGTGCTGGTCACCCATATTGACGGTACGGCCATTGAAAATCCTTACTGGGCTGATGTGGTGGACATTCCCTCCGGTGGCCGGGTGGATGTGATCGCCCGGATGGATAATCCGGGGATGTGGATCGCCCATGATCACATCGAGCAGCACATCACCAATAAAGGAGCAATGCCTGGCGGGGCGGCGATGATTGTTGAATATGAGGGCATTGAAAAAGAAGACTGGTACATCTGGAAAGACAAGGATTATGCCCCGGACTTCTACCTGAGCGACAGCCTGAATAAGGGCTACGGCCTGCATAACAGCCCTGTTTTTAAAGGCTCGGAAATCGCCGCCAGAGCGAAGAAAAAGAAAAAGAAAAAGAAGAAAAAACAGCAACAGGCGCAGTAGCGGAGGTACCCGCGCTCTGATCCTCTGTGAGCAGGTCAGGGCACGGGTTTCAAAACACCCCTGAGCGTAATATACCCGGGTACCGCAGGAAGCGGTTCATAGGGTGAGGTTGGTATTTCTTTGGTAAGTTTGAAAGGGAATTTCACTATGAATAACAGACTGAAACAGGCAGGGATGTCCGGGTTGAGCGTATATTTATGGCTATTTATGACGCCGTTGGCCGCTGGTGATCCCCGGGCGTTTGCCGAACAGAATTGTGCCGGGTGTCATGCGTTAAGTGAACTTGCGCAAGCCGCTCAGACGCTGGATGAGCGCATAAACCGAAAGGGGCCGCCGCTGCACTATGCCGGTAATAAATACCGGACTGAGTGGCTAGAGCAATGGTTGCAGAATCCGCAACGGATTCATCCCGGCGGTACCTTCTTTGGCAGGCATACGGTGGTCACCGATGAAGGTGACATCATTGATGAGCAGACTCTGCTTCCACATCCGACCTTAACCGCCGACCAGGCCCGGGAGGTCAGCGGCTATCTGATGACCCTGCAGAGTAAGCGTGATCTGATCAGCGAGGGGGAATACACGCCGAAAAAAGTCTCCAGGAAAATGGGCGCGATGAATTTTGGCAAGTTTAAGGGATGCCGCACCTGTCACCGGGATGAAGCCGGTTACGGCGGTGTCTCAGGGCCGGAACTGTATACGGCTTATCAGCGGCTACAGCCGGATTATATCGCCGCCTACATCCGTGACCCACAGCGCTGGGATGCCCGCAGCCTGATGCCGGATAAACACCTCAGTGATAAAGAAATCCACAAACTGATTAATTACCTGAAGGTGATAGGAGCAGAACAATGAAAAATACTGTTCAGGTACTGGCGTTGCTGATGCTGTCTTGCATTGCGTTTGCCGACCCAGAGCCCGATTCACCGGGGCAGAAACTGTATACGGTTTACTGCAGCCAGTGCCATGGTCTGGAAGGTGACGGGTTTGGGGTCAATGCCGCGGATATGGATATCTTACCCAAGGACCATACCGACACTGATGAAATGGTGTCGCGTACCGATGAAGATCTGTTTAAAGCGATTAAGTTTGGCGGCAAAGCCGTGGGTAAATCCATTCTGATGCCTAACTGGGACGGCAATATGACCGATGCGGAAATCGATGCGCTGGTGGCCTACCTGCGGGTGCTCTGCTGTGAGGAGGCTGACTGATGGATGCACATCCGGGTGACGAAACGGAGGGCCAGATTTAGCGCCTGTGAGCGGCGGAGACTTGCGTGCTGAGGCTGATAAACATAACGGGGAAGTATGGCCGGCTGATAAAGATGGAGATTTACTATAGATATTCATTTTGTGGATATCATCTATCAGTTTTGGTCTATGTTATTAGTTGTGGTTGAAAAATATACTTCGCGCATATCAGTTATCCAGTCCGTTTATATAGGTGTTTATTATGAACTTACGCAAGTTGTGGCTTGCTTTGTCTGTTACCGCAGGGGCCAGTCTGAATATGACGGCAGCCACCCAGGTGATGGGCTCAGAATTAATCAGGCCTGCCAAATTGCTGGTGTTAACCAGTCCGGGTGATGCGTCGATGCGTACCTTTCCTGCGGAAGTGAAGGCCAGCAGCCGGACTGAACTGGCTTTCCGGGTCGCCGGGGAGCTGGCTGAACTGGATATCAGGGAAGGCGAAGAGGTGAAGAAGGGGCAGTTACTGGCCCGGCTTGACCCCACTGACTATGACGTTGTGCTGCAGCGCTATCAGGCGGAATATAAGCTGGCTGATCAGCAGTTTCAGCGGATCAAAACCATGCTGAAACGTAAACTGGTTTCCCAGTCTCAGTACGATGAAAAGGCGGCGGAGCTGAGCATTAAAAGGGCGGGCCTGAAACAGGCGCGGCTGAACCGGGAGTACACCGAGATTCATGCGCCGTATGACGGGCAGATTTCTCAGCTGCTGGTGGAAAATTATCAGAACTTACAGGCCAAGCAGCCGGTACTGGTGCTGCAGTCCAGCGATGAGCTGGAGATTGAATTCCAGTTGCCTGAATCGATCATCTCGCTGGAAACCTTGCCTGATGCTGAAGAAAGCCTGGCGGATGTCACCTTTGATGCCAATCCGAGTGAAGTTTTCAAGGCGAAATATCACGAGCGCACCGCCGAAGCAGACCCTGCCACCGGTGCCTACACCATTACCATGAAAATGCCCAAACCGGCATCATTACAGGTGTATCCGGGGATGTCCGCCAGTGTCAGCTTCGATCTGGGTAAGGTATTTGTGATCAACGCCAACGGTTTTGTGCTGCCGGTAGAGGCCATTATTTCTGCGGATGATCAGCCGGTCGACAGCAACCTGCGACAGGTATGGAAAGTGAATCCGGATGATATGTCGGTATACCGGGCTGATGTCACCGTCGGCAGTCTGACCGCCAAAGGCCTGCAGATTGAGTCTGGCCTTGAAGCGGGAGATATCATTGTCACTGCCGGTGCCAACTACTTACGTGAAGGTATGAAAGTCCGTCCGCTGACGCGTGAGAGGGGGCTGTAAGTGAACAGTGCAGAGTATTTTATCCGCCATAAAGTCACCAGCTGGATGTTTGTCCTGTTGCTGGGCATTGGCGGCACCCTATCGTTCTTCGGCCTGGGCCAGTTAGAAGACCCGCCGTTCACCATTAAAGAAGCGCTGGTGATTACCACCTATCCGGGGGCGTCGGCCCAGCAGGTGGAAGAGGAAGTGACCTATCCGCTGGAAAACCAGATTCAGCAGCTTGCCTGGGTAGATAAGGTTAAGTCCATTTCATCCCCGGGGCTGTCGCAGATTACCGTTGAAATTAAGAGTATCTATGCCGGTGATCAGCTCAGGCAGATCTGGGATGAACTGCGCCGTAAAGTGAACGATCATCAGGGCGCATTGCCGCCGGGGGTGAACACGCCCTGGGTGAATGATGATTTCGGTGATGTATTCGGCGTGCTGTTTGCCGTCACCGGTGACGGTTACAGCTATGAAGAGCTGAAGGATTACATTGACTTCCTGCGCCGTGAGCTGGTGCTGGTGGACGGCATCAGCAAGGTCAGCGTTGCCGGTGCTCAGTCCGAACAGGTGATCGTGGAGATTTCCCGTATCAAGCTGAATTCACTGGGCATTTCAATCAACCGGATCTATGACTTGCTGGCGACGCAGAACGTGGTTTCAAATGCCGGTTCGGTGCAGGTGGGCAGCGAATATATCCGTATTTCACCCACCGGTGAGTTTACCGATGTGTCTGAGCTGAACCGGTTAATCATCAGTGAGACCGGATCTTCACAACTGATTCGCCTGGGTGACGTGGCGGATATTAAGCGCGGTTATGCGGAAGTGCCGGATAATCTGGTGTCCTATAACGGCGAGCAGGCGTTACATGTGGGCGTATCCTTCAGCAGCGGCGTGAACGTTGTGGACGTGGGGGCTGCACTGGAAAAACGCCTGGCAGAACTGGAGTATGAACGGCCCATCGGCATGGAGGTGTATACCCTCTATAACCAGCCGGTTGAAGTCGATGCCTCGGTGAATAACTTCATTAACAACCTGTTGGCGGCCATCGTCATTGTGGCGCTGGTACTGCTGGTGTTCATGGGCTTTAAGAGCGGCCTGCTGATCAGTGCGGTTTTGTTGCTGACCATCATGGGCTCGTTCATCTTCATGAGCGTGATGGACATTAACCTGCAACGGATCTCGCTGGGGGCGCTGATCATTGCGCTGGGGATGCTGGTGGACAATGCCATCGTGGTCACCGAAGGGATGTTGATTAACCTGAAACGGGGCTATACAAAGCTGGATGCTGCCCGGCAGGTGGTGACTCAGAACCAGTGGCCTCTGTTAGGCGCGACAATCATTGCGGTGCTGGCGTTTGCGCCGATCGGCCTGTCACCGGATGCCACCGGCGAGTTTGCCGGTTCGTTATTCTGGGTGCTGCTGATTTCCCTGATGTTGTCATGGATCACCGCAATAACCCTGACGCCGTTCTTCTGTGAACTGCTGTTTAAAGAGCAACAGCAGGATGCGGATCAGGCTGACGCCGATCCTTATCAGGGCTTTGTGTTTGTGGTGTATAAATCGTTGCTGGATCTGTGCCTGCGCTGGCGCTGGACAACCCTGACGGTTGTACTGGCCGCGACAGTACTGGCCATTGTCAGCTTTTCACAGGTAAAGCAGGCGTTCTTTCCGCCTTCAACCACGGCGATGTTTCTGGTGGATTACTGGCGCAGCCAGGGGACGGATATCCGGGTCACCGCAGAAGATATGAAAGCGATCGAAAACCGGTTGCTTGAGGATGAGCGGGTTGAATACGTTGCGACGACCACCGGGCAGGGTGCTCTGCGTTATATGCTGACGTACGCCCCGGAAAAGCAGTACGCGGCCTATGGTCAGCTGATGGTGCGGACCGTTGATAGCACGGTGATCCAGGCGGTACTGGCGGACCTGGATCAGGAACTGAAAGATAATTATCCACAGGCCCAGTTTAAGCTGAAACGGCTGGAAATCGGTCCGTCGACCGATGCCAAATTAGAACTGCGGATTAACGGCCCCGATCCGGATGTGCTGCGCCAGATTGCCAGCGAAGCGCTGACGGTATTCCGGGATGATCCGGTGGCAACCAATATCCGCCACGACTGGCGTGAACGGTCCAAGCTGATCCGCCCTGAGTTTCTGGAAGCGCAGGCCCGCCGTGCGGGGATCAGCAAGCAGGATCTGGATGCCATGCTGCAGCTGAACTTCAGCGGTAAGAACATCGGCCTGTACAGGGACGGTACCACTTTGTTGCCGATCATTGCCCGGACCCCGGACAGCGAGCGGCTGAATATCGACAACCTGCCTGACCTGACCATCTGGAGCCCCCGCTATAACAGCTGGATTCCGGTGGATCAGATCGTCGGCAGCTTTGATGTGGTCTGGGAAGACTCGCTGATTGTGCGCCGTGACCGCAAACGTACGCTGACCCTGATGACGGACCCGGATCTGTTTGGTGATGATACGGCCGCTGCGCTGCAGAGCCGGCTGAAACCGAAGATCGAAGCACTGGAACTGCCACCGGGATACAGCGTTGAATGGGGCGGTGAGGACGAAAGCTCCCGGGATGCTCAGGCACCTATTTTCAAGGCCATGCCGCTGGGATTCCTGGCCATGTTCCTGATTACTCTGGTGCTGTTTAACTCGGTACGCAAACCGCTGGTGATCTGGGCAACTGTGCCGCTGGCGATCACCGGCGTGACGCTGGGGCTGCTGGCGCTGAATCTGCCATTCGGTTTCATGGCGATGCTTGGTTTCCTGAGTTTGTCAGGCATGCTGCTGAAAAACGGTATCGTATTGCTGGATCAGATCAATCTGGAACTGGATGCCGGTAAAGACCCTTATGCCGCGGTGTTTGATTCAGCGGTTTCCCGGGTTCGGCCGGTCTGTATGGCCGCAATTACGACCATTTTGGGGATGATTCCCCTGCTGTTTGATGACTTTTTTGCCAGTATGGCGGTGGTAATCAGCTTTGGCCTGGGGGTCGCAACCATTCTGACCCTGATCATAGTGCCGGTGTTGTATACCATGGCATACAGAATTAAGTATCAGCCCCGGAGTGAGATCAGCAAACCGTGAAACTAGATGATTTAAGTCAGATCGATATGCGTCTGCTGGTGGCATTTAATGCCCTGATGGAAGAGCTCAGTGTGACCCGGGCGGCAGACCGTCTGTCGTCGTCTCAGCCTGCCATGAGCCGCAACCTGCGTCAGCTGCGCATTCTGTTTGCCGATGAATTGTTTACCCGCCAGTCCCACGGGCTGGCGGCAACCCCCCGGGCAGAGCAGCTGCACCTGCAGATGCGGCCCTTGCTGGACAGTATTCTGCGGCTGGTGGCACCGGTGCAGCTGGAGCTGAAAACCTTAAAGCGCTGTTTCAGCCTGAGTATGATCGATCCGATTTCTCAGACTTTGATCGCACCGCTGCTCAGTCATCTGCAGGAACATGCCCCGCAGGTGACACTGAAAATACAGAGCCTGGAAGATTACAGCATGGATCTGCTGATTGCCGGGCAGCTGGATTTTATTATCAATTTTGGTAACGAGGCACCGGCGAATATTCATTCGCGGATGCTGGCAGAAGAACGGCCGGTTTGTGTGGTGGGGCCGGATCATCCGCTGGCCGGCAACAGCAGTGTCAGCTATGAGGAATTTATCTGCCAGAAACATGTGGACTTTATGCTGCCGGGGTTTTCCGATGAGAACCAGCCGGACTGGCTGATGAATATTCCTGATCCCCATTTGCAAACCAATAATATGGTGACCGCCCAGAATGCTATTTGTGACGGGCAACTGGTGATGATTGGCGGTGAAAAACTGTCGCAGTTCGCGCCACGGGCAGAAGAATCGGTGGCGATTCCTTTCGCGGAAAAAGAGAACATCCCGACGGTGCCGATGCGGCTGTTCTGGCACAAACGCTACCACGATGACCTTTCGCACCGCTGGATGCGGGATCTCATCAACAAGCTGATATTCAGTCAGTGTCCGACGGCACGGCAGACGTCCGGAAGCGTTTTTTAATTCCCTGATACCTGTTTAACCGGCCGGCGTAAGGGCCTGAATACTTCAGGCTCCCAGGGGCGCATCGCGACAATCAGGCTGGTGCCGTGACGTTCTGACTGCATGGCCGACTGGTCGCTCTGGCTGATATCTGCAAATTCATGGCTCAGTTGGCGGATCTTGTTCAGCAATTCGCTGTGCGAACCGCGGGTCAGTAATCCGGATAAAAACAGCCGGATCTCATCTTCGCCGCTGAATGATGATTTCAGAAAGTCGGCCTGGATATGCTGTTCATAAAAACGGGCGATTGGCCCGTTTGGAATCCACTCAAACTGCCGGGCAATGCGCAGCTTTACCCGGTTATTGGGCAGTAATTCGATCACTTTCAGTTTATCCAGTTTTGCCAGCAGGCGAATGCCTTCGTGTTCTTCGATGGCGTATTGTTCGGTAATTTCAGTAAAGCTAAGGCCGTTGATCAGAAAGTGAGTCAGCAATAACAGTTTATTGTCTGCTGCCAGTTCCTGTTCCTGTTGTAGGGTGAGGTGGGTGGTCTGGCGCTTGCTGCGCGCCATCAGTGTGACCAGATCGGCAAACTCAAGCTCCAGCCAGTCACATAACCGGTCAAGCCGTTCCAGGCTGAGGTTATGTTCGGCAAACAGCCGCTTGACGCTTGCCTCCGATAAACTCAGTACCTGTGCGACATCCTTATAGGTTTTTCCCTGCTGTTTCAGTTCTCTTTTCAGGGCGTCGATCAGTGCCGTTCGCTGAGCCATCGTATTATCCGTCGCAACCTTGAGTTGAATTATATAATACAGGAACAGAACACATTGCCTTACCGGTTTAGCTTGCTCAGTGTGGCAGCAAATAACACCGGGGAGGAATCCATATTATGTCGACGGATAAATCATCAGCTTCAGAACAGCAAATATTTGCCCGCAGGCTCAGGTTACTGCTGGGGCTGGCTGTATTTATGGGTCTGACTTTGCTGGTCTCGCAACCGGTAGCGCAGCCACTGGAATACCACCGGTTTGCAGATCAGCGAGCTGCACTGGCCATTGCGAACGCCGCTAACGTGTTGTCGAATCTGCCGTTTGTGGTGGCTGGTATGTTGGGCTTCTTCTGGATGCGGCTGAAACCTGAGCTGGCATTCAGCGTCAGGGCCGGTTATGTCACCTTCTTTGCTGGCTTGATTCTCACCGGCATCGGTTCGGGCTATTACCATCTGGCACCGGATAATCAGACCCTGATTTGGGACCGGCTGGCAATGACGGTCTGTTTTGCCGGGTTACTTTCTTTGGTGATTGCCGAACGGATTGACCTGCGGATGGCGGCTGTTGCGCTGCCGTTCCTGCTGATAACCGGTGCGGCCACTGTTGCTTACTGGGCGTGGGTGGATGATCTGCGGCCGTATCTGATGCTTCAGTTCGGCGCCATGCTGCTGTTACCGGTGATTATTCTGCGTACCCGGGGAACCGGTACCCGGTGGCTGTGGCTGGCGCTGCTGTGTTATCTGCTCGCTAAGGTAACGGAAATGACCGATGAGCCCCTTTATCATCTGACGGAGCAGTTGATCAGCGGCCATTCACTGAAACATGTCGCTTCCGCGATGAGCGGTCTGATGATCGCCCTGAAACTGCGGTATAGCTGAATGCGGGCAAGTGGATAAAAAAAGCCCTGCTGAAGCAGGTCTGAGTACGTCAGGAGAGGTGTTGTCAGTCTCTGGCCGGAATATTCCAGCCTTTCTGGACCGCCGGGCGTTTACTGAAACGTTCCACGTAGGCGACCACGTTCTTAAAGTTGCGGAATTCGGTTACTTCACCGGCTTTATAGAAACCTTCGATGGTTTGCAGCCAGGGGGCGATGGCAATGTCGGCGACGGAGAAGTCGCCGGCGATCCATTCCTGACCTTCCAGCTGCTGGTTGATTACGTTGAGTAAGCGCTTGGCTTCGTTGATGTAACGCTCCCGGGGGCGGGGGTCTTCAATGTCTTTACCGGCAAATGCGAAAAAGAATCCAAGCTGGCCCAGCATCGGGCCGACACCGCCCATCTGAAACATTAGCCACTGGGTGATCCTGGCTTTATCTGCCGGGCCCTTACCCAGCAGTTTGCCGGTTTTTTCGGCCAGATAGAGCAGGATTGCACCGCTCTCAAACAGCGCAATTGGCTTGCCGTCCGGACCGTTCGGATCAATGATCGCCGGAATCTTGTTGTTCGGGTTGAGGGACAAAAACTCAGGGCTTTTAACATCACTGTCCGCCAGCGTTACCAGGTGGGCTTCATAATCCAGGCCCATTTCCTCCAGCGCGATAGAAACTTTTACGCCGTTCGGGGTGGGATAAGAATACAGCTGCAGGATATCCGGGTTGCTGGCGGGCCAGCGCTGGTTAATCGGAAAATCCTCGATGTTTGTCAGGGTTGTTTCTGTCATCTGTGTGTCTCTTTGTGCTGTGAGCCTGACCCGGGGAAGAGGTTGCTCATTGAGTGAGCTTAGATTATGTTCTGTCCTAATCGGAAACAATTAGGTAATTTGAAATTGAATGTTCGTGATTTGGATACAATAGGCTTTCGCACCCTGTCGATATTTGTCACTGTCTGTCAGACCCTGAATCTGACACAGAGCGCTGACTTGCTGGCGCTGCCGAAATCCACCGTCAGCAAAGAAGTCTCCCGGCTGGAGGAACATCTGAAAAGCCGTCTGCTGGAGCGTTCTACCCGTAAGGTCAGCCTGACTGAAGCCGGTAAGCTGGTGTATGAGCGGGCATTTCAGCTGGTGGAAGAATTCCGTTCCCTGCGTCAGGATGTGCAGTCGCTGGACACGCAGGTGCAGGGGCTTTTAAAGCTGACCGCGCCACCGGTGCTGGGTGAATATCTGGCGGGGACCCTGCTGGCGGATTTTATGCAGCAATGGCCGAAAATTACCGTGGCACTGGAATTGTCCTATTCCTTCGATGATCTGTTTGCACAGGGAATTGATCTGGGGTTCCGCATTGGCCAGATTGCCGATGACCGACTGGTGGCCCGGCAGATTGGTGCATCCTCCCGGATTCTGGTGGCCAGCCCTGAGTATCTGGCGCAGCATCCTCCGGTGAAGGCGCCGCAGGATCTGGCGGAACATAACTGCCTGCGCTTTCAGTACAACCCCACCGATACCGACTGGGTGCTGACCTGTGGTGAGCACACTTGCTCGGTGCCGGTGCGCGGTAACTTCTACTGCAGCAACATAGAAGCGCTCAAAAATGCCGCCCTTCGTGGGCTGGGCATTACCCAGTTGCCGGTGAGTTCTGCCCGGGAAGAACTGGAAAACGGCTCACTGGTGGCAGTACTGGATGGCCTGTGTGTGCCGCCGATGCCGATCTATCTGGTGTATCGCAGCGGCGTTAACAAGCCCCGTAAACTGCAGGCTTTGCTGGATTTCATTGACCAGTGGGTCGCGGAAGGCAAATTCAGTTTTTCACAGTAGTGTCGTCCTAACCCTTCGTTAACCGTCTGACTGATTAAATGATGTGTCAGTGAACCGAAGGGTAAAGGATATGAAAAAAATCGTTGGCTGGTTAATGGCAGGGCTGATGTCCGGTGCTGTGCAGGCAGCGGATCTGCGGGTGAATGTTGAGAATCTGCAGTCAGACAAAGGCAAGGTCATCATTAAGCTGGTAAACCGGCATATGTATGAAACTGAAGAGGATGCGGCGGGGCTGCAGCGCAGGATCATTGCAACCCGTTTCCCGGCGGTCAGCTATACCTTCAGAGCGCTGCCGCCGGGGGAATATGCCCTGCAGGTGGTGCATGACCTGAACAGCAACCATGAGTTTGATTACAACGTCTTTACCGGCCCTTCTGAGCCGTTCGGGGTATCGCGTATGCGCTGGGCGGAGGCAGAAAGCCTGCCGGACTGGCAACAGGTGAAATTTACCCTGAATGAGCCGGTTTTCAGTGCCAAACCGGTGACGGTGACAGTCACGCTGAACGAATAATCCCAGGCTGCCAGCATCGGTGACAACGTATACATTTTTAATGCGCGGAATGTGTTCCCTATTCCTGCGGGGAGGGCCGGTAGGCCCGTAGAAAACCGCAGCAGGGTAGGTGATACTCTTCACGGCTGTTTTAGGTGTGTTCAGGCGGATCTGTTAAACTGCCGCCAATTGTCTGAACAGTGAGCCGGTAAGTTGAGAACAAGTATGAAGTATTGGTGGCAGTCCTGTCTGTTGCTGCTCTGTGGAGCAATGTTTTCCCTGCCCGGTGCCGCGCAGAGTAACATCGTCTCACTGGGCACCGGCGGCGTAACCGGGTTGTATTATCCGGCCGGCGGCGCGTTGTGCCGGCTGGTGAACCGGACCCGCAGTGAGCATGGTTTGCATTGTGTGGTGCTGAGCACTCCCGGTTCAGTCAATAACCTGCAAAAAGTCAGTAATGGTGAACTGGATCTGGGCATTGCCGAAGCGGGTCAGCTTTACGATGCCCTGCATGGCCGGGGAAAATTTCAGGAAGCGGATACCGAGCTGCGGGCGCTATTCAGCCTGTATCCTGAATATATTTCGGTGCTGGTGCGCAGTGACAGCGGCATAGAGCAGTTTGCTGATTTACGGGGAAAGCGGATTAACATCGGCCAGGAAACCAGCAGCCAGCAGATTACTTTCGGCGCACTGATTAAAGCCCGTGGCTGGCAGCTTGACGATTTTGCCGAAGTACACCGGCTGGCCCCGGCAGAACAGGCCCGGGCGCTGTGTGAAAACCGTATTGATGCCACCCTGTACGTGGTCGGGCATCCCAGCGGAGCAATCAAGGAAGCGGTGCGGGACTGCGACAGCAAGCTGATCAGTCTCAGCCCGGCAGACGTTAAAGCACTCACTTCCAATAATCCGCATTATTATACCCAGACGATGAATACCGAGTTATACGGCCTGCAAGGCGCTGTGCAAACCGCCGGTGTAAACGCCACCATGTTTACCCGGGCAGATGCTTCAGAAGAGGCGGTGTATGCGGTGGTTAAAGCGCTCTTCAGTCAGTTTGAACGCTTTCAGCGGATGCACCCGGCGTTCACCGGGCTGGATATCAAACAGATGGTCACCGCGCCGCTGGCTGCACCCATGCACCCGGGGGCGGTACGGTATTTCCGCGAAGCGGGGCTGCTCTGATCAGTGAGCGTCCTGCTCACCGATTTCCACCGGCAGATCGAGGCGGAAATGCGCGCCTTTTTCCGCCGGTAGCGAATCGATGTGCCCTTTGAGTAACTGACTCACGATATTAAAGGCGATATGCATGCCCAGACCGCTGCAGCCCTGATTTCGCTTGGTGGTCATGAAGGGTTCAAAGAGTTTCTGGTGCCAGCCGTCCGGCACACCGACACCGTCATCCCGGTAGTCAATGATCACCCTCTGCTCTTGCTGCCGGATGCTAATACTGATGTTGCCGCCGGGCTGGTTTTCAAAGCCGTGCAGCAAAGAGTTCAGAATCAGGTTGGTGAAAATCTGGTAATAACTGCCCGGGTAACTGTCCAGCAATAACTGGTCCGGCCCGCTGATGCTGATGTGCGGATGGCAGCGTTTCAGGCGGGGTTTCAGCGACAGCAGAATTTCATCCATATACTGTATCAGATCGAAGGGCCGGCGCTGTTCGCTGGACTGGTCCACCGATACCTGTTTGAAGGCCCGGACCAGCTGCGCCGCCCGTTCCAGATTCTGGCAGATCAGGTGACTGCTTTCGGCGGCGGTCGCGGCCAGCTCATCATCCGGGTGGCGTTGAAGATGGTCTTTTGCCTGATCCGAAAGGAAAGAGGCGGCGGTAAAACCAATGCCAATCGGGGTGTTGATTTCATGGGCAACGCCGGCAACCAGCCCGCCCAGTGCGGCCAGTTTTTTGGATTCCACAAGCTGGCGCTGGGTGGCACGCAGGGTTTCCAGCGTATCGTGCAATTCGCGGTTACGTTCTTCCAGTTCCCGGGTGCGGTCGGTTACCCGTTGTTCCAGTTCGGCGTTAAGTTTAGCCAGCGAACGCTCGGCATCTTCCCGTTTACTCATGTCGTGGAGCATGGATTCCCGCATGCTGTTCATGGCATCCACCACCTGACTGATTTCATCATCCTTATGTTTTTTATTGCGTTTCAGGACCAGCGGCAGGTCCAGCTGGTCGAGTTTCAGCCGGCGGGCGTAGCTGGCCATGGTGCCCAGATGCTGGGTAATCAGCCGGTGGAAGATGGTCAGAATAAAGATTGATACCAGAAAGGTCTTGATGCCCTGGGAGGCCAGAATCACCAGTACTTTATCGGTCAGGCGGCGGTAGACCTCATCCAGACTGATCACCAGTGTCAGGTCGCCCACCGGAAAAACCGTGCCGTCCGCGCCCTGATGGGTGAGGTTATAGTTACGTTCAACAATGGGGCCTTCTTCAGGGCGGCTGCCGGCGGAGTAGTAATCGCCATACTGGGAACTGATTTCCAGATAGCGGATGTCCGGTAACTGGTGCAGACCGTCCAGCTGTACCTGAATCTGCGCCGGGCTGATTTCCCACAGGCTGTTGGACAGGCTGTTCAGTGAACTGGTTTCGATCTGTTGCAGACGTTCGTCAATGGCCGACAGTTCATAGCGGTAATCCAGCCATAACTGGGTGCCGGTGGCGATCAGTGTGATGGCCGAACTGCACAGCAGAATGGCGGCCAGCAGGCGGATGCCCAGCGGTTTCTGGTAACGGAGCTGATTAAGACGCTGCAATAAAATCATGTGAACTGAGTTTGCCCGGTAATGACTGTGTGCCCATTGTAGTTCTCCTTCTACCTTAAGCAAATCAGCCCTTGCTGCCAGTATTTTACGGTAATTGGCACGTCAGGAGGTTTTATTGGCATGGCTGGCGGTCATGGCTTCCTGATGTTTCTTTTATGTTGTAGCGGTTTCCTGACAAACACGGCTGCGGTGGGTAACGCCTCTCACTGACCGCAGCCGGCTTAACATAACCCGCCCGGCGGGATAATAACGATAACAAGGTATGACCATGTCTCTGAAGAACAAATTAGCAACGACTCTGCTTTCCTCTGCGGTTGGTTTCGCCGGTATTTTCGGTGCCACTGCAGCTAACAGCGCTGACCAGACCTACGTGACAATCGGTACTGGCGGCCAGACCGGTGTTTACTACGTGGTTGGTCAGTCTATCTGCCGCCTGGTAAACCGTCAGACCGACGCACACGGCATCAAGTGTACTGCCCCTTCTACCGGCGGTTCTGTTGCTAACATCAACGCTGTTCGTCAGGGTCAGCAGGACATGGGCATGGCTCAGTCTGACTGGCAGTTCCACGCACTGAACGGTTCCAAGCATGACACCTTCAAGTCACAGGGTAAGTTCGAAGACCTGCGCGCGCTGTTCGCAGTACACAACGAGCCTTTCACCGTTGTTGCCCGTGCGGATTCCGGCATTAAATCTTTTGACGACCTGCCAGGTAAGCGCGTTAACCTGACGAACCCGGGTTCCGGTACCCGCGGCACCATGGAAGTCATCATGGAAGAGAAAGGCTGGACAAACGAGACTTTCAAACTGGCGGCGGAGCTGAAATCTGCAGAACAGGCACAGGCACTGTGTGACAACAAGATTGACGCGATGATCTACGCGGTTGGTCACCCGTCCGGTGCGATCAAGGAAGCGACGACTTCCTGTGATGCAAAAGTAATTCCTGTGACCGGTGAAGTAATCGAGAAGCTGATTGCTGAAAACGATTTCTACGCACCTGCCAGCATCCCTGGCGGCATGTACAAGGGCAGCGACAGCGATGTGGCTACTTTCGGTAACGCTGCGACTATGGTGACGTCTGCCAAGGTTGATGCCGACACTGTTTATGAAGTTGTTAAAGCTGTATTCGATAACTTCGACCGCTTCAAGCGTCTGCACCCTGCGTTCGCTAACCTGGATCCACAGCAGATGATCGCCAACGGTCTGTCTGCACCG
The DNA here is from genome assembly GCF_024347195.1 of Aliamphritea hakodatensis. Taxonomy (NCBI): domain Bacteria; kingdom Pseudomonadati; phylum Pseudomonadota; class Gammaproteobacteria; order Oceanospirillales; family Oceanospirillaceae; genus Aliamphritea; species Aliamphritea hakodatensis. The sequence goes on from NZ_AP025281.1 coordinate 112,364, forward strand.
CTGCACGAAGGTGCTGTTCGTTACTACAAAGAACAGGGCTGGATGTAAGCCGAATCCCCTCAAACGGACACGTTTTCAGATGCCTGCAACGCTCACTTGTCGATTATGGCCTGCAGGCATCTTTTTTACATGAGAAAACGGTCAGAAGTTCTCCTGATCTGCTGACCGTTTTCATGTCCCTCGCAGAGAGCCTGCTCTCTGCCGAGCCCTCCATCAGCCGGGCACCCACAGACAGTTTGGTCTGAGGGGCTGAATTCGGAGGGCTCTTTTTTTAGCCATGCTGTTTTTTGGAGCTGATTATGACAACTACGCAAAACAGACAGGGAGAGGTTGAAGAGCAAGAACTTCAGGACATGGTGGCCGCCAATGATACCGGAGCCCGTATTCCTGAAGGCTGGCAGGGTAAGGTACTACTCGGTGCGGCACTGTTCTGGTCACTGTTCCAGCTGTGGATCGCCTCGCCACTTCCTTTTTATGACTGGCCTTTAATCGGCAGTTTCGGCATTTTCAACGACACTGAAATCCGTGCAATTCACTTAGGTTTTGCCACCTTTCTGGCATTCACTGCCTACCCGGCGCTGACTCGGTCTCCACGTCACCACATTCCTCTGACCGATATCGGCCTGTGCCTGATCGGCGCATTCAGTGCGTCCTATATTTTCCTGTTTTATGATCAGTTAGTGAGCCGTCCGGGCCTGCCGAATACGCAGGATCTGGTGGTATCTGTGATCGGTCTGGTGTTGCTGCTGGAAGCTGCCCGCCGGACACTGGGGCCGCCACTGATGGTGGTGGCAATTGTGTTCCTGACTTACTCGCTGGCCGGCCCCTATATGCCGGATATCATTGCGCATAAAGGGGTGTCACTGGAAGAACTGGTTAACCACCAGTGGCTGACCACGGAAGGGGTTTTTGGTATTGCGCTGGGTGTATCGTCCAGTTTCGTGTTCCTGTTTGTACTCTTTGGTGCCTTGCTGGATAAAGCCGGTGCCGGTAACTACTTCATTCAGGTAGCCTTTTCCCTGCTGGGCCATATGCGCGGCGGCCCTGCCAAGGCGGCGGTAGTGTCTTCCGGCCTGACTGGCCTGATCTCCGGTTCGTCCATTGCCAACGTGGTGACCACCGGTACTTTTACTATTCCGATGATGAAACGGGTGGGCTTTACCTCTGAGAAAGCCGGTGCCGTTGAAGTAGCATCTTCGGTTAATGGCCAGATCATGCCACCGGTGATGGGGGCTGCGGCCTTCCTGATGGTGGAGTACGTGGGCATTTCCTACGTACAGGTGATTACCCATGCCTTTCTGCCGGCACTGATTTCCTACCTGGCGCTGATCTATATCGTGCACCTTGAAGCGCTGAAGCTGGATATGCAGGGCCTGCCACGTCGCGGTGCGGTGAAACCCTGGCAGCTGCGCATTTTCGGCATGCTGACCGGTTTCCTGCTGACGGCTGGTTTGGCCGCAGCGGTGTATTTTGGCATTGGCTGGATCAAGCCGATGTTTGGCGACTACGCGGGCATTGTTATCGCGCTGCTGTTAGGCGGTGCTTACCTGTTCCTGCTCAGCTATGCGGCGAAAGTGCCTGATCTGCAGCTGGATGATCCGAATTCACCTATGGTGCAGTTACCGGAAGTGGCCCCGACAGTTAAGTCAGGTCTGCATTTCTTACTGCCGGTTGTGGTGCTGGTCTGGTGTCTGATGGTTGAACGTCTGTCGCCGGGCCTGTCGGCATTCTGGGCCACCGTACTGATGATCTTCATTCTGGTCACCCAGCGTCCGCTGATTGCCTGGTTCCGTAATGAACAGGGAATCGCGCATCGTCTGCGTCAGGGGGCCAATGAGCTGGTCGACGGCCTGATTGTCGGTGCCCGGAACATGATAGGTATCGGCATTGCGACGGCCACGGCGGGTATTATTGTCGGAGCCGTCTCACAGACCGGTGTAGGTTCTGTACTGGCGGATCTGGTGGAAGTGTTGTCCATGGGCAACCTGCTGCTGATGCTGATCCTGACAGCGGTTCTCAGCCTGATTCTGGGCATGGGCCTGCCGACGACGGCAAACTACATTGTTGTTTCTTCTCTGTTGGCGCCGGTGGTTATCTCACTGGGCCAGGAATCCGGATTAATTGTCCCGCTGATTGCGGTGCATCTGTTCGTATTCTACTTCGGCATTATGGCAGACGTGACCCCACCGGTCGGTCTGGCCTCTTTTGCCGCGGCGGCAGTGTCCGGTGGTGATCCCATCCGGACCGGTTTTGTCGCCTTCAGCTACAGCCTGCGTACGGCGGCGCTGCCGTTCCTGTTTATCTTCAACACTGATCTGTTGCTGATAGACGTGACCTGGCTTGAAGGAATCCAGATCTTCATCGTGGCAACCATTGCGATGCTGATCTTTACCGCTGCGACCCAGGGGTATTTCTTCGCCCGTAACCGTTGGTACGAAACTGTCTTACTGCTGCTGATCGCCTTTTCGATGTTCCGCCCGGGTTTCTGGATGGACCGGATCGTTGAGCCTTATCAGCAGATTGCTCCACAGGCACTGGTTCAGGCGGCGGATGATATCGCCCCGGGAACCGAACTGCGCTTCTGGATCGATGGCGAAGATGCTGTCGGTAACCAGCGTTCATTCCTGGCCAATCTGGTGCTGGGTGAAGGTGCCGATGGTGCCGAGCGGCTGGCCAATACAGGCGTGGAACTGTTGGACAATAATGGTAAGACCGTCGTGGACTTTGTTGCCTTCGACAGCGCAGCAGAGCGTGCCGGACTCGCCTTTGATCAGGTGATTACCGGTGTCGAGGCACCGCAGGTGCAACCTGCCAAGCAGCTGATGTATATCCCTGCCGGGATGTTGCTGCTGGGGCTGATTGCCCTGCAACGGCGACGTCGCAGTGCCCAGGCTAAGCTGACCCCCGCCGAAGCGTAATCCGCAACGGCAATTATTATCCGGCAGCCCACAGAATGGGGTGCCGGAACATTCGAGGATTGAGTGATGTTTAAGAAAGTACTGGTACCGGTGGATGTGTCTGAACCTGAATTTATTCAGGACGCACTGAAGCTGGCACTGCGGGAAGTACAGGATAATCAGGCGGAATTGCATCTGGTCACTGTGGTGTCCGGGTTCAGTAACTCGCTGGTGGCCTCGTTTTTCAGTGAAAGCGATCATCAGCATGCCATGACGGAAGTGGCCCGCAAGTTCAAAAAATATGCGGACTCAGTATTGCCGGAAGATGTTCATCCGGTACTGAAAGTGTACGAAGGATCACCCGCGGAAATGATTATCCGCTACATCCGCAAAAAGGACATTGATCTGGTGGTTATGTCCGCCCATCACCGTTCCCGAATGAATGAATTCCTGCTGGGCTCTGTCTCAGCACGGGTAGCAGAACGGGCCGGATGCTCGGTGATGCTGCTGAAAAACTGACTTTAGTCAGGATTGCTTGTTAAGGGCAGGTTGTTTGCTATGTTTGTGAAGGGGAATTTCCCATAGCAGGCGTAACCTGTCCTGATTACGGAAGGATCAGGCCTGAGCCAAAGCCGATTCTGATGGTCGGTCACGAAACTGCACAGACGGTGTGACCGGACATCACTCAACTGAAACCTAAAAACAAACGGCCTCAGGGGCCGGCAGACCGATGAACGTAGCAGACGCATATCAACCTGTAACACCTATCGAATTCGTTTTAAAAATCCGTGAAATTGCTGCTGACAGCTGGTGGGTATACCGCCATGAAATCATGTCCGGAGGTATGCTTAAGCATATGTCCCGGGTGGTTTTCTTTGGCCGCAGCCGTGAAGAAGCGGAACAGTGGATTGATCACCAGCGCCAGGAAGGCACTGTGTATCTGTTGTCAGATAACTGATCACTGAAGCCCGTACTCAGTACGGGCTGACTGTGTTGCTGTCCTGACGCATCAGTTCCATGAGTTTAGGATGGACGAAAAGCTTCTCTTTTCCGGCGGATGTTTCCTGTAATACGCCAATGGCGCTTAATTGCCTCAGGTAAGTGGATGCTGTCTGGCGCTTGGCGATGCCATTTTCCACCAGATTACTGATACGGCAGTAAGGCTGCTCAAAAATCAGCTGAATCAGCTCATAGCTGTATATCTTGGGTAACTGTTGCCGGACATATTCTGCTGTCAGATTCATCAGTTCCGTGATCGCAGATATCTTATCGCGGGTCCATATCGCGGTTTGCTCTACACCCCTGAGCATAAACAGCAGCCAGTTCTCCCACGCCTGTTCCCGGGTTACTTCTGTTAGTAAACGGTAGTAGTCCTGCTTGTGCTGGACGATATAGCGGCTCAGATACAGGATGGGCAGAGTTAACAGGTTCTGTTCAATCAGATACAGGACATTGATGATCCGACCGGTACGGCCATTACCGTCCAGAAACGGGTGAATAGCTTCGAACTGATAATGGCTGACAGCCATTTTAATCAGCGGATCGAGATCATCGTCAGCATGAAGAAAGCCTTCCCAGTTACTTAATAAGCCCCGGATAACATCCTCGCCGGCTGGTGGGGTATAGATAATATCTCCGGTTGTCTGATTTTCGATGACGGTACCGGGAATTTTACGGACGTCCATGTGCGTGTTTTTCAGCGTGCTGCAGACTTCGGTTGCTGTTGCCGTACATAGCGGCCGGCTTCCCAGTTGTGCAAAGCCCTGCTGCAGTGCTGTGCGGTAACGCAGGGCCTCTTTTGTCGCGTGATCGGCACCGGTATCTTCCCGGGCATACTGAAACAGGCGGTCCGTGGTGGTGACAATGTTTTCGATTTCTGAGCTGTCTTTGGCTTCCAGCAGAGGCAGGAGATTAATAAGCATGCTCTGATTAGGCAAAAGTTGACCTGCCTGTTTAAGTTCAGCAAGGGCGGCACGTGCCGGTATACAGGCTTTCAGAACCGCCCGGGTTTCTGTAGTTTCAGTGTTGGGCGGTAACAAAGGCAGTTGGTTATAAGCCTGGTCTGCTGTCCATGTCATGTTTAATTTCCTGAAGAATATCGACATGATTCGTCTGTTTGGCAGTGTATGTCGATATGATCGACACAACAAGTTTATATGTCGATTTTGTGATCTTTTATCGACATGATGATCTGGCCGGATCACGGAAAGGTCATAAGTTGTGCATCGTCATACTGATACAAACAGCGTTCAGTCCGGATGAGTTCAGCCCGGGCGCTTTGCCCGCTAAAATGCCGTGGTACGGGGCTGAGGGGGTCTGTGCGGCTGGCGTGATGCTACAGCGTCAGCGGGAGCAGGCAGCGGATGGCGCTCTGGTCACCGGCGTCCAGTAGCTGACCGCCCAGTTGCTGACACTGGCTGTGCAGCTGCTGTTGCAGGTGTTGGCTCCAAGGGGTCCGGGTAAATACCGGCTGGCCGTGGGGCTGAGTCAGGTTCAGCAGTAGCTGCGCGGCGCCGGATGCGCTGACGCTGAGTTTCAGGTCCTGGCCGCCGGCCTGCAGAATGGCCAGTTCGGTGGCCGTAATCAGTAATTGCTGCAGCGGTTGCGGTGCGCTCTGAATTTCAGACGGTAACTGTTCATCCAGGCTGTAATCCAGCAGCCAGCCTTCCCGGCGGCTTTGGGGCAGGAATATCTGTAACACTTCATTGAGCAGGTTACTGAGGCTCACCGGCCGGGATGCTTCTGTTGTAGCAGAGTTTTGCAGCAGGCTGACGCTGTTATGCAGGCGTTGTTGCCGGGCATGCAGTTCATGGCTCAGGTCCCGGGCGACCGGGTTCAGTTCCAGTTGCTGCAAACGGCGACTTTGTTGCAGCAGAGGGGTAATTTGCTGCTGCAGTTCAACCGCAGCACACTGCAATAATCCATCCTGATGGCCGTTGCTGGCGGGCTGATCCGATTGCTGGCGGGCGGTTTTAATATCCCGGTAGGAACGTAACGCCACCACCACCGAGGTGAGCAGGCGTGAAGCGGACAGCTCAGCTTTACTCAGGTAGTCGTTAATGTCGTAGTTAACAATGACCTGGGCTTCCGGGGCGTAGCCCGGGTGGCCGGTACGGAGAATGATGCGGATATCCTGATTATTCAGCTGGTTACGGATGAAATCCACCAGTTGCAGACCTTCGTGATCGGTTTCCATGACCACGTCCAGCAGGGCCAGGGCGATGTCCTGCTGCTGTTCCAGAATCTGCCGCGCTTCTGCCCCGTTCATTGCACTGATCAGTTCGATACCACGCTGCTCGAATTCGTAGCCACGGAAGATCATCCGGGTAATGCCGTGGATGCCTTCTTCATCGTCAACTATCAGTACTTTCCAGGGGGTCATATGCGCCGTTATCTGATTTATGTCGGTTACGCGTGATTGGTTATTTTGCCAGCAATTCCAGTGTTTGTGCCAGCTGTTTTATTTTTGCATCCGCCTGCCAGTGACGATAGAAGTGCATCGCTTCCTGTAAACAGTAGCGGGCCAGCGTTTTCTGGCCGTTGTGGTGCAGAAAATCGGCGTAGCGTTCGTTGACCAGTGCCCGGTGGAAGCTGAACTGCTGACGGTCAGCCGCCTGCAGCGCCTGCTCGTAGTAGCGGACGGTGGTCTGGCTGTCCGGCTGAAAGCGGCTCTGTTCGGCCTGCAGTAGTTGCAGCTGACAGTTAAAGTTGTCCGGACTCTGGGTCGCCCACAGTTCCAGCCGGGAGATCAGCTGTTCGGTTTCCAGCTGACGCCGCCGGCTGATGGCCTGTTGCTGGCCGGCCTGTATCAGCCGCATCAGGGTTGTGCAGAACAGGGCTTCACTGACACCGAAATAACCTGCCAGCTCGTTTTCCAGCCGGGCTTCCCAGCGGTACAGATCCGGCCAGAGGTGCTGCTGGTCCAGCAGTAATGCGCTGATGCAGCAACTGACGGCCTGCCATCCATGCTGATAGCTCAGGCTGGCCGGGGGCGGTTCAGTGCCTTGCAACTGGCGAATGACTGTCAGGGCTGAGCCTTCCAGCCAGGCGGCCTGGGTGTGCTGTTGCCGGGTAAGCATCTGCTGGTGTTGCTGTTGCAGTTGCGGATACAGCTCACCCAGCGGGGTATTGCTGAACAAATCCAGCTGGGCAGCCAGTAGCTGGCCTTCGCTGAGGGTTGGCCACTGATGGTGGCTGGTGGCCAGTTCCAGTGTGTGAGTAAGCTGCTGACGGACTTCCTGTAACGGGCTGAACCAGTGCTGCACCTGGCTGTTCAGCCGCAGGGCGGCACTGCCCGTCTGGACCGGATGGTGTGTGCTGTCTGCCAGATGCATGGCTTTGCTGGTAAAACTGCGGGCCAGTTGGGTGTCGGCACAGAACCAGCTGGCCACCCAGGCGTAACTGCTGAAGGCAAAGGCTGCCAGCGGCGAGCCGGGATGCTGCAGGCAGTGTTCGGTCATCCGGCCGATGGCGCAGGCTGCCAGCAACGGCTGGCTGAGCTGGCGGGCCAGCAGGCTGATGTGTTCCAGCAGCTGCAGCTGAAGATTGTCATCCGGTGTTTCAATCTGGCGGCTGTCGCGGCTGGAAATCCGGCTGATCCGTTCCAGCTGGCTGAGCAAGAGATTGAGCTGCTCGCTGTGCGCTGTCGGCAGTGGCCGGTGATCTGTTTTCAATTGCTGGCAAAGTACTTCAAGGGCGTTTTCTGGCCGGTTCTGTGCCTGATACAGACGGGCCTGTAACAGAGAACGACGGGTTTGGTAATGGGGCAGTAAAGCTGCATCCGGCTGTTTCCGGATCGCCTGCAGGCAGTGTTCTGCCTGACGGATATCACTGCTGAGCAGGTGCAGATCGGTGCTCTGTAATAACAGGTCTGTGCGCTGATCCGCATCGCTGGCGTCGGTCACGGCATATTGCAGGTACCGGGCGGCCTGAGCATAGTGTTTGTCTTCTCGGGCATATGCGGCGGCCTGCAGGTTTAACGTCTGGCGGCGGTTGTCCGGCAGGGGGTCGTCGAGGCGGTTCAGATGCCGCAGCACCGGGCCGAGCCGGTGAGCATCCTGTTGTGGCTGGGGTGGTAAATCTGTGTACAGCGTGGCAGCAAACTGCCGGTGCAGGCGTTGCTGTTCGTCATGGCTGAGTTGCCCGCAGAGAATGACCTGCAAGGCCGGATCAGCGAAGTGGTAGCTGATCTGTTCCGGGGTATGTTCTTCACGGATCAGAATGCCGGCCTGTTCTGCCGGCCACAGATGAATGGCCAGCCGGGCGATAGGGTTGCCGGTCACCCGGGCCAGTTCAGAGAGGTCGTTACTGATGCCGCCGATGGCGGCAATGTCCAGCAATTCGCGGCTGAAGCTGGTGAGGCTGTTCAGCCGTTGCCGGAAGGCGTCTTCCCGGTTGTCTTGCTGTACCCAGTCAGCATCATTCACCGGCCCGGTGTCTATGTTTAACGGGTCGGGTATGTGGGGTTTAATCTGTTTACGGTACTGGCTGGGGGCAATGCCCATCCAGCGTTTAAAGGCTTTCTGGAAGGCTGACTGGTTAGCAAAGCCCAGCTGAAAGGTGATTTCGCCGAAACTGAGCTGCCCCCGCTGGATAAGCTGCAGGCACAGGTCCCGGCGGGTCTGATCGTAAAGGTCCTGAAAGTTGGTGCCCAGCACGCCCAGTTTCCGTTGCAGGGTCCGCAGGCTGAGGCCCAGAGTGGCAGCGACTTCTTCCCGGCGCACGGCGCTGCCGCCTTCGGCCAGCTGCTGGCGGATGAGGTTGCGGGTCTGGGCGATAAGCGCCCCCTGCTGGTTACTTTTACTGAGCAGTGAATCGGCAAATTCCCGGTGCAGCTGGTGCATTTCGCCGTTGGCATCCAGACAGCCCAGGCTCAGATATTCACTGTTGAGCAAGACCTGATGCCGGGCCGCGCCGAATTCGACTTCAGCGGCAAAGAATTGCTGATAGGGCTGGATATTGTCCGGTTCGGGTAAGGCCAGCCGTACCGCATGTGCCGGTACCTGCCGGCCGGTGAGCCAGCGGGGCCAGTTCACCAGACAGGCAAGAAAGTATTCGATCGCCCGGGGATCATTCTGGTTCAGTTCCAGTGTCAGCAGGCTACCTTCCGCGGTGGGCTGCATTTCCAGCACAGCCCCTTCGATGAGCAGGGGCAGGTAATCGATCAGGCTCTGGTAAGCCTGCTCCAGTGTGGTGGCGGTTGCCATCAGAAAACCGATAGAGCCTAGTAACCGTGGCTGGGTCGCTTCCCCCAGACTGAGGGTGATCAGCGGGTTGCCGCTGGCTTCAGCCAGGGTCTGCAGGACAGACGGATAGCAGCTGACGGCAAACCGGGCACCGGGCTTGCTGTATTCTGCTTCGCTGAGGCCGGCACTGTCGAGCAGTTGCTGATGCAGGGTTCGTTCGCCCTGTTGTGGGAAGTGGCGTGCCAGCTGTAAAACCGGTTCAAGCAGTTTGGCGGAGGCGCTGTTGGTCTGCATAAAAGGGGGTATCTTTGCCGCACATGCGTTTAATTGCAGAAGGTGGCATGAATTTAGGTTATTCTCTGCCTGTTATCAGTTGCTCAGAATATCACAGAGAATCAGTAAATATGTCCTTTCGTGCCATTTTGCACTTTATCAGCGGTCTGTGGCTGGTGTTGCTTGCCGCGTTGCCGCTACAGGCGGCACCGGAAGCAGAGCCTGCCGCGACGCGAACGCTGCGGGTGGGCATGCCTTTGCCGGGGCAGATTCCGTTTTTCTGGCAGGATGAAGCGGGCGAGTTTCAGGGCATTTATGCGGATACCTTACGGCTGATTGCAGAAGATTTAGCGGTTGAACTGGATTTTGTGCCTCTTTCACAGGCCCGTTTACAGCGTTTATTCATTGCCGGCGAGATTGATATCGAGGCTGGCGTGTCGCCACAGCTGGAGGTGCCGGATGCCTTGCAGCAGGTGTCGCTTTACAGCATTCCGTTTGGCATTGTGAATGAGGTGATTATTTACCGCCCGGAGTTGTCGTTCCCGGTGTTTATTCTGAAAGATCTGGAAGGTCAGCGGGTGGCGACGGTACGGGGGGCTTCTGTGCCGGATAACCTGATCCGGGAGGATTTTGCCAGCCAGTGGCAGATTGCTCAGCGGGTGCACCGGGGCTGGAATCAGATCGGGCTGATTAACGAAGCCACGGCGTTGCGGTATCAGTCGGAGGAAAGCCTCAACTATGAGATTTCCCTGCCGTATGCCAGTAATGCTGTGACCTTCCGTTTACACCGCGCCCGCAGTCCCTTACTGGCGCAGCTGAATGCGAGTATCGCCCGGCTGGAGCAGCAGGGCGAACTGGAGCGGCTGGTGTGCAAATACCGTTGCGGCACCCAGTAAACCCGGCCTCAGTGGGACAGGCAGGTATTGAACAGATCTTCCAGTTCCTGACAGGCGTCGAGAAACCCCGGTAAACGTTGCATAACTTCGTCAATCTCACTCTGTTTTATCAGTTGTTCAAGCTGCTGCGCCAGATGGTGCAGATAATGGGCGGAGAGGTTGGCTGCCATGCCTTTCAGTGCGTGAATGGCATGCCGGGCGTGTTCGCAGTTGCCGGCATCCAGTGCACTCTGCAGTTCACTGATCAGGGGCTGGCTGTCGCTGAGGTAGATTTCCAGCAGGCTGTGCAGGAATCCTTCGTCCCCCATGACCCGTTCCAGTGCTTCTGATTTATCCCAACTGACAAATTCTTCCCTGAGATCATTGATGTAGTCCGGGGAAGCCGCTGTGTGCGTGGTGGCCCCGCTGCTGTCTGACGTGTGTGAGGTATGCTGGTGGAGCCAGCGCTGCAGGACGAGCTCCAGATCGCTGAGTATGACCGGTTTGCTGAGGTAGTCGTCCATGCCGGCGGTGATGCATTTTTCACGGTCACCACTCATGGCATTGGCGGTCATGGCGATGATCGGAATGCGCCGGTTTTCCTCCCCTGCGTTGCCTTCGCGGATTTGCTGGGTGGCTTCATAGCCGTCCATTTCCGGCATCTGACAGTCCATGAATATCAGGTTGTAAGGCATGGCACTGGTGGTGAGTTTGCCGATGGCATCCAGACCGTTATCGGCAACATCCACCCGCAGCCCCAGTTTTTGCAGGATACCGGTGGCGACCATCTGGTTGACCCTGTTGTCTTCAACCAGCAGGACCCGGTGCATGTGTTTCATGTTATGGGTGACCTGTGACGCATTCTGAACCGGCTGGTGGCGTTTGGGTTTAGGCTTCATTTCCGGCTCGAGCAGCATCAGCAGTGGCCGCTCAATGGCGGTATTAAGGGCTTTCAGAAGGGTGGGCACAGTTATCGGTTTGGCGAAGTAGCTGTCGGCCACTTTTTCTGCATAGCGTCTGGTCGGCTCACAGTTCAGCGAGGGGGTCATCATGACCAGCTTGATGTGCTGAAGTTTAGGTTCTGAGTGCAGCCGGTTGGTAAAGGCTTCGCCGTCCATGTCGGCCATTTCCATGTCCAGCACCACCAGATCAAACAGAGGCAGGCTGGCAATCTGTGCCCGTTCCTGACATGCCTGCATGGCAATAAAACCGTCGGCTGCTTCAGTGACATTTGCGCCCCAGATCCTCAGTTGCCGGCTGAGGGTGTTGCGGCAGTGGGTGTTGTCGTCAATGATCAGAATTTCCAGCCCTTTGAGGTCGGTATCCGGAATTTTTTCATCCATTTCGCTGCGGTTTATCAGCATATCAAAGCTGAAACAGCTGCCTTTATCGACGGTACTGATGACCCGGATGCTGCCCTGCATCAGTTCACAGAGCATCTTGGTAATGCTCAGGCCAAGCCCGGTGCCGCCGTACTGTCGGGTGGTAGAGGCGTCCACCTGGCTGAAGGAGTCAAACAGCCCGGGGAGTTTACTTTCCGCAATGCCGATACCGGTGTCGGAAATGCTGCAGTTCAGCCGCAGGTCTTTGCCGCTGCTGCCGGCTTCTTCCGGTGACAGGTCGCTGAGGGCGACTTTCAGGGTGACATCGCCGTCGCTGGTGAACTTAATGGCGTTGCCGGTCAGATTGGTAATGACCTGTCGCAGCCGGGTAGGGTCTCCCCGTACATGGCTGTGGCCCAGCTCGGTGGTATCCAGAATCAGTTCAAGGCCTTTGTCATGGGCTTGCAGCGACATGGTTTCGGTGAATTCGTTAAGCATGCTGTGCAGGTCAAAGTCGATATTTTCCAGATCCAGTTTGCCGGCATTGACCTTGGAAAAATCGAGAATGTCATTGATCAGGTTAAGCAGGCTTTCGGCGCTGCTGGTGGCCAGACAGGCCTGATGGCGCTGCTGCTCATCCAGTTCGGTATCCTGCAACAGGGAGAGCATCCCCAGCACGCCATTCATTGGTGTGCGGATTTCATGGCTCATGTTGGCGAGGAATTCACTTTTTGCCTGGGCGGCCGTTTCGGCTGCATTCTTGGCTTCCAGCAAGCCTTCTTCATAGCGCTGGCGTTGTGATATATCCCGGAAACTCCACACCCGACCCATGGATTTACTGCTGTTGATAATCGGCAGGGATACCTGCTCAAAGACTCTGCCATCCCTGAATGCCAGGGTTTCCAGTGCCTGGATATTGTCTTCGGCGTGGAGTTGCTGAACCCCTTCAAGGAAGGTTTTCGGGTCACTCGTTTGCTCAACCATCAGGCTGAGTATGGCATCAGTATCGGCGTTGCTGAGCAGTTCATCCGGCACTTGCCACATTTCTGCAAAGCGTTGGTTAGCTTTGATCATCTGGCCATATTCATCGGTGACCATGATGCCGTTATCCGTGGCTTCCAGTGTGGCTTCCAGCAGGTTCAGGGTGTTCTGGATTTTCTTCTCAGATTCTTTGATGCCGGTGATATCTTCAACCGAGACAAAGAAGCCCAGTACCTCTCCTTCGGTGTTTTTGTCCGGCGTATAGGTCACATTGACGAACCGGTTACCGCCTTCTGAATAAGGGATTTCCGATTCATAGTTGACCGTCTGGCCGTTCAGAGCCATCCGCATGTAGGGCAGGATCAGAGTATAGGCTTCTTCGCCCAGACTTTCCCGTACGTGTTTTCTGTGGAAGTGCTCCAGAGGAACGTCGAACCAGCGTTCATAGGCTTTATTCACGAAGCGGTAGTGTTGGCCGGTATCCACATAGGAAAGCAGTTGCGGGGCATTATGAGTGATGTCGTCGATATATTTGCGACTCTGGGCCAGCTCAACTTCCCGTTCACGTTTTTCCTGCAGGGCCTGTTTACGCAGATTGATCTCTTCATTAAGCCGGTCGATTGACGTCGTTTTGGTGCCGAGGTTTGCCGTCATTTCGTTGATGGCACGCCCCAGGTCGGTGATTTCATCATTGCCGGCGATCGGTACCCGATAACTTAAGTCACCGGAGCCAAGCTGAAACATCGCCGTGTGCAGGCTATTGATACGCTTGAGGATTGAGCGGCGCAGCATAACGAATAAGACGATTCCCAGCAGGCAGCTGCCCAGAAACGTGGCCAGAAATGCCCGTTGGTTAAGGGTGTTTATCGGGTGCATGGCCAACTCACGGTTAAGCACGATGTTGACGACGTAAGTATGGTCGCCAAAGCTGACGTTTTGCTGGCCAATCAGCTGATTTTTATCCAGTTGGGCATTTTCGTCCCGGTGATCACTGTGAACATGGTTCAGGCTGCTGCGGGTGTTGTGGCTGAGAATCCGCTGCTTGGTATCGGTGAGAAAGGCCGCGTCAATGGGGTTTCCGGCGTCGCTGAGTTCTCTGACGATGTCATCGAGCAGGGCGGTATGAATGGTTTCCCAGTCGATAGACACGATGACCTGACCGACGATTTCCCCTTTATGTTCGATATCAGTAGAAAACCACTGGGCATAGCCCCGTTCGAGCCCGATTACCGCCAGATAAGGGTCATAACCGATACGGCCGACACTGACCGGCTGGCGGCTGCTGTCGGGCTGATACATGGGGTGTTCCTGGGCCCGCTCCAGTAACAGGTCTTCCCCGCGGGTTTTTTTGAGGTCGCCGTCCAGTGTGCTGGCGGCAAAGACGCTGCTGTCATTTTCCGTGACCAGTATGTAGTTGATGAAAGGGTAGATCGCGATCTGGTCATTCAGGATGGCGTTAATGCCCCGGCTTTCGTAGGTGTTCAGTGCCCGGGGAATTTCCCGTGCTTTGGCGATGGCCTGGGTAATGGCACTGACGTGGGTGGCTTTTTCGTTAATCCGGGCAGCGGCAAACTTCGCATCACCGGTGAGCCAGTTATCGAGGTTGCGGGTCATTTCACGGTCGATTCCGGAAACAATCAGGTAGCCGATAGCACTCATAATCAGGCCGACGGCAAGGATGCCGGTGAAAACGATTTTAGCCGTTAGTTTCATTCGTCAGTCCAGGTTACATTGCGCAGGGCTTCCGGTGACAGCGGAATACCCAGATGATTAATGGTGTTGCGGTTCACCAGGAACAGAGGCGGATTCTGAATTTCAGATTCCAGTTTAGTCGGGGCAGTGCCGTCCCGCAGAATGCGGGCTGCTTTCTGGCCAGCCATATATCCAAGCGTGTAAAAGTCGGCCACCGGGCCAAAACTGGCGCCCTGTTCAATGCCCTTTTTATTGGAGCTCAGCACCGGTATGCCGTGTTCAAGAGAGAGTTCAATGAGGATCTGCTCCCCGCCGGCCTGGATCAGGGTGTCGGTGGTAGTCATAAACGCGTCTACCTGACCGACGACCTGTTCTGCCAGCCGTTTGAGCTGCGTCAGGTTCTCCGGTTTAAACTCGACCGCTTCAATGCCGGCCCGGCGGAACAGGCGCAGTAAGTTGGCGGACTGGATTTGCGAGTTCGCTTCGCCTTTACGATGAAAGATTGCAATCCGGCTGACCTGTGGATAAAGCAACTGCAACAGGTACAGATAGTGCCGGACCGGCACATAGTTGCTGGTGCCCACCAGGTTGTTTCCGGAATATTCGAATGACTCAATCAGCCCCGAATCTGCCGGATAGGTCACGATTGAGAACACAATCGGCGTGCTGTCGGGCAGGATGTTTTTCATCACGGTGGTGCCGGGGGTGGTCAGGGAATAGACCAGATCCACCCCTGCATCGCGGAAGGATTCCGCAACCCGGGTTTGCAGCCCGATGTCCGCACCCTGTTCGCCGGCAATGAAAGTGACGTCGAGAGCTTCGATAAGACCTGCGTTTGCCAGCCCTGCCTTGAACCCCCGGACACTTTCCGGGTAGCCGCTCCAGGTGGCCAGACCGATTCGGAAGGGGGTGGCCTGCAGGGCGCTGCTGATCAGCATCAGGCAGACAATGATTACTGCAGGCAGCCCCGCTAAACGGAGCCGTGGTAAACATTTCGGATGATGCGGCGTCAGCATGGATTTTGCCTCAGGTTTAATTCAGAAAAAGACCTCTGAATTAAACATAGGCAAGGATCGGGAAACCTTCCGCTCAGGAATGGCTTATGTGCAACGTTGCTTACCCAAAACGGTGAGCAAGTTATTCTTATCTAAGACTTTATACGTAAGAAGCCTTGCCCCTGAACGGAGCAAGGCGGGGGAGAAGGCAGGCTAGTCGCCCAGTGCCAGACCTTCACGGCGGGGATCGGCTGCGCCGGTCAGTGTGCCGTTATCCAGAATGATCGCCTGCAGTCCGGAATTCAGATCACGGACGTTCACCTTGAACCCCATACCTTCAAGGGTCGCTTTATAGCCTTCAGCAGCAGTGCCTTTTTCCAGATCATAGGTGCCAAAACGGTTGATCAGGTGTGGCAGGTCGATGGCCTGCTGAATGCCCATGCCCCAGTCCAGATGGGCAATCAGGGCCGAGGCTACATAACCGATAATCCGCGAGCCGCCTGGTGAACCGACCGCCATATAAGGCTGGCCGTCACGCATCACGATGGTGGGCGACATCGACGAACGGGGGCGCTTGCCCGGCTCGATGCGGTTAGCAATCGGATAGCCGTTTTTCTGCGCCGCGAATGAGAAATCCGTCAGCTCGTTATTCAGCAGGAAGCCGTTACTCATCACCCGGGAGCCGAAGCCGTTTTCGATGGTGGTGGTCATCGAAACGATATTGCCGGCTTTATCCACAATGACGAAGTGTGAGGTGGAAGGCAGTTCAATAGCGATATCATCCGCCTGCGCCACCGCCTGCTCCCAGCGGGGTTCACCGGGGGCGACTGCCGTCAGGGCTTTGCCTTCTGTTATCAGCTCAGCACGCTGGGCGAGGTAGGCTTTATCCAGCAGGCCTTCGGGCATAGGTACATAATCGCTGTCGGCCATGTAGCGGCCCCGGTCGGCAAATGCCAGACGGGAAGCATCGCCGATGATCTGCCAGGCGGTAGCGCTATCAGCCCCCATACCGGCCAGATCAAAATTGCTGCTGATGCCCAGAATCTGTCCGACGGTCAGGGCACCGGAACTTGGCGGCCCCATGCCGCAGATATCATACTGACGATAAGGCGCACAGACTGCCGGGCGTTCCTTGACGCTGTAAATTGCCAGATCCTGTTCGCTGAGGATGCCAGGGTTATCTTCAATGCTGTTCACTTTAGCGACGATGGCCTTGCCGATCGGGCCGTTGTAGAAGGCATCGGCCCCGTCTTTCGCCAGCAGGGCCAGGGTATCGGCATAAGCCTGATTCTTCAGCAGGTGGCCTTCCGGCAGCGGTTCGCCGTCAGCGCTGAAGAAGTAAGACCGGGTATCGGGATAGGTGCTCAGGCGTTCTTTATCATTGGTAATTGCACCGGCCAGCCGGGCGGATACCCGGAAGCCGTTAGCCGCCATATCCTGCGCGGGTTTCAGCAGGCTGGCCCAGTCCTGATTCCCGTAACGGGCGTGCATATCCGCCATCAGTTTAACGGTACCCGGGGTACCAACAGAGCGGCCACCGACAACCGCGTCATAGAACTTCAGCGGTTTACCGTTGGCATCCTGAAACAGTGCCGGGGTGGTTGCCAGGGGGGCGGTTTCGCGGCCATCAAAGGTGGTCAGCTGTTTGCGCTCGGCATCGTAATACACCAGAAAGGCACCGCCACCCAGCCCGGACGACTGCGGCTCGACCAGCCCCAGCATGGCCTGAATAGCGACCATGGCATCCATCGCGGTGCCGCCGTTTTTCAGCACATCATAACCGGCCTGCGCCGCCAGAGGGTTGGCCGCCGCTACCATAAAATCATTTGCGGTCACTGCCTGTTTGCTCTGCAGACCGCTGGCCGCTTCCGGCGCAACTGAATCAGCAACCTGCGAAGACGCGTGCAGCTGCAGGGACAGCAGCAAAGATGCCGACAGAATCCCCAACTGTTTGCTGGCTTGAGTAATCATAATTGTTATTCCTTTACGTTGAGTGACTTCAGCTGAAAATCGGCGTCCGGGCTGCCGCAGAAATCCGGCGTCCGAACAATATAGACGATGCAGTGAACGGGGTACAGGTGGGTTAAAAAGACAGCCAGCGCGAATGGCTGGTGTGGTCAGGCTTGCCAGCCGGTGCTTTTACCGACGACATCTTCCAGCATGGCGATTTCCCGGGACAGCTCCCGTGAGAGGTTGATCATGAGCAAGCCGAAGTCATTGGGGAAATCCACATGTAAATCAAAGAACTGTGTGGCGCTGATCTGCAGCACTATGCTGTCATCAAAGGCGATTTCGGTGCCGCTGTTGGGGATCATGGCGATCATGGAATCAAAGCCGATCTGTTCGCCGGCGAGGAAGTGGCGGGTCAGCACATCGTGGGTTTCGCAGTGTTTGTAAAAGGCGATATCTCCTTCCAGCACAATGCTGAAACCGTCCACCGGGGATTCATAAGGTTTCAGAATTTCCCCCTGTTCCAGCTGCACACAGACCCCCTTGTAAACCATGTTGCGGATCATGTCGTCAGACAGTGCCCCAAAGCTGGCCAGTTCCCTGAAATACGGGAGGCCGAATTCTGTCAGTAAGGGTTCTGCCTGTAAGGTTTCCATTGGTTACACGGTTAAGTGACGGCTGTTCTTTCAAGTATATACACAGATCGGGCGGATGGTGTGCCGGAAGATGGCTGAATCGAACTACCCCTGCTTTACTTATGTTTAGCGCTTGCAATTAAAATGGATGTGGGTAGCTTAATCAGCAGGTTATTCACCGTAAGCAATGGATATTGCAGTTAATTATTAAGACAAGGAATTCAGGAATGAGCCAGCGACACAAGGTTTTTGTCAGTTATCATCACGCGAACGATCAGGCATACCGTGACAGGTTTGAGCAGCTGTTTGCAGACATTCATGACATTATGGTGCCACAGTCGGTACAGATTGGTGATATTGATGAATATGCAGCGCCGGAGCGGATTCACCAGATAATCCGCGATCAGTATCTCAGGGATACCAGGGTAACGGTGGTATTGATTGGTGCTGAAACCTGGCAGCGAAAGCATGTGGACTGGGAGATTGGCTCATCCATCCGGCAGACTGACTATAATCCCCGCTCCGGCCTCATCGGCATCCTGTTACCGACGTATCAGCCACCGGCTCAGGATCTGTTACACACCGCTGCATACCGGAATACCGCGAACAATCATTGTCGCAAATATTACGAAAGAACCGCTCCACCCCGGCTGGTGGATAATGTTAAGTGCGGCTTTGCAAAGATCTATGAATGGTCAGATGATCCTGTTCAGGTTCAGCAATGGATTCATAAGGCCTTTCTCAGCCGGACACAGTTGAACCCGGATAATTCCTTTCCGGGTTTTATCCACAACCGCAGCGGCTCTGAATGGCAGCGTTAAAAAGGATACTTTAATGAAATGGCGTGAATGGTTGGATGAGTGGGGGATGACCTCCCTAAAGATTAAAACCCCGTTTCTTGATGCCGAGTGGCAACCGAAAGAGCAGGACAAGGTTGCCGCATGGCAGTTGTATGTCGAACTGCTGACCCGTGTAACAACGCAGAAACTGGAAATGAGAGAAGGCGATGAATACGCAGCGCTGGCCAGTGTACACCAGCTATTCCCGTTAACCCGGGACATTCTGCGGGAAAACGGTCGCCATTGTCTAGAGTTCACCAAGATAGCCGTGATCGTTCTGAATCAGATCATTAGGCCATTCACTTCCAAATGGCATCCGGTAGCTAAACAGAATGGCTTTGATACCTCTCAGGAGCAATGCGAGGAGTTTCGTGCTGACTTGAGTCAGCTGCAGGAACAACTGACGATTTACACACAGATGCTTTCCCAGATGGCTGGGGTCGAAGATCTGACCGCTTTCGAGGTGAATGATGAGCCGTAATGGCTTAGATGCGGGAGGAGTCGTATAGGTCTGTTTTATATAAATAGGGAACGATTAAAAGAGGAGTTTTAGTGAGCCAGCGCCATAAAGTATTTGTCAGTTATCACCATGCGAATGATCAGAGTTATCGAGATCGCTTTGAGCGCCTGTTTGCTCATCAGCATGATATTTTGCTTTCTCAGTCTGTGCGGATTGGTGATATCAATGAAAACTTACCGGCGGAGCGCATCAGACAGATTATCCGCGATGAGTATCTTCGGGAATCTACCGTGACTGTAGTGTTGATTGGTACGGATACCTGGAAACGTAAACATGTGGACTGGGAAATTGGTGCGTCAATCCGTGATACCAGATATAACTCTCGTTCTGGCCTGATTGGGATTTTACTGCCCAGCTATCATTTACCTGCTCGGGGTTTGTTGGAAACGCTAAGAGATAAACAAACTGAGAATAATTTTCGTAAATACAACCCTAAAACTTTACCACCCAGGCTAGTGGATAATGTGAATCGAGGATTCGCTAAAATCTATGACTGGTCTGATGATCCTTGTCAGGTGCAACGATGGATTCATCAGGCTTTTAACCGAAGAAACCGGATAGTTCCGGATAACTCTTTGACGGGGTTTGTGAATAATCGCTCAGGAACTGAATGGCAGCGTTAGAGTCCGCTATACGCAAGATGTTAAAATTTTTTGATAACTGTGATGATATGGATAACCATTAGCTCTTCAGCTGTTACTAATACCGATTATACAGGCTGCAATTCTTTCACTTACATGTGATGCAGAATCTGGTAGTACAACAAAGCGTTCATATACCTTGTCGTAAGGGATTGGGTCTTTAATCAAACTATCATGTAGGTCCGTCAGTAAAATAGCTTTTCGGCCGCCGGCAGAGCTGAGCTTTTCATACCAAACTGGCCGGATTATTTCTAACCAATGGTCAGCCAGAAGAGACCAGTTTATTGCTTTTGTTGTTTCAGTTTTTTGGCTCAATATATTTAGTATTTTGTTGTAAAAATCGGTTTGTTCTTCATCTGTATGTTTTGTCCATTCGCGCAGTATAAACTCCATTTCTATAAGAGCTACCTGTTTACGTCTGGGTAGTAAATCGCGCTCAATAGCCGGTAATGCTTGAAGATATTCTTTTATACTTTTGAAACATAGATCAGATTGCAGATCGACTTTTACAATATCCTTAAATAGATGATTTGATAAAAATTGTGATATCACGCTAAGATCAACAATAGGAGCAGCCTGAGTTTCACTAATCAACACCCATTTTGGAGCTCCAAATTCAGTGCCGGATATACAGAAGAATCCCCAGTTATGATCTGAAGCGACGGCGCTTATTCGCGTACATGTTTCTTCAATGGATGATATCGCTTGATAATGTTGACTGGTAATTAGAGCTTTTTCGCCTTCGATCAAATCCCGTACAGGTTCAAAGGCATCCCGTATTCCATCCCAGGTAACGCTCTGTTTTTCTGCCAGCTCAATGATTTCTTCGTAATCAACTCGTTTATCCGCCATTTTTTCAGGTAAGGAAAAGTTGGAACCTAACAGCATCGCATTAGCTTCAAAGCGCTCTATCAACAGATCATCTGTACGGAGGGCAAAAACATCATGATCCATAGGCCAGTAAACTTTTATGCTCTGATGCACGCTATCCATTCGATCCACACGTCCTATACGCTGTTCAACAAGACGTACAACTGAGGGCATATCAAGGTGTATTACTATTGAAGCATTTTGAAGGTTGTAACCTTCTGACATTGCATCGGAGCATAGCGCCAGAACATTCTGGGTTAATTTATTTTCATTATTCAGATACAGGTCTACTTCTTTTCGCTCTGTTTTGGTTGAATCACCTGAAGCACGCAGCAATTTGACGCCATTAAGCAAGTCTTCTTTCTCTGAAAGATGGCGCAAGTAAAGAAGTGTTACAGGGTGGCGATCAAAAGCAATTACGCCCAGTAGAGTGTTATCAGAAAATAGAGCTGAAATCAGGCTTAACTTAGCCAGTTCTCTTGAATCATCAAGTTTCTCCAGAAGGGTAATAATCTCGCGATAAATTTTGATCTCACTTGCACAGACCCGAAGAAAGGCATTTTGATTAATCAGCCATTCTGGTACATCAAAGGTGTTATTCATTGTTTCAGGAAAACTCACACCTGGAGGAGAGTTTTGTTCTTCCAGTTTTGGAATCATCCCCTGATGGCTTATCTTCTTTTTATCTTTCCCATTTTTAGTTTCAAAGCCAAAGAACTGAGAAGTTGCCAGGCTACCTGCTATATGAGCATATGCTGCGGCTTTAGAGGAACGCAGGTGAGACATAATTTGATAGATGGCGCTTCTTTTTGCCATACCTAAACGTTGATTAATGACAGTTTCAGGGTCTATAGGCTCGCCTTCAGATGTCAGGAATGCATTCTGACCAATTCCTTTTGTTACATAGGCTACACCCTGGAGCTGCTCTGATAACTTTCTGATTTTTCGTCCTATTTGCAAGGCTGATTCAGACTCCCCTGTTGGATATGGGATTGCCTGGTGCTCAGGATAACGGCATGGCATCTTATGCTTGTTTAGATACGCATCGGGTTGGAGATCAATCAGTCGGTTTAACTCATTTTTAGTTCTTCGAACGGTAAAGCGAGCAATCTCGTTCTTAAGTGTTTCCAGCTGTTCTTCACGAGCTGCCCGCATGCTTCTTACATCCATCCGAAGCCAATTGTTGAAGCGTTGAATAACATCTGGATCAAAATTGTCGGCACCCAAAATATTAACTAAGCAAAGAAGGTCAGAAGCACTGCGGTTAATAGGTGTCGCTGTAAATAGCAAAACATGATCAGCAAGATTACGTAGTAATACCTGCGCACGGTTTGCAGTGGTATTAAGGTAATTATGAGCCTCATCAACTGTTAGAATTTGCGTCTGCCTGATTGCTTGTGCAACCAAGTCACCTATCCGTTTTCGATCAGTAAAACTCAATGCCCCTTGAGACAGAGGTTGGTGGTATAAATCATAGTTTAGAAGCTCTTTGTGCCATCCCGGTACCACTCCTGGAGGGCTGATCAAAGACATTCCTCCACCACGAAGATTGCCGGTACGAACCATCCTGTCAAAGACTGCACGTTGTAACGCTGTACCCATACGGGTTTTACCGCTACCCGTAGCATCAGCAACTAATACACTCCCTAAGTTTTCGACTATCCATAGTGCCTGAGCAATGCCTTGCTTCTGTGACGGCCATAACGTCATATTCGAGTGATGTGGGCCGGCGTAAGAAGTATATTTTTTTGCCCAGTGACCTTCTAACAGTTCTGAGCACGCTCTGGCGATACAGTCTTCCCATGTGGAGGGCTGAAGTAATGATTCCAATAAGGTTTTTAAATGCTTTCTATAATCATCTGCAAGACTAAAAAGAGCTTCTGCGTATTCTTTTACTTCATTGTATCTCTCAGGTTCTTCTTCCCGTTTGAAGCGAACATTTGCTTCAATGTTACGTCTTAAGCCTGCTTCTGAGTAATTGGATGACCCAAGGATGGCAACATCACTGGTTATAATCATTTTGGCATGCATCATTCTTCCGGGGATGTCCAGATAGGCGGCATCAACTTGCCCTTCACTTATTCTTTTAAGGGCAAGCAAAACTTCTGGGTATTGCAGTAATGATATGCGTTCATTCAACCAATATTTCTGAACTTCTTCAGGAAAGGGGACTGGCTCAAGTGACAACGGAGTGTTTGTTACAGGGCGGGGGTCATTACCGATGAGAATGCGTAAATCCTGTTTTTCGGTAAGCTTTGAAATGAGTTTTACAATTCGAAGTAACGATGTGTAACTCGTAATGATGAGGGGTTCTTTTTCAAATTCGAGATCAGTACTCAGCACAGCATCTACCGTATACAAACCATAGTTATGTGGCAGGCGGCTGACTTCAGGAAAAGAACCTTCAAAAGGTTCTCTGCGCTTCTCATCTTTAGGTGAAAAGTTATCTTTGAAATAAAGAGGTATCTGATCAGTCATATAACCTATCCTTGGCTATGTTTTTTAACGATAAAGTTACCGGGATATCCAGACAAAAAAAAGCCCCGAATATTCAGGGCTTTTTAATGTTAAGCATATCACTCAATATTCTGAATCTGCTCACGCATCTGTTCGATCAGGACTTTCAGTTCCACGGCGCTTTGCGTGGTGTCGCTGACGATCGACTTGGATGACAGGGTGTTGGCTTCACGGTTCAGTTCCTGCATCAGGAAGTCCAGCCGGCGGCCGATCGGGCCTTTTTGCTTCAGTACCCGTTTTACTTCCTGAACG
Source organism: Aliamphritea hakodatensis (assembly GCF_024347195.1). Taxonomy (NCBI): domain Bacteria; kingdom Pseudomonadati; phylum Pseudomonadota; class Gammaproteobacteria; order Oceanospirillales; family Oceanospirillaceae; genus Aliamphritea; species Aliamphritea hakodatensis. Next base: position 135,808 of record NZ_AP025281.1, read on the forward strand.
TGAGTGTTGAGGCGGTCCATTTCTTCGTCGACGTCGGCTTTCTGGGCCAGAATGACCATTTCCTGTTCCAGGCGGGTCGGGTCCAGTTCGGCCTGCAGTTCATCCAGACGGGCCTGCAGGTTTTCCCGCTGCTTGGTGAGAATTCCCGGCAGCTTGGCGCGCACGTCGGTGACGATGTCGGTGATAGCGTCCAGCCGCTGGTCGATCAGGTTGGCCAGTTCGGCACCTTCTCGGCCACGGTTGTCGATCAGTTCGGCCAGTGCTTTGCTGAACAGTTCCAGCCCGGCTTTTTTCACCGCATCCATATCGAGTTTGGTGTCCTGCAGGACGCCCGGCCAGCGCAGTACTTCCAGCGGGTCCAGTGTCTGTGCATTGGGGATGATGCTGGCAACCTGTTGCGCGGCAGCCACCAGTTCACCGGCGAAGTCCTGATTAACGGTCAGAGTCTGGGACTGGGCTTCCGGTACGAATCGCAGGGTGCATTCAACCTTACCGCGGCTGAGATTTTTACGTAGCTGTTCCCGCAGCGGGCCTTCCAGATCCCGCAGACTTTCCGGCAGACGCAGGTGCGGTTCCAGGTAGCGGTGGTTAACCGAACGCACTTCCCAGGTAAGGCTGCCCCAGCTGTGTTGAACTTCCTGACGGGCAAAAGCGGTCATACTACGTGTCATATTGTCTTTTCTCGATTAGAATTCACATTTCCAAGACATTCTATCAGCCCGATTGGCTCGGCTCTATGTCGAAGCGCAACTCCAAGCAGAGAATTAGTATTCATGAGTTCTTCTATCTCCGATCAGTTACAAAACCTGGGTGTGGCGACCATTCGCCCAAGCAACCGCGAAGCGGATCAGATGCGCGAGGTGAAAATCACCCGCCAGTACACCATGCATGCCGAAGGGTCGGTGCTGGTGGAGTTTGGTAATACCAAGGTGATTTGTACAGCGTCGGTTGAGCGTGGTGTGCCACGTTTTCTGCGTGGTTCCGGTTCGGGCTGGGTAACGGCTGAATATGGCATGCTGCCACGGGCGACCGGCAGCCGCTGTGGCCGTGAAGCGGCCCGTGGTAAGCAGGGTGGCCGTACGCTGGAAATTCAGCGTCTGATTGGCCGTTCACTGCGTGCCTGTCTGAACCTGAATAAACTGGGTGAAAACACCATTACCATCGACTGTGATGTGATTCAGGCCGACGGCGGCACCCGTACGGCGTCTATCACCGGAGCTTATGTGGCGCTGATGGATGCCATTGCCTTCCTGAAAGCCGACAAGCACGGCGCGATGAAAGGTGACCCGGTTAAATATGCCATTGCGGCGGTATCTGTGGGTATCTACAAAGGTGAGCCGGTACTGGATCTGGATTACGCAGAAGATTCTGATGCCGAAACCGATATGAACGTTGTGATGACGGATAAAGGCGGCTTTGTTGAAGTCCAGGGTACTGCAGAAGGCGAGCCGTACTCCCGTGATGAGCTGAATGCCATGTTGGCGCTGGCAGAAAAAGGCATCGCCGAAATTACCCTTCTGCAGCAGGCTGCGCTGAAGAGCTAAGCGCTGAGCAAGAGTTCTTAAAAAGAGTAATTAAAAAAGGCTGAGGGTGTGAACCTTCAGCCTTTTTTTGTGGCTATTGATTGCCGGCGTTCAGCTGATTTCCTGGCGGGCCCGCTGGCGAATTTCATCAAAACTGACGGTTTGCAGAACTTCACCGTTCCGGAAGACCGGCGTCAGCAGGTTTTGCTGGTTACCAAGATCAGTTTCACGGATGGTTTGCAGTTCACCTGCCTGGCTGCGGATAACCGCCAGACGGCCCTTCTTGGAACGCTTACCGCTGTCGGTAACCGGGTCTTTGTAAACATCCTGCCACTGGCCGGCAATGTTCACCGCCGAGGTTTTCATGGCGAAGTTGAGGGTGTCGCGGTTCACTTTCTGCAGCAGTTCGCCGCCCATCCCGAAGGCGATGTTGTCGGCACTCAGGCCGCGTTGCTCCATTTCCGCCAGAATGGCAGAGATACTCAGGCGGGAGATGCCATCCCCCTGTATCACCCGCACACAGTCCGGCAGTACCCGGAAGCCTTTGCTGTTGGTGTGATAGCCGAAGACCTTCATCAGCCGTTCCAGCGTCTCGCTGACCACGCTTACCGGGTCGCCGCTGTCCGGGCGGACCACTAAAGTGCCGCCGCTGCCAGTAACAGCATCGTGCAGTTCCTGCCCCCAGATGTGGTCGATGGCATGCCACAGGTCGTATGAGTCGCTTACCACGGCTACCAGTTTGCCGGGGCCGGCAAAGGCGTCCAGCATGTTGCGGTAGGCGGCGGCTTCGTTGTCACGCCCCCAGGCGGTGATGGTGCTGTGCTCAGCGGCCGGAATCGAGAAGCCGGCCATCTCTGCCCCGTAGTGGCGGCGTGCGGCCAGCAAGCCGCTGATGGTGTCGGTGCCCATGAAGTTCACCAGATGGGCTGCGCCACCAATGGCCGCGGATTCTTCACTGCTGGCACCCCGGGCGCCGAAGTCGTGAAGTTTGAAGTCCAGCCCGTCGCAGGTGTCGGCGGTTTTCATCAGGGCGTGCTGAATGGTCTGGCGGCAGTGCCATGAAAGGGTGGCGACGGTGGTGGGGTACCACACGGCACGCAGCAGGGCGGTTTCGATGTAGCTGGTCAGCCAGGCACATGCGGGGTCGGTGTTGATGACCTGCACCAGCGCCGTTTGGGTGGGCACTACGGAGCCTTCCGGCAGGGCCTGAATTTCCAGCGGCAGATAGCCATTGTGCTTGTCCAGAATGTGTTGCCAGCCGGCTTCGTTAAAGGGCAGGCCGTGGGCTTCAATGATGGCTTTAGCGTCGGCAATATCCGCTGCGGTAATGGGCTTGCTCAGATACTGCTGCAGGAACATTTGCAGGCCAAAGAACACCGTTTGTGTATATTCCCCGCCACGGGCTTCTATATAGCTGGATACCTGAGTGGTTTCCGGCGGATATTGCCGGAAATGGGAGGCTTTGTAGGAATCAGCATTAAGAATGATGTTAGCCGGGCTGAGGTCTGTCATGGGGAATCTCGCGAACCTGATTGTTGTGCTTGCGGGAGTATATTAAGAGAGTCCACCTCCTTCGTCACGCGAAGTTTAAGCCGCAGGCATGTACTGCCTGTTCAGACCGGTGCGCCGCGGTAGTACATCCAGAGAAACAGTGCGCCGGCGCTGCGGTACGGAGCCCAGTGGGCGGTCATGGCACGGGCGTCTTTGGCGCTGGGTTTGCCGTCCAGCCGTTTCAGTTTACCCAGGGCGGTGACCACAGCGAGGTCTTCGGCGGGGAAGATGTCTTCCCGGCCGAGGGCGAACATCAGATAGATTTCGGCACTCCAGCGGCCAAAGCCTTTCAGCTGGGTGATGGCGGCAATGGCGTCATCGTCCGGCAGGTCTGCCAGCCCGTCGATATCCAGCCGGCCTGAACTGACGGCTTCTGCCAGCCCGCGAATGTATTCAATCTTTCGGAAGGATAAGCCCGCAGCCCGCAGAGCTTCGTCGGAATGGGCACTGATGCAGCTGGCCTGCAACGGCTGAGTGCCCTGTGCTGTGAGCAGATTTTCCACCCGGCCCATAATGGCCGCGGCGGATTCTTTGGATAACTGCTGGCTGACAATGATATTCAGAAAGGTTCTGAACCCTGCCGGCCGGCTGCGGGGTGGCGGTGAACCCAGTTCGGCAAAGGCACGGGCGATATCGCTGTCCTGCAGGGCCAGTGCGTTGAGGTGCTGCGTTATTTTTTGTTGGTTCATATGGCTTTCAATATACCATCTGATTGCTGATCCCAATTGCTTTTCTTGCCGCCATAGATACTTCTGAAGGTACGTGTAAAAAGTGTTTTGTCACCACGGGGGTTAAGTTCTTCAACTTCATCTGAGGGACCAACGCCTAGCATGAGTACTAGCAAAAGTAGCGGACCAATATAGGGGATGAAGATAATTATTAATACGGAGAGTGACTGGCCAGTATCAATCGTTCTTTTGAAGGTAAGACATATGAGGGAATAGAGAAATACCAGCAAAAATAATATGTTTAACCCTTCCTGTAAAATGCTTTGCTGCGTGCTCTCGACGAGCGAACCGAATGCAAAAACAAATAGCCAAAGCGTTAGCACTAACAGGAATTCACGTCGCCGGATTCGGCCTTTGGGTTTGAACATTACTTGTAATATCCTCCGCCATGTGAACATTTTAATGGGAGCGATATCGATATGTGCTGCGTTGGATAGCATAGCCATTTTGTGGATAACGACAGGGTGTGCATGCCATTCGGACGATACTTCACTGCTCCAGTGAAAGTTGGTGTCCAGATAGGCAAGCAGATCTGCATGGATACTAGGTGCTTTATGGGTTTTTTCGCTCTCGAGTATACGGTTTATATCAACCATAATCTGCGATCCTACCTGGTACCTGACCTGATCATTAAAGAGAGTAGGGCAGCGAAGGATAGCTTCCCAGTGGGGAATACTGTTGATATTTTTCGTTTGCAGTAAGGTTTTACACTGATCGATGATGTGTTGGGCCTGCTGATGAATATTTATAGCATTCAGGAGAAGGGGCTGAGCTGTATTGTCTGTTTGATTAGTACCGGTGTCTGAGGTCCATTCTGTGCCGTATTCATATTCCGGTGTTGTTTCCTGAGCCGGGGTGGGAGTAACTGTATGGGCCTGATTGTTAGAAATATTGTCTTCCCAGGATGATTCTGTTGAGGTGTTCAAGTAATTTTCGGAATCTGCCTGCCAGACATTGGCGGAGTATTCGTGAACATCTGATTGGGCGTAATGCTGTGCTTGCTCATATGCCTCACGTATGTACATGAAAGCTTGTTGATCCTGCTCAGGATCAATTTTTTTCAGTTGTTTCAGATAAGCCCGTTTGATGATTTTAAGGTCGTCTGTTGGTTCCGTATCTAACTGCTGCCAGCAATTCATATTCTTTTCCCTGAATATGGATTTAGAAAACTAAATCTGATTTTATTTCGTTCAGGCGTTGCCTGACCTGTTCCCTGACGGACTTAATCGTTGCAGGGTCCTGGCCTTCAATCGCGTACTCGAACTGATAAATCAAATGTTCAATTTCATTTCTGCGCTCATCCAGAAATTCACTGTACATACATTCGGCTTCGCTGAGCACAGCAAGGTTGCGGGCATTTTCCCGGGGGTGAATTTTGTATTCTGCTATTTTTTCGAGAGATTGCTGAATTTCTGTCTCGCTAAGCTGATTAACAGAGTTTTGCAAAATCATGGTTTTTTCTTGACCGGTACTGATAACTTTTGCCGTGACCTCCAGGATACCGTTGACGTTATAGGTAAAGCGAATATCTACAGTTTCTTCCCCAGCGGGAGCAGAAGGGACACTGATGGCCATTTTACCGAGTAGGATGTTGTTTTTGACTAGCCGGTTTTCTCCCTGATAAATACTGAATGTCATGGAAGTCTGTTTATCAGCAATAGTCGAGTAGGTTTTCACACGGCTGACGGGTATAACAGTGTTACGCTGTATGATGACGTTATAAAAGCCAGACTGAATGCCGCTCTGGAATTCCTGCACAGTATTTATTCCCAGTGAGAAGGGGCAGACGTCTGTGAGAACCGTTTCCTGTAAATCGCTTTGTTTGTGTTTTAAGGCGGCGACGATGGAAACTCCCATGACGACAACCTGATCGGGATCTAGGGTGCATGACGGGATCCGTCCAAATATTCGGCCAACATGATTTTTAACCGTCGTCATACGGGAAGCACCGCCAACAAGAATAACGTCACTGACCTGGTCTTGTTTCAGTTTTGCGTCCCGGATTGCACGTTGAAGAGGGGTGTTAAAGCGCTCCATAAGAGGCGCAGTCCAGTTGATTAATTCCTCCCGGCTGATGGTCATGGCCACCAATCGGTTTTGAAGTTGCAGCTCGAACTGCACATGAGAAGTACCGCTTAAGGCTTCTTTAGCTTGGTTACATTGCCGGATTAGCAGGCTTTTTTCCTGAGCGCTCAGCTCTACAAACGTAATCTCATATTTATGACATAAACCTGTCGAAACTGCCCGGGTGAAATCTTCGCCGCCTAGAAAGTTGTCACCGGAGCAGGCATGTACTTCCAGAAGATCATCAAATTTTTCCAAAATAGAGATGTCCAGAGTACCGCCCCCTAAATCAACGATAACAAGTTGAGCTTCATCTTCGGTTTCATGTATGCCATAAGCGATCGCTGCGGCTGTGGGCTCGTTAATTAAACGTTCTGTGTGTAATCCTGCAATTGTTGCTGCGGCAATGGTTGCGCGGCGTTGATTGTCATTAAAATAAGCTGGCACACTAATGATGGCTTCGCTGATTTCTTCTCCGAGCCAGGCTTCAGCGTCTTGTTTAAGTTGTCTGAGAATCAGAGCCGAAAGCTCTTCGGGAAGGAAGCTCTGGCCCGCAAGATTAATCTTTTCATTTGTGCCCATCAGCCGCTTAAATTGACTGACAGTGACGTCCGGATGGCTGACCAGCCTGTTTTGTGCTGCCCGGCCAACGATGAGCTCTCCTTTGGAGGAAACACTTACCACTGAGGGTGTCAGTTTTTCGTCTAAAGCATTGGGGATTATTTCAACGCCGCCATTGCGCCAGATTGCAGCCAGAGAGTTAGTGGTGCCTAAATCAATACCAATTACAGCCATTTAATCATCCTTAATTTATCAGCCAGACCCGCAGGGGTTTTAAGCTGTTACTCCAGCACTGCGAGCCGTAGGAGTGATGTTATCACCTGATGTAGGCGTAACAAATGTAGGCTATGAAAAACAATTTTTCCTGTTCAAAAGTAAGATGATAGAGCAATGCAGAAAATGACAGTCGACGCTAAACCTTAGAGTTGTTGTATAGAGTTAAAGCAGTGTTAGAAATATTCGTTGAGAAAATTGTCAGATTTCAGATTTCCGCCCGGCCCATAATGGCCGCGGCGGATTCTGTTGATAACTGCTGGCTGACAATGATATTCAGAAAGGTTCTGAACCCTGCCGGCCGGCTGCGGGGTGGCGGTGAACCCAGTTCGGCAAAGGCACGGGCAATATCGCTGTCCTGCAGGGCCAGTGCCTGAAGGCTGGTGTCGATCCGGGACTGATTCATCGGCAGATACTCCTGTTTAAACAGTAGGCCCGTGCAGAGGGCGGTTTATTGATCAGGGTTAAGAAATTGTTATCCAGTCAGCGTTCTGACCTCAGGAGTATACGAATAAATGTCCGGGCGGTGCGATAATCTTCACAGGTGTACAGAGGCGGTTAGCCGGTCAGGGAATGACTGTGGATGGCGGCCTCGGCAGTTTTCACTGCGGTGATTCTGTACCGGCTTGCTATCTGCAGGCTGACGGTACACGCCATCATATTGTTTCTGAACAGGGAAGTCAGATATGTATATTCAGTTACCCATCCGGATCTCCAGATGTTCGGATGAGACGTTGCAATCGCAGATTATTAACCAACTGAGAGACAGCATTGGCAATGGTTGTTTAAAGCCGGCCTCCCGCCTGCCTTCGGTGCGCGAACTGGCAAAACAGTTGGGTGTTTCGGTGAATACGGTACTGCTGGCCTACGATGAGCTGCATTCGGAGGGCATTATTGAGCGCAAGCCGGGGCTGGGGACCTATGTGTCGGATCGCAGACCGGCGGATTTTATTCTGACCCCAGCGGCAGAAGACGGAGCAGGAGCACAATGCTGTGAGCGGCTGGCTGACCGGCAGCCTCCGGTATTTTCCGGACGCCGGCAAATGGTGGTCCGGGATGACAGCGCTGTGCCTGATATCGATTTTTGGCTTGGCCGGCCCGATGCCGGCAGCTTTCCCCTGAAGGCCTGGCGACGAAGGGTGAATGTCAGGCTGAAGCATGCCGGGCAGCAGTTGGTGAATTATGGTGACCCGGCCGGTTTATATGAGCTGCGGGCGGTCATTGCCGATCATCTGGCACAGACCCGCGGTTTTCGTGCCCGTCCGGAGCAGATCATTATCACCCACGGCATTCAGGAAGGGCTGAGCCTGGTTTCCCGTCTTTTGCTGCGTCCCGGCGCGGAGGTGCTGGTTGAATCGCCCTGTTATACCGGGGCGTATTATCTGTTTGAAAGTTACGGGGCAAGGCTGCATTCGGTTCCGGTAGATACCGGCGGCCTGCAGGCCGGCCGGTTACCGCCCGGAGACATCAGCCTGGCGTACGTGACCCCGTCACATCAGTATCCCACGGGGTATACCCTGTCTTACCCGCGGCGGCAGCAATTGCTGGCGTGGGCCTGGCAGCATAACTGTTACATCTTCGAAGATGACTATGATGCTGACTTTCGTTACGGCTCCAGCCCGTTGCCTGCGCTGATGTCGCTGGATAGCCGGGGGTGTGTTATTTACGCCGGTACCTTTTCCAAGTCGATGGGGGCGGGCTTGCGGCTGGGCTATCTGGTGCTGCCGGCTGAAATTGCTGAACATGCACGGACCGTGAAAAGCCAGCTGGATAACGGCAATTCATGGCTGAATCAGGCGGCCATGGCGGATTTTATAAGAGGCGGTGATTACCTGCATCATCTGCACCGGATCCGTGAGCGCTACCGCAACCGGCAGGAAACCCTGATCCGTCAGTTATCCCGGCGGTTCGGTGAAGCTGAGGTTTCCGGTACCGAAGGAGGCATGCACCTTGCCTGGCACCTGCCGGACACGTTTCCTGATGCAGACAGCATACAGCGGATGTCTGAAGCGGTGGGGGTGGGAGTCTATACGATTAAAAACTGTGCTTCTCTTGCGGCAGATAACAGCCGGATCAGCCACAGGGTGTTGCTGTTCGGCTATGCGGCAGTGCCGGAAGTAAAAATCACCGAAGCGGTGGCCAGAATGGCCCGTCTGCCACTGTGACGCTTAAACCGGCGGCTTTCGTTGATACAGGTCATGGCAGCCGGGGTGTTACTAAACCGCCGCTTAACTGTGTACCTATGAACTGTGCCGTCCTGAAAATACCTTGCCTGTGAAACATCACAGAAAAACAGGTGAGACATAATGGGAAATATATTACACAAGAGCAGACTTTTGATCGGCGCGGTATTGTTGTCACAGTTTTCGCTGGTGGCGGCGCAGGAAAACAGCACCTCTGAAGAGTTGTTTGCAGACAAGTGCGGTGCATGCCATGGCATGAACCGGGCGGGATACATCGGGCCTGCCCTGAACAGTAGCAGCCATGGTAACTTTCCGGTGGCCGCGCTGGAGGCTCTGATCACTTACGGTATTCCCGGCACGCTGATGCCGCGGTGGGAAGGCCGGTTGTCCAAAGAAGAGATTACCGGCATTGCCGAACTGATTATTAATGAGCCGGTGCCGGATGTGTCCTGGGATATGGCGGATATTAAAAATTCGCTGGAAGTGTATGTGGCAGATGAAACCAGCCTGCCGGATGCCCCCGTGTATCCGGTTGAAAATCTGGCTGCATTAATGGCGGTGATGGAACGGGGCTATTACTCCGACGGAGAAAACGCCAGAGTGCTGTTCTTCAATGGCCAGAATCATGAGATTGTGGGTGCTATAGACGTTGATAAAGCCCCCCATATTCTTGATTACCATCCAACGGATGAGCGCTGGGCGTATCTGAAGACCGACGGCGGCCGGCTGTACAAGCTTGATCTGTATTCCATGCAGGCCACACGGAGTATCCGTGCCGGTTTTACCGGCCCTTCCATTGCGGTCTCTTACGACGGCAAATATGTCGCCACCGGTTCGTTTGTGCCGTATACCGTGGTGATTCTGGATGCTGACACGCTGGAGCCGGTGAAGTACTTCGAGCTGAAGGGGGAGAATATCGAAGGGGAGATGGTTGATTCCGTCTCAACAGGGATAACCGCCACCCCTTATGGCAATTATTTTGCCATCACCCTTAAGCATGCGGATCAGGTATGGATTGTAGATCTGGATACCCCTGACTTCGCCGTTACCAGAGTGAAGAATGTCGGCCGGGATCTGCATGATTCTTTCCTCTCCCGGGACGGTAAACAGATGATCGTTGCTTCTTATGTCGACGATAAGCTGGTGGCGGTGGATTACGAGCAGAAGAAGGTGGTGGGCAATGTGCCGGCCGGCTGTCAGCCCCATGTGGGCTCCGGGGCCATTGTTGAAGTGAACGGCCGTGACATTGGTTTTGGCACGAATATCGGCCGGGGCGCCGGGTGCGATAAAACGGTGGTGACCGCCTTTGATGCGCAAACGTTTGAGGTCATTAAACAGATCCCTACCATTGGGGCAACGGAATCCCCGGCGGCACATCCTGATTCACCTTACGTGGTGGTCGATATTGTCAGCGGTGAAGACAGTGCCATACAGTTTATTGATAAGAATTCTCTGGAAGTGGTGAAAACCATGGATATTGGCGGCCATGCCTATTTCCCTGAATTCACCCATGACGGTAAATACATTTATGTCAGTGCCGGATATCAGGGCAATGAACTGGTGATTATTGATGCTGAGACCCTGTCTGTCGTGAAGCGGGTACCGGTTGAGTCGCCGGCGGGCATTTTTGGCCACAATCGTCCGAAGATCAAAACCATAGGCTTTAAATCCTGAGGTTCATCAGGGGAAGGTGTCGCCTTCCCCTGCTTTTCTGACGGGCGGCAAAGCACTGCCCGTGCCGGTATATGGCCGGTTATTTCGCAGTCCCGTTGGCACAGCATTTGTGTTCCGGTTCACTGACAGTCTGCTTAGGCCCCTTTGTCAGTGCTGCTTCGAGCAGGCGCAGGCTGCCGGTTGTCAGGTAGTAGGTGTGGGCGATCTGCTGTTGATAACGTTGTTCCATGATTCACTCCTTAAAGCGTTGTCGTTCATCATGGGAATTACTCTATACTGATCCATAAATGATGATAATTGGCCGTCCTGGCAAATAATTAATCGAGAAATTCGAATAATGGATCATATCTCAGCACTCCGTGCCTTCCTTCAGGTAGCCCGGCGGGAAAGTTTTTCCGCCGCTTCCCGGGATCTGAATACCGCTGCGTCGGTGATCAGCCGTTATGTTAAAGAGTTGGAAAGTGATCTGGGGGTGCGGCTGTTCACCCGGACGACCCGCAAAGTAGCTTTAACGGAGGCCGGGCAGAACTTTCTGCTCAGGGCTGAAGCGCTGCTGGATGACTTTGACGCCATGCGGGAAAGCACGCAGGCATTGCACTCGCAGCCATCCGGCCGGCTGCGGGTGACGGCCCCGCTGGCGCTGGGGCAAAATATACTTGCCCCGCTGCTGCCGGAGTTTATGAAGCGTTATCCCAAACTGGCGGTGAGCTTACATTTAACCAATCAGGTGATTGATCTGGTGGAGGAAGGCTGTGATCTGGCGGTGCGCTTTGTGGCGCATCTGGAGGATTCCGGCCTGGTGGCCCGAAAGCTGGGAGAGTCGTCTTCACTGCTGTGCGCCACCCCGGCGTATCTGGCTGAATCGCCGGCATTACAGTCACCGGAGGATCTGCCGGCACACAGCTGTGTACTGTTCTGTGATGATGGCTCCAGCCGCTGGGCGCTGGCATCTCTGTCCGGCGAGCCTCTGAGCATCAGGGTGAATGGCAGGTTGTCGGTGAACAGTATGGAAGCGGCGCGTACTGCGGCGCTGGGGGATCTGGGGATCAGTTTATTGCCGGAGTTTCTGATACGGGAAGACCTGAAAAACGGCACGTTGCAGGCTCTGCTGACGGCATTTACACCGCCGGCCACGCCCTTTTACCTGGTTTATCCACAGCGGCAGTTTGTACCGATGAAGGTGCGCTGTTTTATGGATTTCTGCCTTGAAAAACTTGGCTGATGTTGCCGGAGCAGGCAATTAGCGGGGCAGGAATGTTCCGGTTTGCAGCGCTGCAGGCCACAGCTGGCGGGTACTTAAGCAACAGCTTATTAAAAATCTATATGCATCTATAAGAAATACTCGTTAGGCAAGAGACGCCGGTTCCGGTAGCTTATGATGAGGTACGGAGCGCACCGTAATCCGTTACGGCGTTTTGTGCTGTCTACTTCAATTTGTTGTACATCTTATACACCCGGGCCTGCCTGGGGTTTGCTGAAACTGCTCTTTAAGGTCGGCAAATTCCCTGCCCGGGATTTTTTTCAGATTTCCAGATTTGCATGGGTCAGCAACCAGTCGCGGAACGCGACGATGCTGGGGTTATTGGCGTTTTTGCTTGGATAGGCCAGATGATAGGCCCAGCGGCTGATAAAGGTATCATCAAATAACCTCACCAGATGCCCCGCCGCCAGATGATCTGACACCAGCGCCGTGGAGCACATGGCCACCCCCTGACCGTCTATTGCCGCCTGCATCAGTACGTTACTGTCATCCAGAATGCTGCCCCGGCGCGGGTTTACGCCATCCGCCCCGACCTGTAACAGCCACTGGGTCCAGGTGTAGTAATCAAGGTCGTGCAGCAGCGGCAGATCCGCGAACTGGTGGGGGGAGGTGATCTCACCGTGGCGGTGGATAAACGCCGGGCTGCAGACCGGGAAAAAATCCAGATGGATGATTGGATACGCTTCCAGACCGGGCCATTCACCGTTGCCAAAGGTAATACAGACATCAACATCGGTATTATCGAAATCGGCAATGATCTGTGAGTAGTTGAAGGACAAATCAATTTCCGGGTACTGCTGGCTGAATTCTGGCAGGCGCGGCGACATCCATTTGGCGGCGAAGGCGGAACCCATCCGCAGTTTCAGCGACTGGCGGTTATGTTCCTGCAACAGGCCACTGATCGCCGCGTCCATTTCATCAAAACATTTGCTGAGTTTGTGCATCAGCTCTTCGCCGGGTTCGGTCAGTTCCAGCTTACGGGGATAACGCACGAACAGGGGCGTCTGCAAGTACTCTTCCAGTGACTTGACCTGATGGCTGATGGCCGCCTGGGTGACGTGCAGTTCTTCCGCCGCCAGGGTGAAGCTGAGACGACGGGAAGCTGCTTCAAAGGCTTTCATGCTGTTCAGCGGTGGGAGACGTCGGGCCATAGGCGGTTTTTATTCCCAATTGTTATGAAGTTTACGTGTTTCAGACTGTTTATTTATTAAACAGTTGTCCGGTGTGCGGCAAGTATCCGTTTTTTTCCCTGCCGGGGGTATGCGCTGTATCAACTTTCTGCTGATTTCTGGACAAACATATTTGGTACTACCGTTTTTTAGCCATTATATCAATGACTTATGTTAAGTGCTTGTGGATTAGATTATCTAATCCGTGGGTAAGAATATATCAATTGTGAATTCAGCTGTGAAGGTGGAATATTTTCTCGAATACGACCTTAGAGTAGTTAAAAAGCGACCTGTCAGGTCGTAAATAATAAGAAGTTTAGATATCAGGAGTGATCATGGCACGTAGATCTGGTGGTAGGAAGGCGATGCTGGCGCTGCGCAGTAAGCCGCTTGATAAAGATTCCAAGCCGGTTCTGCCCGGTGAACTGGGCGGGACGTTTCAGCCGCTGACACAGTCGGAAATGGAGCAGGTTGCTGAAACTGCTTTTAAGATTCTTGAGGAAATCGGTTTTTCTCAGGCGACGCCACACTGCGTTGAGATGTGTACCAAGGTGGGCGCGATTGTCGGTGAGGACGGGCGTTTGCGTTTTCCGCGTGCCGTGGTCGAGGATGCCATGAGCAAGGCAAACCGGAACCTGACCCTGCATGCTCAGGATCCTGAGTTTGATCTGGACTTAAGTGGCCAGCGGGTGCACTTCTCGACGGCCGGTGCAGCGGTAATGATCGCTGATCCGATGAAGAATGAATACCGTGATTCAACCGCCAAAGATCTCTATGACATGGCGCGTATTGTCGATAACTGTGAACACATCCACATGTTTCAGCGTACCTGTGTACTGCGGGATATCGCCAGCCCGCGGGAAATGGATCTGAACACCACGTACCTGTCTGTGCATGGCACCACCAAGCACGTGGGTACCAGCTTCACGGAAGCTGAGCACGTTGATGAAACCATCGATATGCTGGAAATTATTGCCGGCGGTGAAGACCAGTGGCGGGCGCGCCCGTTCGTGAGCATGTCTAACTGTTTCGTGGTACCGCCGATGAAGTTTGCCGAGGAGTCTCTGGACTGCCTGCGGGTTGGTGTTGAGCGCGGTATGCCGATTCTGCTGCTGTCGGCCGGTCAGGCAGGTGCAACCGCACCGGCGATGCTGGCAGGTGCTGTGGCGCAGGCCTGGGCCGAATGTCTGGGTGGCCTGGTCTACGTGAATGCCATTAAGCCGGGTGCACCGGCGATCCTGGGGACCTGGCCGTTTGTCAGTGACCTGCGTACCGGTGCCATGAGTGGCGGTTCGCCGGAGCAGGGCCTGCTGTGTGCGGCCTGTGCGCAGATGGGTAACTATTTTGATCTGCCTACCGGTACTGCGGCGGGTATGTCTGACGCCAAATTCCCTGACTTCCAGGCCGGTGCAGAACGGGGTTACGGTGCGTCTGCTGCGGCGATGGCCGGTGCCAACATTGTATATGAGTCTGCCGGTATGTACGCCAGTCTGCTGGGGGTTTGCCCGGAATCTTATCTGATGGATAACGATGTGCTGGGTGCCTGTATGCGGATGACCAAAGGCATTAAAGTGGATGAGGCATCCCTGAGCTTTGATACCCTGAAAGATGTCTGTCTGAATGACCTGGGCCATTATCTGGGCTCCAGCCAGACCCTGTCGGTGATGCAGTCTGAATATATTTATCCGGTGGTCAGCGACCGTGACAGCCCGAATGTCTGGCAGGAAAAGGGTAAGCCTGTCCTGCTGGAAAAAGCCATAGAGAAGAAGAACACCATTCTCAGCACCTATTTCCCGAAACACATCAGTGATGAAGTGGATCAGGCGATCCGTGAGCGCTACACCATTCATATTCCGGCATCGGAAATGGGCCGTTAATTATTCTGCAGGCAGCCAGACTGCCTGTTAATGGCGATCTGCACCCCGGGTGCCGGTCGCCGTTCTGCCTTTAAAAGGGCATGAATTTAAGGAGAAGAATTGTATGCAGTCAACAGCAAGAGTTGTCATCGTCGGCGGCGGTTCACTGGGTGTGAACCTCATGTATCACCTGACTAAAGAAGGCTGGACCGACGTTCTGTTGATCGAAAAGGGCGAGCTTACCTCCGGCTCGACCTGGCACGCGGCGGGCCTGTGTCCGAATTTTAACGGTAACCACACCCTGTCGAAGATCCATGAATACACCATCAAGCTTTATGATGAGATCATTCCCCGGGAAACCGGCCTGCCGTCAACCTTCCATCGTACAGGCAGCCTGCGGGTAGGTTACACCGAAGTTGAAGAGCAGTGGTTCCGTAACATCATCAGCCGCTCCCGTAACGTGGGCTGTGAAATGCGTTTCATCAGCCGTGAAGAAGCCAAAGAAGTGAATCCGCTGATGAACTTCGATAATGCCCGCTGCATTCTGTACACCCCGAATGACGGTCACATCGATCCGACCTCCATCGTTATGCCGCTGGGCCAGCTGGCCCGTGAAAACGGTGCCAAAGTGTCCCGTTTCAACCGGGTCATTGATATCAACCTGCTGCCAAGCGGTGAATACGAAGTGATCACTGAGAAAGGCACGGTCATTGCCGAGCACGTGGTAAACGCCGGTGGCTGTTTCGCACCGGAAGTTGGCCGCATGGTGGGTGTACACATTCCAATCGTGAATCTGGAACACCAGTACCTGGTAACGGATGATCACCCTGAAGTGGCCAAGCTGGCCCGTGAAATGCCGGTTACCCGTGACTCCTGGGCGGCCAGTTACATCCGTCAGGAAGGTAATGGTTTCCTGATCGGTCCGTATGAAACCTCCGGTGCCAAACCGTGGGCGCTGGAAGGCATGGACTGGGACTTCGACCGTGGTCTGTTCCCGGGCGATCTGGTCCGTATCATGCCGTTCCTGGAACGTTGTATGGAACTGGTGCCGGGCTTCAGCGAAGTGGGTATCCGTACCATTATCAACGGTGCGATCACGCACACCCCGGATGACAACTTCCTGGTGGGTCCTGCGAAGGGGCTGCGGAACTTCTGGAACCTGTGTGGTGCTTCTATCGGTATTGCTCAGGGCGGCATCGGTAAGTATCTGGCGCAGTGGATGGTGCATGGTCAGACAGAACTGAACATGGCATCGCTGGACAGCCGCCGGTTTGATACCTGGGCGGATAAGAACTACTGCATCACCCGTGCTATCGAATCTTACGAGCGTATGTATTCCTTTGGTGCGCCGAACGATAACCGTCCGCATGGCCGTCCGATGCGGGTCAGCCCGATGCACGCCCTGCTGGGACAGAAAGGCGCCGTGCATGTGGTGAATACCGGCTACGAGAAGCCTTCCTGGTTCACCACTGATGAAATCCGTGGCGAAACCCACAATTGGGCGCACAGTGAAGCACACGCCGCTGTGGCAGAAGAATGTGCCGCAGTACAGAACGCCTGTGGTATTGCCGACCTGAGCGGTACTGCGAAGTTTGTGGTCAAAGGTCCGGATGCATTTGCCTTCCTGGATAAGCTGTCCTGTAACAAGCTGCCGGCGAAAGACGGTCGCATTACTCTGACCCTGTTCCACGCTGAAAATGGCGGCATCATGGCTGAACAGACCATCAGCCGGATTGCCGAAGATCACTTCATTCTGATGGGCGCGATTGGCTCGCAGGTGAAAGATTACCAGTGGATGGAATGGCACAAAGACGGTTACGACGTGACCATCGAAGATATTACCGAGTCCTGGGGTGGCCTGTTACTGACCGGTCCTAAGGCCCGTGAAATTCTTCAGGAACACCTGGACGAAGAAGAAGATATCAGCAACGCCGGTTTCCCGTGGCTGTCCTGCCGGACGATCAAGGTGGACTCTGCCGACGTATTTGCGATGCGGGTATCTTACGCCGGCGAACTGGGCTGGGAGCTGCACATGCCGACCTGGCAGGTGGTCTCTATTTATGAATCCCTGTTCCACAACGGTGCAGCGCTGGGTCTGCGTGACTTCGGTGGCATGGCCATGAACTCTATGCGGATGGAAAAAGGCTACCGTGCTTACGGCCATGAATTCACTGAAGAAATTTCCGGTGCAGAAGCCTGCATGGATCGTTTCATGGATCTGAGCCGCGACTTCATCGGTGCTGAAAATATCCGTGAGCGTCAGCAGAACGGGCTGGAAATGGTGAATGCTTATCTGGTGTTTGATGATGATATTCCGGCGGAATGTTTCGGTAACGAAGCGGTCTGGGTTGACGGTGAAATCACCGGCCTGACCACCGGCGGCGGCTACGGCCACCGTATCGGTAAGAGCCTGTCATTTGCCTATGTGAAGCCTGAGCATAACGTTGCCGGTCAGCAGGTCATGGTAGAAACCTCTCTGGGTGAGCGTAAAGCCCACGTTGAGATGATGCCTGCCTACGATCCGAAGAACGAGCGTCTGCGGGTCTGATCAGCGGCGCTGATTGCAGTGAGTCTGTGAACGGGAACAGCGCTGCTGTTCCCGTTTCTGACCACCCTGAAAGACACTGGAAACAGTGCTTCTGCATAAGACTTCCTGTCCTTGGAGGTGTTATGCAGAGGGAACTTACACTGCCGTAATGACGGCTATCTCCCGGATAGAAATAGTCGGATTAAGATACTTTTGGAGACAATAATAATGAGCCAAAAAAAGATCGGATTTTTGCTGTTAGACCGCTTCAGCATGTTGTCATTCACATCTGCGCTTGAGCCGCTTGAAGTAGCCAATCAGGTTGCGGAAGAAAGTCTCTATGAGTACTTCACAGCGACGGTTGACGGTGAAAAGATCCGGGCATCCACCGGCGTAACAACCGTACCGGACTTCAGCATTGCTGAGCTGATTGCCAGCAAAGCCATTGATACGCTGATTGTTGTCGGCGGCTCCGAAGTTCCTGAACTGACGAATATGCTGGTGGCGCGCCTGCAGCGCTGTGCCGCCGGTGGTGTCTCGCTGGGCGGGGTTGCCAGCGGTGTGGTGGCACTGGCAAAAGCCGGCTTCTATGATGGCCAGAGCTGCAGTGTGCAACGTGAGTTTTCCACAGTGCTGCAGGAAGAACGGCCAAGAGTGGCGGTTACCCTGAAGCCGTTTACCACCGGTGGTCAGCGGTTCAGCTGTGCTGGCGGCTGCGCGATGCTGGAACTGATGATCAACCGGATTGCCGATGAGCAGGGCCAGGAACTGGCGCAGTCGGTGGCTGAGGCGCTGATGTTTGAATCGTCCATGATGGAACAGTCGGTCCATCTGCCGGACCCGGTGAAACTCAGCCAGCCGAAACTGGCAGAGATTATCGCCCTGATGGAAACCAATCTGGAAGAGCCGTTATCCCTGACAGAACTGGCCGGTTATGTGGGCATTTCCCGCCGGCATCTGGAACGGATCTTTAAGAAGCATCTGGATTGCACACCGCTAAAGTACTACATCAAACTGCGTTTACTGGCGGCCCGTCAGTTGCTCAAGCAAACGTCCCGGCCGATCATTGATGTGGCGGCTGCCTGCGGGTTTGTGTCGGCGGCGCACTTTAGCAAATGCTACAAAGCCCATATGCATATTACGCCTAAGGCCGAGCGTCAGGGAAAAGCGGTCCCGCTTGAAGCGGCCGTTGCAACCCGGGTGGGCGATATTCCGGCAGCGTTGCTGTACAACAGTTTCCACAGTGCACAAATGCGTTTCTGAAAAACCGTGTCCGCCATCAGGGATGCTCGCTGATATCCTGCAGCATCCAGCGGACAAACGCCTCAATATCCGGCTGTGGCCGGGTATCTTTCCGGTACGTCAGCCCCCATTCCCCCAGATTACTCACCGCGTGTTCACTGGGGTGGATCAGCCGGCCGGCTTTTAAGTCTTTATCCGCAAACGGCCCGTTCAGCAGGGCAATGCCTTCGCCGTCCATCGCCATTTCCAGCGCAATGGCGGTGCTGTCTGTACTCAGTGGCCGGTTCGGTTGCGAGGCACAAAAGCCTGCCGCTTCAAACCAGTCCTGCCACTGCCAGCGTTCAGATGTCACCGTGATAAGCGGGTATTGCAGTATCTCTTCTGGCTGCAGATCCGTCTGATGGCTGACCAGTGAAGGATGGCACACCGGGCGCAGTGCCGGCCGGATCAGCGGCTCCCATGCCAGATGGGATGGCGCGGCGGTACGGCTGAAAATCAGCCCGATATCCGCATTGGATTCGTCAAAATCCTGCTCTTCAATGCTCGAAATCAGTTGCAGTTCAATGCCCGGGTGGGCGGCCCGGAAACGGCTCAGCCGGTGCGACAGCCAGCGAATCGACACCGAAATGTAGGTCTGAATTCTCAGCGGTTTGACGGCGGCGCTGCGGCGCAGCATTTCGCTGCCATTGATCAGTTCTTCCAGTGCCCGCCGGGCAATCGGATAAAAGCGCTCCCCTTCGGGGGTGAGTACCATTTGCCGGCCTTTCCGGTTGAACAGCTTCACCCCAAGATTTGTTTCCAGTGAAAGCACCTGATGGCTGATCGCCGGGTGGCTCAGGTTAAGTTCCTGAGCAGCTTTGCGAAAACTCAGTAAACGGGCTGTCGCCTCAAAGCCACTGAGGGTTTTCAGCGGGGGGAGCTTGCGGTGGTTGATGGCTTTTTCCATGACTGAAACCGGCTCGGTAAGAAGAATGTTTAATGGTAATAAAACTTACCATAAAGAAGATATTTATCAATTGTGAGAGGTTTTTCCTCTGTGTCATGATGGCGGCTATCCACTGCTGAAAAGCAGGCTCTGCAGGTCGCCAGCACGGCAAGGTTTTTCACCGCCGGCCGGTGTCAGATAAAAGCAATAAAAACAGGATTTGCGTAATGACTGAAGAAACAACCCAGACACCTTTGCCGGCTAAGGCTGAAGTGGTAATTATCGGTGGCGGTATCGTCGGCACCTCTATTGCTTATCATCTGACCAAGCGTGGCGTAAACGACGTGGTGTTGCTTGAACGTCAGCAACTGACCTGCGGTACCACCTGGCATGCTGCCGGTCTGGTGAGCATGCTGTGGCCAACCCCGACCCTGACCAATCTGGCGAAATACAGCCACGAACTCTATGCCAGCCTGGAAGAAGAAACCGGACAGGCCACCGGTTATGCCCGTATCGGCTCGCTGTCCATTGCCCGTTCTGAAGAACGTCTGGAAGAACTCAAGCGGACCGCATCCATGGCGAAGGTATTCGGTGTGGATTCTGAAATGATCGACAACGAACGTCTGGCGGAGCTGTATCCGGGCATTAACACCGACGGCGTGGTGGGCACCCTGTACATCGAAAAAGACGGCCAGACAAACCCGATTGATACCACCATGGCGCTGGCAAAAGGCGCGAAAATGGGCGGTGCCAACATCCGTGAGAAAACCAAGGTTACCGACATCATCGTTGAAGATGGCAAGGCTGTCGGTGTGAAAACTGACGCCGGTGAAATCCGTGCGGATCAGGTGATTCTCTGTGGCGGTATGTGGTCACGGGATATCGCCGCAAAAATCGGTGTGGATCTGCCCCTGTATGCCTGCGAACACTACTACGTGGTGACCGATGAAATGGAGTCCATGAGCAAGCGTCCGGTGCTGCGGGACTTCGACAAAGGCGTTTACTTCAAGGAAGACGCCGGTAAGTTACTGGTCGGCTGGTTTGAGCATAACGCCAAAGGCCTGCCGATGAGCCGCATTCAGGAAGATTTCTGTTTCGATCAGTTCCCGTGTGAGATGGATCACATTGAAGAGTATCTGATGCGCGGCATGGAAACGATGCCGGACTTCGGTGAAGCGGGGATCCGTACCTGGTTTAACGGCCCTGAAAGTTTCACCAGCGATAACCTGCACTTATTGGGGCCGACGCCGGAAGTGGATAACTTCTTCGTTGCCTGTGGCCTGAACTCCAAAGGCATCGGTGCCGGCGGTGGTCTGGGCAAACTGATGGCTGACTGGATCATCGACGGCTATCCGTCCGGTGATATCACCGAATGTGACGTCCGCCGTCACCACCCGGTACAGCGCACTCAGAGCTACGTTGAACAGCGTATTCCGGAAGCACTGGGCCATACCTATGCCATGCACTGGCCGTTTTATCAGTACCACACCGCCCGGGATATCCAGCATTCACCGCTGCATCACGAACTGGCTGAAGCCGGTGCCTGTTTCGGTGAAGTGGGCGGTTATGAGCGGGCCAACTGGTTTGCCCGTAACGGCGCCAAAGCGGAATATGAATACAGCTACAAGCGCCAGAACTGGTTTGATTTCTACCGTGACGAGCATCTGGCTACCCGTGAAAGCGTGGGTATGTACGATATTTCCTCGTTCGGTAAGTTTGAAGTGGTCGGCAAAGACGCCATGGCCACGCTGCAGCGTCTCAGCTGTGCGGATATCGACGTGCCTGAAGGCAAGCTGGTGTATACCCAGTGGCTGAACGAGCGCGGCGGTATCGAGGCGGACCTGACCATTGCCCGGATGGGCGCTGAGCGCTTCTGGGTCACGACCGGTATCGGTTCGTTTAACCGTGACTGGTGGCATCTGAAGCGTAATCTGCTGGGCGAGAGCCAGCTGACCGACGTCAGCCAGCAGTTTGCCTGTCTGTCAGTACAGGGCCCGAATGCCCGTAAGGTGCTGGAGAAAATTACCGAAACGGATCTGAGTGCTGATGGCTTTATTTTCAGCACCGGGCGCTATGCGCAGATGGCCGGTGCGGAAGTCTGGCTGCAGCGGATCAGCTATGTAGGTGAACTGGGCTGGGAGATCATGGTACCGGCGGCAGATGCTGCAAAGGTTTACCACGCGATCCACCAGGCCGGTGCGGAATACGAACTGTGCAATGTGGGCCTGCATGCCCTGAACAGTCTGCGTCTGGAGAAAGGCTTCCGTCACTGGGGCCATGATATTGCCTCTGAAGATAACCTGATTCAGGCCGGCCTTGGCTTTACTGCCAAGCCGGATGCCAGCGACTTTATCGGCCGTGAAGCCTTTATGGCGCAGAAAGCTGCCGGTCTGCCGGATCGCCGTTTGGTGCAGTTCAAACTGAACGACCCTGAGCCGCTGCTATATCACAACGAGCCAATTCTGATGGACGGTAATGTGGTGGGGTACCTGACGTCTGGCATGTACGGCCACTCGGTGGGCGGTGCAATTGGCATGGGCTACGTAAACGCGCCGAACCTGACCGCTGATGCTCTGGCGGCGGCGAAGTTTGAGATCGAAGTGGCGTTGGAGCCGGTCAGTGCGACTGCCTCGCTGCGCGGTCTGTACGATCCGAAAGGCGAACGGATGAAAATGTAACAGGTAAGACCCGAACAGTTGCCGGCTGTGCTGAGCCGTAACTGTTCCTGCTCACCCCCTGTGTTCTGTGCTACACAGGTTTTTGCCCGGTACTCCGTAAGGAGCACCGGGCTTTTTGTTTTCTGCTGCCCGGTGAGGAATAATGCTGAAAACCCCCGGATCAGATAATGAATCAACAGCCAGTGACAGACTTTGAAACGCAGTTTGCCGCCTTTATTCAGGCGGAAATGATCACCGATACCGCCCATGATTTTAACCATGTGCTGCGGGTAGTGAAGACCGCCCGGCAGCTCTGCGAAGCGGAAGGTGCACAGGCTGAAGTCGTGATGCCCGCCGCCTGGCTGCATGACTGTTTTACCTATCCGAAAGATCACCCTGAACGCCGCAAAAGCTCACTGAAAGCCGCCGATAAAGCCTGCCAGTTTCTGCAGGGGGTCGGTTATCCACAGGCGTATTATGATGCGATTCATCATGCTATTCAGGCTCACAGTTTCAGTGCTGGCGTCCGTGCTGAAACACTGGAGGCGCAGATTGTTCAGGATGCCGACCGGCTGGATTCACTGGGGGCCATAGGCGTTGTGCGTACTCTGCAGGTGGGTACCGGGCTGCAGCGGGCTCTTTATCAGCCCGATGACCCGTTCTGTGAAAAGCGGACGCTGGATGATAGCCGATTTACCCTGGATCATTTTTACACCAAGTTACTGCGGCTGGCGGATACCATGAATACCGCTGCCGCCAGAGCAGAAGCCCGGCGGCGGACAGACTATATGCAAGGTTTTCTGCAACAGCTGCAGCGCGAAATATTCCCTTAAACTTCAGCCCTTCAGACAGGGCGCCTGTTGCAGGTTCTCGGCCAGAAGATCCACGCAGCTGCGCACCTTGGCAGAACCCTGTGGCCCCTGCCGGTGAATAACATTGACCGGCCAGGGCTCTGGTTCAAATTCGGGCAATAACCGGATCAGCTCGCCGGAGGCAAATTTAGCCGCCACCTGATAGGACAGCACCCGGGTAATGCCAAATCCGGCGCAGGCCGCATGGATGGCAGTGTCATTATCAGAAGTGCTCAGGCGGGGGCGGAAGTTCAGCGTGCGAAGCCCTTCCCGGGTCTGAAAACGCCAGTCCAGTGACGGGCTGGCATCTATCAGGTTGTGCTGCTGCAGTTCACTGAGGGTTTGCGGGCTGCCGTGCTCCTGCAGGTAAGCGGGGCTGGCGCACAGCACCCGGCTGACGGTGCCTACATGACGGGCTCGCAGGTTAGAGTCCGGCAGATCGCCGATGCGGATGCCGACATCAATGCCTTCCTCCACCAGATTTACCCGGCGGTCCACAAACAGCTCATTAACCTGGACATCCGGATAACGGCGCAGGTATTCCAGCATCAGCGGCGCAACAAAACGGCGGCCAAACAGGCTGGGAGCGGTGACGGTGAGTAGCCCGCGGGGCGCTGCATTGATGCCGGCAGCGGCCTGATCTGCCTGTGCTAACTGTTCCAGCACCGCACGGGAATCTTCCAGATACCGGCTGCCCACATCCGTCAGGTGTACATGACGGGTGGTACGTTCCAGCAGTTTTGCTCCCAGATGTTCTTCCAACTGCCCTATGGCGCGGGTAACTGCCGGGGCGGAAATCCGTAGCTGACGGGCCGCGGCGGCGAATCCCTGCTGTTCAGCAACGGCACTGAATACCCTCAGAAGGTGGAACTGATCCATGAGCTGACTGCCTATTATTTCATTTATCGTAATTATGAAATTAAATTTTAGGTGATTCTTTAATTAAATGTAATGGCTCATAGTGTCTTCACCCGCTGAGGTGAACGCGGGTTTTCTAACCAGACAGCGCAGAAGCGCTAAGGAGTGACACGATGAGCCGGATTAATGTTGTTGAACCTAATGCTGCCAGTGCAGAGCAGGCGGAGCTGTTGGATGCAATTCAGGCACAGCTGGGGATGGTGCCGAATTTTCTGAAGGTGTTTGCTAACTCGCCGGTGGCGCTGAAAGCGTTTCTGGGGCTGCACGGTGTTGCCGGTGACGGTGAGCTGGATGGCGAAACCCGGGAGCGGATTGCGTTGGCACTGGCGCAGACGAACAGCTGCCAGTACTGCCTTTCTGCGCATACTGCACTGGGCCGCAAGGCCGGTCTGGAAAGTGCCGAAATTGCCGCGAATCGTGAGGGCGCCAGCCTGGATGATAACGCCGCAGTGGCGGTGAAGTTTGCCCTTTCACTGGCGGAAAATACCGGTGCTGTCAGCAATACTGAACTGCTGGCAGTGCGTGAAGCAGGCTATAACGATGCTCAGATCGTCGAGATTATTACCCATGTGGCAATGAATCTGCTGACCAATATGCTGGCCAAAACAAGCCAGGTGAGCATCGACTTCCCGGAAGTGGATCTGAAACTGGCGGGCTGATCAGAGCTTCTGACGGAGCGCTTTTTAAAGCAAGGCTGCTGCGCTGTGAGAACCACAGTGCAGCATTTCACAGATTCAGGAGGGACCGGTTATGGGACACCGTTTTGCAGAAATAGCCTTTACTGAATCCGTGCTGGCGGAGCAGCAGCGGCACGGTAGCGGGGAAGCCTATCAGGGCTTTTTGGGCGGTGAAGATTTCAACGGCCGGTTAAGTGCAGCGGAAGCCGGCTTTATTCAGGCCCGTGACAGTTTTTATATGGCCAGCGTCAGTGAGACCGGTTGGCCCTACGTTCAGCATCGTGGCGGGGCAGCAGGCTTTGTCCGGGTGCTGGACAAGCAGACCCTCGGATTTGCCGACTACAGCGGCAACCGCCAGTACGTCAGCCTGGGAAACTTTCGCCGGGATAACCGGGTTGCCCTGTTTTTTATGGATTACGCCAACCGTACCCGGCTGAAACTGCTGGGCCGGATCCGGCTGGTGGACCCTCAGAATCTGAAAACCCTGGCGGCGCTGGAGCAGGCGGATTTCCGGGCCCCGGTAGAGCGGGGTTATCTGATCGATGTGGAAGGCTTCGACTGGAACTGCCCGAAATACATTACCCCCCGTTTTACAGAACAGGAATGGCAGGCACTGGCAACGCCTGAGGTAAGCGCTGCGGTGCCAGATCAGCCGGTACCTGTGCCTGATACAGTATTAGGTGACGGGCCGCTGGAGCTGAAGATCTGCGGTGTAAGCCAACTGACATCGGAAGTGCGCAGTTATCAGTTACAGTCAGTGAACGGGGAGCCGCTGCCCGCTTTCAGCCCGGGGGCGCATGTGCAGTTGCCGGTGCCGACACCACAGGGCATCCGCATGGGGCATTATTCCCTGTGCGGTGCGCCAGACAGTCATGAATATCAGATCGCAGTACAGGCAAAAGCGGATTCAACACTGGCGGCAGCGTTACAGTGCCATTATCAGTTAGGGACCCGGTTACAGATCACCGAACCGCTGAATTATTTTGCCCTGCATGAAGATAACCGCCCGGCATTGCTGATTGCCGGTGGGATCGGCATTACGCCGCTTAAATCCATGGCGCTGGCGCTGTTACAGCGGGGGGCTGATTTCCAGTTGCATTATGCAGCCAAACGCCCTGAGCAAATGGCGTTTTACCCGGAGTTACAGAGCCTGTTGGGGGAACGGCTGATTACCTATTTCAGCCATGACGGAGAACGTCTGAATCCGGCCGAGCTGCTGACGGATCTGGCAGATGACTGCCAGATCTATGCCTGTGGCCCGGAAGAGCTGCTGGCCAGTATTCGCCGTGCGACCCGTAATGCGGGGGTCGCTGACCGGCTTATGCTGGAATCTTTCTGATACAGGAACCGGTGGGGCCGGTTCCTGCAGGGCAGTGAATCAGTGCCGCAGGATCTGGCTCAGGAATGCCTGGGTGCGTGGATTTTGCGGGGCATTGAAGAAGAGTTCAGGTTCATTTTCTTCAACAACCTGCCCCTGATCCATGAAGATAACCCGGTTCGCAACTTCACGGGCGAAGCCCATTTCATGGGTAACACATAACATGGTCATGCCGTCTTCTGCGAGCTCTACCATGGTATCCAGCACCTCTTTGATCATTTCCGGGTCCAGTGCGGAGGTAGGCTCATCGAAGAGCATTACTTTCGGGCGCATGCAGAGTGCTCTGGCGATGGCTACCCGTTGCTGTTGTCCGCCGGACAGCTGGCCCGGGTATTTACCCGCCTGATCCGGAATTCTGACCTTATTGAGAAAGTGCATGGCTTGCTCTGTGGCGTCTTTTTTTGAAAGCTTCCGGGCATTCATCGGGGCCAGGATACAGTTTTCCAGAATTGTCAGATGGGGAAACAGATTAAAGTTCTGGAAGCACATACCTACTTCTGAGCGAACTTTTTCCAGATCTCTGGCGTTTGAGGTTAAGGGCGTGCCGTTGATAATAATGCTGCCTTGCTGGTGATGTTCAAGTGCATTGATACAGCGAATCATGGTTGATTTACCGGAGCCTGAAGGGCCTGCGATCACAATACGTTCGCCTTCATGAACCGTCAGATTAATATCTTTGAGCACCTGAAAATCGTCGTACCATTTGTTCATTCCGCTGATTTCGATCACCGGTTTATTGCTGACCGACATCTTCACCGGTTGTCTGACGGTTTGCTGGGCGGTATTCATATGTCACCTCCGTTATTAATGGCGGTCAGGGCAGCGGACAGGTCCATGACGGCGTTACCCACTGATTTAAAAAGTGTTATTTCTTCGGAGGAACGGCGGGCTGATGTCGGGTTAGCTGTGAGGCTGTAAAGGTCACCGCAGATATCATTTTGACTGATAGCACCGGAAACCAGCGGGATTTTCAGTTCTCCGGCTTCCTGACAGGCAAACGCGGTATCAATGTAGATCGAACTGCGTTGCAGTGCCTGATCGTCGGCTTCACGCATCGTCGGGGTGAAGGCACCGATCAGATCCAGATGTTGCCCCGGTTGCAGCCATTCGCCTTTGATCAGTGGTTGCTGGGCCAGGGTGGCGGCGGTGATGATATCTGCCCGTGATACAGCGTCTTGCAGGTCATGAACGGCTGTGGCGTTTTTGCCTTGCTGTCGCAGTGAAGCCGCCAGTGCTTCAGCGCCATCCGGGTGATTGTTCCAAATACTGATCTGATCAATTGGGCGAACCGCAGCAAATGCATCAGGTAATTGCTGGGCAACTTTACCGGCCCCCAGAATCAGCAGATGCCGGGCGTCTTTCCGGGCCAGCTTGTCTGCTGCCAGCGCAGAAGCCGCCGCGGTGCGTCGGGCGGTGAGCACTGCGCCGTCCAACAGGGCAACATGAGCGCCGGTGTCACGGCGGAAAATCAGCACGTTACCGGCAATTGCCGGCAGGCTTCGGGCGCTGTTGCCGGGCGTGACGGTGACGATTTTGATGCAGCCGATGTCATTATTCCAGGCGGGCATGAGCAGCAGAGTGCCGTTGGCTTCATGCTGCATTGGCAGGTCGTGGTGGTGTCTGTCCGGTGCCTTCAGGCCGGCTCTGAACTGGGCTGACAGCTGCGCGATCAGGTGCGGATAGGGCAGCAGTTCAGCGGTTTGTTTTGCGTTGAATATTTGCATGTTTAGTTCTCAAATCGCGCTGGAGTAAATTGACGGATTAACTGATGAGTCAGAGGCGTTAACTGCGCCGCCGGTGTATTGAGTAGTTGTGCCGCCGCCAGCTGACCCACTGCCGGTGAGGTCTGAATGCCGTAACCCCCCAGCCCTGCAAGCCAGAAGAAGCCTTCCGTCTGACCGGAATAGCCGATGACCGGCAGGCGGTCTTTCGCAAAGGTACGCAGGCCGGCCCAGCTATGGGCGACATGCTGAATGTCCAGCGTGGAACATTCGCTCAGGTAGTGAGCTGCGTAAGCAATATCCAGTTCTTCCGGCCATGCATCATGGGGGTCTACCGGGGTTTCATCCGCCGGGCTGACCATGAGCTGGCCGGCGTCCGGTTTAAAGTAAAAAACTTCATCGATTTCGTTTACTTCCGGCATGTCATGCAGACTGTAGTCCGGCACTTTTACGCTGATGGCGGTACGGCGATGGGGGATGATTTGCAAAGGATCAGTTGCAAACAGGCTTGCGGTCGCATCGGCCCAGCCTCCGGTAGCATTCACCACTGTTCTGGCCCGGACACTGAAGTCTTCAGCTTCAATGATCCAGTGATCGTTTTCCCACTGTACCTGCCGGATACCGGTATTCTGAAGTACATCAGTACCTGTGCTTTTAGCACCACGGATATAGCCCTGCAGCAAGTTTTCGACTTCAACATCCCAACAGTCCGGATCGTAAAAGGCAGCACTCAGCCATTCTTCATTCAGAAAGGGGACCTTGTCACAGGCGTCAGAAACGCTGAGCAGTTCAACGGGGCTGACGCCTTCAGGTGTATTCGCCTGCTCGTTGGCAAAGATGTTAAGCAGGTGATCATGTTTTTCTGCATTAGCTATCAACAGGTTACCCCGTGGTCGTAACAGCGGGACATCTGAGAACCCTTCCGGTGGACTGTGCATAAAGGTCTCACTCATGCTGGTCAGCAGGCCGACCTTTTCAGAGTGAAAGCGGCGGGTGAATTCTGCCGCTGAGCGCCCGGTAGAGTGGTAGCCCAGTGCGCTTTCCTGCTCCAGCAGCACGACTGAACGTTGGCCGTTTAATGCATACGCGAGAGATGCACCTGCAATGCCCCCGCCGATAATGGCAATGTCGTAAATGTTACTCATGAGAGGTTATCCAGAGGAAAGACCGGGCGACGAAGGTTCGTGTACTGCCGGTTATTGACGTCAGGGCTGCACAAACCACCGGCGTCGGTGACCAGTACATGCGCTGCGATGGGTTCGAAGGCGGCGCGAAAGTGCTGCATGGATTTCACCGCAACGATATTTTTTTCGGTCGGTTCGATCCCCACGCTGCGAAAGATATTCTTATCCAGCATCTGAGTACGCTCCGATACCAACATGATGCTGGCGTTGCCGGAGCGGAAACAGACACTGTCGCCGGTGGTGTTTTCAAGCCCCGTAAACATCGGACCTTCGAACGTAAAACGGCCATTGCTTTTAGCGGTGACTTTACCGGTCAGCTGCAGGGGGCCTCCGCCAACAGCCGGATCTGTCTTGCCGCCGATTTCAAGGGTGACTTCTTCACCGGGCTTCGCTGCCATTAAGGTTTTAACGGCTGCCGGATCGTAGATAGCGCCAATCGCAACGTCGGGTAATCCTGATTTCAGTAATGCTGACAGCAGGGCTGTGCAGTCACTGTAAGCGCCGGAGCCGGGGTTATCGGAGAAGTCAGCGATAATGACCGGGCGGGAAGCGCCGCTGTACTGCTGCGCCTGTGTAATGCAGTCTTCCAGCGGTTGCGGTAAATCCCATTCGTGACGGTATTGCCAGATTTCGTCGCATATTCCCTCAGCGATTTCCTGAGCGATTACAGCTGTGGATAAGAGAGTGTCGTAAGTCACCAGTACTGAAGGGCCTGCGGCGTACACGTCAGCATCCGTGAAGCCTGCATTGACGGCGACATTCAGTATGCCGTGTCTCTGAGTGGCGCATTCCGCGTTTTCAAGCAGACGGCACATCGGGCCGTTTTGGGTGGTGCGTCCGTCATCACAGCCAACCAGCATGGGTGGCCGGGCAAGTGTGATTGCCGGACGGATGTCTCCGTTCAGCGTGCGTTGCAGGAGTTCACAGGCTTCAGTGGCTCTGTCGTACATGTCCACATGTGGATAGGTGCGGTAGGTAACGGCAATATCAGCCAGACCGACCATTTCATCAAAGATGTTGGCATGCAGGTCCAGCGTGATCGCAACAGGAGTCTCCTCTCCCACGACCTGACGCACTTCCTGAAGGAACTGCGTTTCACCGTCCTGATGTGTTTCCGTCACCATCGCGCCATGCAGGGCGATGAAAACACCATCCAGAGTGCCCGCTTCGCGGAGCAACTTCAGTGTGTCAGAGGTGATTTTCTGCCGGGCGGCTTCGCACACAATGCCGCCGGGTTCAGCGTGAGCGGCGACTGTGTATACCGGTGACCAGCCATGTTTCTTTGCGGCATCAATGAAGCCGCCGACTTCAGTATTGGTGTCCTTCAGCGCTGCCGGAATTGCATCTCCGGTGAGGTAATGACCGGCCTGAAAATCGTCCAGGCGGGTGGGCAGCACCGTGAATGTATTGCTCTCGTTGATAAACTCGATAACAGCAATTCGCTTACTCATGATGTTCATCCTGCAGCTGTTTATACGCTGCCCGTGAGCAGATGTATTCGAGCATGAGAGAGGCCCCTAACAGAGCCGTGGTGTCGGCGTTATCGTATGGCGGCGCGACTTCGACGAGATCCATACCTACAAAGTTGATATTTGAGGTATTGCGGATAATCGAAATAATATCGTTAGGGTGCAGACCGTCCACTACAGGGGTGCCGGTACCCGGCGCGTAGGCCGGATCAAGGCTGTCGATATCTATGGTGAGATAGGCCTTACGGTCACCGATGACCGCCTGAATCCGCTCCAGTGCCTTTTTCCAGCCGTGTTCGTGCAGCCAGTCCCGGTAGAGAATTTCGATCGGATCGTCATGTTCATAAAAGGTACGGATACCTAGCTGAATTGAATGCTCAGGGTCGATCAGACCTTCTTCCATCGCGTGGTGCAAAAACGTGCCGTGATCCAGATACCTGCTTGCCTGAGTGTCCCGGTGGGCATCGAAGTGAACCAGTGCCAGCGGACCGTGTTTTTCCGCCAGTGCTTTCAAAACCGTGTAAGTGGTGCAGTGGTCACCGCCCATCATGATCGGACTGGCATCTGCTGCACATACATGACGGGCCATTTCGATGGCGTTACTGAGCATGGTATCGACCTGACCGCGGCGGAAGGTGACGTCAGCACAGTCAACCACGGAGAGAATATCGAACGGGTCAAATCCCCATGGCCAGACTTCCCCCCAGGCTAGCTGGGCTGATGCTTCCCGCAGGGCACTGGGGCCGAAGCGGGAGCCGGGCCGGCCGGAAGTGGTCAGATCGAAGGGAATTCCGTAAATGGCCAGATCCACATCGGTCAGATCCCGTGTTACCCGGCGTCGCATGAATGTACGGATGCCTGAATAGGGCATTTCGACGAAAGTGCCGTCCGGGCCGGTCTGGGTATTGAAAATACCTTCGTCGGAACGGATTAAAGGAGGAGTTAATTTCTTCATGTTAACGGGTACCACTATAAGTTAGCCATTGGTGGCGAATTTCCAGGCGCTTCCAGATTGCTTCAATAGCCAGAACGATAAACAGGTAATTCACTGCAGCGATGTAGAACACCGAGAGATCAAACGTCTCGCTGTACAGATAGCGGGCTTGCCCCATGATGTCCGGCACAGTGATGATGCTGATCAGCGCGGAGGCCTTAAGCAGCAGGACCAGTTCATTGCCCATGGCCGGTAGCATCCGGGCAAAGGCAATTGGCAGTATCAGTTTGCGGAAAATTTGCAGCTTTGAGAGACCCAGGGCAGCTCCGGCTTCCTGAACGCCTTTAGGGACGGCGGCGATACCGCCGCGAAGGATTTCTGCCTGATAGGCGGTGGAGTTGAGGATGAAAGCCAGTAAACCACAGAAATATGCATCCCGGAAAAACCACCACAGGCCCAGTTGTTTCAGCTCTTTGTTGAATTCTCCAAGGCCGTAATACAGCATGAACATCTGCACCAGCAGCGGTGTACCCCGGAACAGATACACATATCCATAGGCAGCCCGGTTGATGGCTGAATGCTGGCTAAGACGTGCCATGCTCAGCGGAATGGCCACGAAAAAGGCGACGATAAAGGCTAATAAGGTCAGCGTCAGGGTATTGGTGATGCCCTGTTGCCAGAGTTCAACGTTTTCAGTGAGGTGCGACAACATCTTAGCGACCTCCGATGTAAGTCTGGCTGGCATTGCGTTCCAACGCTTTCTGCGCGAGTCCGGAGATGAATGCCAGGGAGATATAAATTAATGCGACCACCGAGTAGAAGAAGAAGGGTTCACGGGTGGTGGCGATTGCCATGTTGGTGAAACGCATCAGGTCACTGACAGCGATGATGGAAATCAGTGAAGTGTCCTTCAGCAGGATCAGCCAGAGGTTGCCGAAGGCCGGGATCGCATGACGCCACATTTGCGGCAGCAGTACTTTAAAGAAGGTCACCCGCCGGGACAGGCCCAGTGCCAGTGCAGCTTCAGTCTGCGCGGAGCCAACTGCCTGATAGGCCGAGCGCACCACTTCACTGCCCAGAGCGCTGAACACCAGTGTCAGCGCCACGACACCTGCAACAAAGGCATTCAGTGAGATGGCGGCGTCTTCAACAAAGAAGGAGTACACATAATTGAGCAGGCTCTGCAGCTGGTAATAGATAATCAGCAGCGTCAGCAGCTCCGGTAAGCTGCGGAAAACCGTGGTATAGGTGCGACCCGCCCGGGCGACCAGCGGATTTTTTGACTGCTTTGCCCAGGCAATCAGAAATGACAATACCAGCGCAAAGGGTACTGTGGTCAGTGCCAGGGCCAGTGTAATCAGTAAGCCCTGCAGGAGTTCGTCGCCCCAGCCGGCGTCGCCATAGGACAGTAATGCGATCAGTTCAGCCATAATCGGGTTACCTGTTAGCAATAGGGTCGGCAGCAGCGACCACTGCTGCCGGTATTCAGGGAGGCTTACTGGCTGTTGAACAGTGCTGAAGCGTTTTCAGGGCGGCTGGTGATATCCACGCTGAAATATTTGCTGCGGATCTGGTCGTAGGTGCCGTTTTCGATGATGGCACTCAGGGCGCCGTTCAGGTCATCAAGTAAGGCTGTGTCATTTTTGCGCACCGCGATTCCGGTACCGGCAACGCTATCCGGAATAAAGGCTGGCCCGGTGAACTGGCAGCACTGTCCTTCATCTTTTTCCAGCCAGGCGCTCAGTACAAACTGGCTGGCGAGAACGTAATCGACCCGGCCACTGTTCAGGTCCAGCAGGGAGTCATCCAGTTTCGGATAGAGCTTGATATCGCTGTCCGGGAAGTATTGCTTCAGAATTTCAACTTCACCGGTACCGGATTGTGTTCCGATGATTTTGCCGGCCATAGATTCAGGTGTGACAGGTTCTGTCTGGGTATCTTTAGCTGCGACAAACCGGATACCGTTGAAGTAGTAAGGATCGGTGAAGCTGACGACTTTCTTACGTTTTTCATTGATCGACATGGAGGCGATGATGGCGTCGAATTTTTTCGCATTGAGGGCCGGGATAATGCCGTCCCAGTCAGTTGCAACCCAGTTACACTTCGCCTGTAACTGTTCACAGAGGGCGTTGCCCACATCAATATCCAGCCCCTGAAGCTGGCCGGCACTGTTAAAGAAGTTGAATGGCGGATAATACCCTTCGCTGCCTAAGGTGATGGTTTTATCTGCGGCCTGTACGGCACCTGTGAGGGTTAAAGCTGCTAGCAGTGTTGCAACTTTTTTAAACTGATTACGCATGTTGCTCTCCGGTCATATTTGTTTTTGTTCTGCAGACAGCTTTTCATGGCAACTTGGCTTTATCAATTTTATAGTTAAAATCTCAGGTATTTATAAAATTTATAATACTAGGCATTTCTGCGTGTGAGAGCGGTTAAATGATTGAATTTGCGAGAAAGCTGGACTGGAACCTGCTGCATACCTTTATGGTTGTGGTACATCAAAAAAGTATTACCCGGGCGGCAGATGAGCTATCCCGCAGCCAGCCGGCGGTGAGTCTGGCGATAAAGCGTCTGGAAGACACTGTGGGGTCGGCGTTGCTGATCCGGGAGTCCGCAGGGCTGCGGCCAACTGCTGCCGGTGAAATGCTGTTCAATGAGGCTTGCAGTATCTATGCATCCATTTCACGTCTGCCAGTCATGCTTGAAGATCTGCCACAGCCGGTGACCGGCAAAATCAAAATCACCACCATTGATAATGTGGTGTCTGCAAAGCTGGATCAGAAGCTGGTGGAATTTTTCCGCCGTTATCCTCAGGTGGATCTGGAGATGAATGTGACCACCACTGCTGACATTCTGCACAGTGTTGAGGTGGGCAACTGTACTATTGGCATTTATGACGGAGTGATTCCCCGGCAGATGGTGGCTGCAGAGTTGTGCCGCGAAGTGTTTGCTCTGTTTTGTGGCACAGGGCATCCGCTGTTTGGCCGGGAAGGGCTGGCGCTGGGGGATTTACGGGGCGAGCCTTTCATTGGTTTTACTGCGGATGTACTGGGCGGCGAACATATGACTGAAGTGACTGCGTTAAGGGCGAAGGCATCGATAGGTCAGAATGTCCGGGGTACTTCCAGTAATGTTAAGGAAGTACTACGGATGATTGAGTGCGGTGTCGGCATTGGTTTTCTGCCGTTGCACATTGCCAGAGAGGCGGAGCAAACGGGCAGGATCTGGCGTTTACCGCCCTACGAAGAGTTGCCTGAATCGGCGGTGTACTACGTGTACAACCCGGGAACCAGTTTTTCTGCAGTAGAACGTCTGTTTATCGATCACCTTGAGGCCACTGCCCTGTAAACTGTTTTCCTGGTCAGGCCCGCAACACCATCAGCCCCGCAGCTGAGAGCATCATAACCGCGGCGCTGCGGAAAATGATCTGCTGTGCATGCAGCTGCGAAAGTAAGCGGCGAATCCGGACCGCGCCGGCAATATAAATGCCGCCCACCGCAAGCAGTACCAGTACGGTTACCGGCATCAGTATCAGCCCCCAGCTGTGCAGGGTGATGGCGTCCAGCGGGATCACCAGCGGCAGCAGCGCCAGATAAAACGCAATGTTTTTCGGGTTGCCCAGGGTGATGGTCAGCCCTGACAGGCTGGCAGAAATCAGGTCTTTACGGCGGATGGTCAGCTCCGTATCCAGTGGCTGATGTTCCGCAAACCAGAACTGCCAGGCCAGATAGCTCAGGTACAGGGCAGCCCCCCAGCGGACGATAACAAACAGGGTGTTCAGGTGTTCGGCAATCAGCGCCAGCCCGAATACCGCAAATGACAGATAAATCAGGTCACCCAGAATTAATCCCAGCAGAAAGCTGAAACCGGTAATGGCGCCGCCACTGATACTGCGGGCAATCAGCGCGGTTATCCCCGGCCCCGGGATGATGGCGGCAATGGCCAGTGCGGTGGCATAGGCAAGAATCTGGGTTGGATCAAACATGGTCATTCCCTGTGTTTTTAGCGGTCAAAAGCCCGGTGACGTTCCCCGCCGGGTCAACATTCTGATAAGAGCTCAGATAAGAGTTCTGATAAGAGTTCAGATAAAAAACGACTGATAAAGCCTGGGGGTAATTGCCAGACGTTTCTTAAAGTTGCGCTGAAAATGTGCCTGATCCGCAAACCCCAGCTGGCTGGCAGTATTGCTGAGGCTTTCGCCTTCACGCAGTAAACGTTTGGCGGTTTTAATGCGCTGATCCAGCTGCCAGGCATGGGGGGACTGGCCATAAACCTGCTTGAAACTGCGGATCAGGTGGTAGCGGCTCAGCCCGGTTTCGCTGGCGAAACTGTCCAGTGACAGATTGGTATCCAGCTGATCCAGAATCATTTCCCGTACCTGACGGACGCCGGCGGTATCGGTTTTTATCACCTCTTTATTCAGCGGTGCTACCGTTGCATACCGCAGGGCGAGATAGTCCATCAGCAGGCTTTCAGCAATGCCGCTATCCGGTTGTTGCAGAGCACTGAAAAGGGCGCTGAACGCCCGGTAGCTGTGCCGGCAGGTATCCAGCGGGCCGGGAAAAGACAGGTAGTCCTGCCCCTGACACTGAAATATTTCGGCTTGCAGCTCGCCAATCAGCTGGCTGTCAATGAACAGCATCCGGTACGACCATTCGCCGTTATCCGGGTTGCAGGAATGGGCATCGCCGGGATTCATCATCACGGTTGCTGTTGTAGCGATCTGGTGGTTATGCCGGCGGTTCTGGTAACGGGCGCTGCCGGCATCAATGACGCCGAATGATACTTCATCGTGGGAATGAGTGCCGTAGCAGGCGCTGGAGTGATCCGCCAGCCGTAACTCTGCTTGCGGCAGTGACGGGCTGCGGGCAAAGAAACAGTGGTTGCGTATTTCCGGTGTGTTGCTGGCTGTCATCGTCAGCGCCTCTGGCGGATTAAACATTCGTGATGGTCAGAATACTGGCGACTAACAGCGCTGCCATGATCCGGTTAAACATAACCTGACGTGCCGGACTGGACAAGTAACCGCTGATCAGCTGACCCAGCAGCGCCCAGCTGCCGACACCGATCAGGCACATGGCAAAGGATACGGCACAGAAAATCAGTAAGAAGAGTTCAGCCGGTTGCTGGCTGCTGACAAACAGACTGACACCGGAGACCGAAACCAGCCAGGCTTTGGGGTTCAGTATCTGGCAGAGTGCACCCTCAATGATACGGGGCGGTTCTGAACGGTTATCCTCCTGCAGGCTTTCCGGACGGGCAGAGGCGATTTTCCAGGCCATCCATAACAGGAACGCGCTCCCTGCGTACTGCAGAACCGAGGTGAATTGAGGGAACTCAACCAGTAAACGGTTCAGACCGGCCCCCACCAGAAAAACGATCAGGGTATAGCTCAGGGTGGCGCCCAGCACGTGAGGCAGGGCGCCACGAAACCCATAGTTTGCACCGGCTCCGGTGGCAACAATGTTTACCGGCCCCGGTGAAATGGCGCCGACGAGGGCAAATGCCAGCATAGATAATACGACTGTCAGCATGGAATGCTCCGCAGGTGATGATGCTGACAGCTTAACCAGCGCTGAGACTGTTGTATTGAACGAAATTGCGGGTCTCAGTCCCCTGGTTTTTTATAACTGATTTTGTGTAATGCAATATTCGGATAACTGTTCGAACGCTGCGGCGATGGCCGCGACAAAGGCCGGGGACTTTTCAGTCATCGGAATTTCTTCGCCAATGATTACATCACAGTTAAAAGGGACAAAGAGCGCTTCATTACGGGGCAGGGCCCGGCCCAGACCGTGCAGCATCACGGGGATCACTTTGGTATCAGGGCGTTCTTTTAAGACATAAAAAACCCCTTTTTTAATTTTGCTCATCTGTTCTGGCTGGCCTCTGCTGCCTTCCGGAAACAGAATCAGAATCTGATCGTTATCCAGAGCCTCATGACAGCCTTTAAACAGACTGTCCCGGTCGGCACTGCCGCTGCGATCCATCGGAATAATGCCGATGCATGTCAGCGCCAGCCAGGCCAGAAAGCCACCCTTTTGGAGAAAATAGTCCGCGGCGGCTACCGGGCGGATACGGTGTATCTGTGACAACGGATACAGACTCATCAGTACCAGGGTGTCCAGATGGCTGTTGTGATTGGCCACCAGAATTGCCGGGCCTTTATCCGGTAAGTTAGGCCTGCCTCTGACGTTCAGACCCAGCAGGATCAGAACAACAGGTTTTACCAGCAGTGCAAAAAAAAGAATTTTAATGATCCTGTTGATAAGCATGTTGGCGCCTCGCTCAGTAATGGCTGTAGTAGAGGAAGTGGAAGAACAGTGGTGCGGTGTAAATCAGACTGTCCATACGGTCGAGAATGCCACCGTGGCCGGGAATCAGGTTGCCGCAGTCTTTTATTTCAAGATCCCGCTTCACGGAAGAGATCACCACGTCACCAATAAAACCACTGGCACTGATGAGTGCGCCGGCAATCATGCCTTCGCCGATACTCAGCGGGGTGAGTAAAGGGGCCAGCAAAGCACTGCACAGGGTGACGGTCAGCAGACCGCCGATAAAGCCTTCCCAGGTTTTATTGGGGCTGACTTTAGGGATGATTTTTCGTTTGCCCAGCAGTTTGCCCCAGAAGTACTGACAGACATCGTTGAACTGGGTCATAAACAACAGAAACAGGACCGGGCCGATAAAGCCAGCCGCAGGATTTTGCACCGGTAAGACCAGCAGATAAGCAATGTGGCTAATGCAGAATACGGTCAGCATGGTGGCCCAGTGCAGGATGCCTGCGGAGTGAATAAAGCCTTTCACTTCGCCGAGCAGCACCATCCGCATGGGCAGCAGCAGGAAGATATAAACCGGTATGAAGATAATAAACATGCCGTACCAGCCCATGGATACCCAGTAATACTGCAGAGGTATCGAGAGGTAGGCCCAGAATATGACCCGGCGGTCACAATGTCTGGTGGGCACGATAGAGAGAAATTCTTTTAAGGCCAGAAAGCTTAAAAACCCAAAAAAGATGATGGCAATATTCTGGCCGAGAATCAGCACTGAGAAGATGATTGCAATCATCCACCACCAGGACAGGGTCCGCTGGCGCAGCTCGGTGTAATCCGTATTCGGCCGGCGCCACTGCAGTGCAACCAGAATGCCGCTGGCGATGACCAGTAAACCGAGTACAGCCAGCATGGCATAACTGGCCTGTGAGGGGATATTAAACATGGCTTAACCTTCCGTGGATTGCTGTGTTTCAAGAAACAGATAGGCCTGACGGCCACGACGATAGATCGTCAGCGCGGCCCCGGGGATGATGATCACCAGACAGGTCAGCAGGATGTAGCCCTGCGGCCAGAACTGAGATTCAAACAGGGTCAGCAGGCAGGCCGCGGTCATCAGGGCCATACGGTGTTGTTTTGCCATCGGCCCCCGGAAATCGGCCGGCGCGCCGATACTGACTGACAGTGTCCGGATATAGGCGGTCATGACGGCCAGCAAACCTGCGCACCAGCCGGCGGTAATGGCCCAGTCAGTGGTGCCGGCAGCAGCATAGCCGGCGGCGACCAGAATCAGTGGGTCAGCAATGCGGTCCGGAACATCATTGAACAGTTCTCCGGCGGGGGTACTTTTGCCGCCTTCTACCGCAACCATGCCGTCAAAGAGGTTGCACAAAAGACGGCACTGAATAAAGAATGCCGCCAGTAAGGGCAGCAGCCAGTCGCCGGGTTGGCTGGTTAATGGCAGCAATATAAGACACAGGGCGGCCAGTGCAGCGAAAAAGATACTCGTGACCGAAATCTGATTCGGTGTGATCTGTTTGTTGGTGAGCCATACAGCCGCCGTTCTTGCCAGCCCCGCCTGACGGACTTTCAGTGGCCGTCTGCCGGAATCATCCTGCTGTTGTCGGGTATCAGTCATCTTTAGTTCCTGCTTGTAATTTTAATGCGGTGAACAGACAAAAAAGGAATGCCACTGCCAGCGCCGGGAATACGGTACGGAGAATGTCCGGCGTTGCCATCAGATAGTGAATGCTGACCAGTGCTGTGCCGGTGACACTGACGGTGACCAGAGGTGGAATGAACAGTTGGCTGAAAGGTCTGTGCTGGCGTCGGAAAATCCAGTTAACCATATGTACCATCAGCAGGGTGATAATGAAGCTGGCACTGCCCTGTACCAGAGCGGCTTTCAGGCCGCTGGCGGAGTCCTGCCGGGCATTAATATACCAGGCCCAGCTCCCCCAGAGAATGAAGGCGCTACTGGCTGCCAGCAGGCGGTAAGCTGATTGGGTTGCAGATAACATAGAACATCCGTTTTTCTAGTCAGATTATTTTTATTGATCTGGCTGCTGTCTGCAAGGTTTTCTCTTCATATGACGCAAAGTGACGCCTTTCTGACTCAAATCAACGCCAGCGATAACAGGGTGCGCATCTGTTGCCCGCCGGCCGGGCGGAGTAAATTGGGGATTCATTCCAGGCGCACAGACTGGAGAGTTTCCTGTATGCGTATTCTTGCCTGTCAGGTTGAGATTCCGGCGACTGAGAGCCGTGAGCAGCAACTCGCGAATTGTTATCCCGGATTCACAGTAAGGCGGTGTTAATTACTCATACTGGGTATATATCTGACGGTTTTTTTAGGCTGTCTGTTTGCCTTTTTTGCAGCCAGAAGACCGTTTTACGACCTTCCGGAGAAACCTCCGGCTGCCTTGCATAACTTCCTATTATATTAATTTATCGTTATTAATCATGTGGTTAGTTTTTATATATTGTAACTGGCTAATAAATAATACAAACATCCTGTAAGGGTTGTTTAATTGACTCATATGTATCATTCGTGATGTACTCTTCCTGATATGAACTATGGTTTGTATTGGCGATACGTTTGTACTCCTGTTTGGGGAACTGGCTCGGGCAGTACCGGTGTGACGTATGGCAACAGCATTTAAAGAAAAAAAATAACGTATATATGTGGGTGCTACACAATGATTAAATCAACTAAGGCGGCAACGCTGGCGTTTACTCTGGCTCTTGGTTTATCTGCGCCGGTCGCAACTCAGGCGGCTGATCAGCAATTCATTACTATCGGTACCGGCGGTGTGACCGGTGTTTACTATCCGACAGGCGGTGCGATCTGCCGTTTGGTGAACAAAGGCCGTAAAGATCACGGCGTACGCTGCTCAACCGAAAGTACCGGTGGCTCTGTTTACAACCTGAATACAATCCGTGCCGGTGAGCTGGACATGGGTGTTGCCCAGTCTGACTGGCAGTTCCACGCATACAACGGTACCAGCAAATTTGCTGATGCCGGTGCCAACAAAGATCTGCGTGCGGTGTTTTCCGTACATCCGGAACCGTTCACAGTTGTGGCACGGGCGGACAGCGGTATCACCAATTTTGAAGATATTAAAGGCAAGCGGGTGAACATAGGTAACCCGGGTTCCGGTCAGCGTGGCACCATGGAAGTCCTGATGGAAACCATGGGCTGGACCAATGCTGACTTTGCTCTGGCATCTGAGCTGAAAGCTTCTGAGCAGGCCAGTGCGCTGTGTGATAACAAAATCGACGTGATGATCTACACCGTGGGACACCCAAGTGGTGCAATCAAAGAAGCCACCACGTCCTGCGACAGTAAACTGGTCAATGTGACCGGTTCCGCAGTCGACAAGCTGGTATCTGATAACAGCTACTACCGTACCGCGACTATTCCGGCCGGTATGTACCGCGGTAACGATGGCGACACCACTACGTTCGGTGTGGGTGCAACCTTCGTTTCTTCTACGTCAGTACCGGAAGAAGTGGTGTATGCGGTGGTTAAAGCGGTATTCGAAAACTTCGATACTTTCCGTAAGTTACACCCGGCATTCGCTAACCTGAAGAAAGAAGAAATGATCAGCGATGGTCTGTCGGCGCCGCTGCACCCGGGTGCTGCTAAGTACTACAAAGAAGCAGGTCTGATGTAAGCAGTTATTGCACATCGTGCCTGACGGGGTTTTTGGGAACCGGTAGCATTTTACCTGGCGACCGGGCCCCGTTTTTTTGTTGGACTGCTGCGTACCGCTGCTCTATTCAGACATCCGTATGCAGCCTCCCTTAGCGTAAGTGGGGAAAATACTGTGACTGATAACAATCATCACTCTGCGGATGCTGCTCCGCAGACATCTGCTGAAGACATCGTTGCACAGACGGATTCCGGTGCACGGGCACCGGCGGGTGCAGCCAAAACCTTACTCTGGTCAGTGGCGTTACTGTGGGCTTTATTTCAGCTCTGGTACGCCTCGCCGCTGCCTTTTGTTTTTAATTTCGGCGTTATTAATGATACCCAGGCGCGGGCGATTCACCTGAGCTTTGCGATCTTTCTGGCCTTTACCGCGTATCCGGCGCTGAGCCGCTCTCCACGGGACTATATCCCGTTGCAGGACTGGGGCTTTGCGCTGCTCGGTGCATTCAGTGCCTCTTATCTGGTGATCTTTCATGCGGAGCTGGCTAACCGCGCCGGCGCCCCGATCACCGCAGATCTGATTTTTGCCGTGGCCGGCATGTTGCTGCTGCTGGAGGCGACCCGCCGGGCGCTGGGACCACCGCTGATGGTGGTGGCCGCTGTATTCCTGATTTATACCTTTGGCGGCCCGTATATGCCGGACGTGATTGCCCACAAAGGTGCCAGCCTGAATAAGACCATGTCCCACCAGTGGCTGACCACTGAAGGGGTGTTCGGGGTAGCGCTGGGGGTTTCAACCAGTTTCGTATTCCTGTTCGTGCTGTTCGGCGCGCTGCTGGAAAAAGCCGGGGCCGGTAACTATTTCACCAAGGTGTCGTTTTCATTGCTGGGCCACATGCGTGGCGGCCCGGCAAAAGCGGCGGTGGTATCCTCTGGCCTGAGCGGGCTGATTTCCGGCTCATCTATCGCCAATGTGGTAACCACCGGTACCTTTACCATTCCGCTGATGAAGCGGGTGGGCTTTCCCGGCAGTAAAGCCGGTGCTGTGGAGGTGGCTGCTTCCACCAACGGTCAGTTAACACCGCCAATCATGGGGGCCGCGGCTTTCCTGATGGTGGAGTATGTGGGTATCCCGTATATCGATGTTATCCGTCATGCGATTTTACCGGCGCTGATTTCCTACATTGCGCTGATTTACATCGTGCATCTGGAAGCGATGAAGGCCGGTATGCAGGGCTTACCGCGCCGCTATAACCCGACGCTGGCACAGGCGTTGCTGAGCTGGGCGGGGATTATCCTGGGTGTCTGTGTGCTGTCGATGGCCGTGTACTACGGGGTTGGTTGGACCAAGGATGTGATGGGGGCCTGGGCCAGCCCGATACTGGGTATCGGTATTCTGGCGGTCTATCTGGGCCTGCTGAAGTTCTGTTCCGGCTATCCGGAGCTGGAAATGGATGACCCGGATTCACCGGTGGTTGAACTGCCTGAACCCGGCCCGACCGTGAAGTCCGGGCTGTACTTCCTGCTGCCTGTTGTCGTGCTGGTGTGGTGTTTAACCGTAGAGCGTTTATCACCGGGGCTGTCGGCCTTCTGGGCGACGGTCTTTATGGTGTTTATTGTCGTGACCCATAAACCCATCAAGGCCTTTTACCGGGGTGAAACCGCGCTGGGGCAACGGGTTAAACAGGGGGTTGATGACCTGCTGGAAGGTCTGGTTACCGGTTCCCGCAATATGATCGGTATCGGGGTGGCGACGGCTGCGGCAGGTATCGTCGTGGGGACCGTCACCCTGACCGGTATTGGTCTGGTGATGACCGAATTCGTGGAATTCATCTCCGGCGGTAACATCATTCTGATGCTGATTTTCACCGCAGTGATCAGTCTGATTCTGGGGATGGGCCTGCCAACCACGGCGAACTACATTGTGGTATCGACCCTGATGGCACCGGTTATCGTTACCCTGGGGGCCCAGAGTGGCTTAATCGTACCGCTGATTGCTGTTCACCTGTTCGTGTTCTATTTCGGCATACTGGCGGACGATACACCGCCGGTGGGGCTGGCGGCCTTTGCCGCCGCAGCGATTGCCCGCAGTGATCCGATTAAAACCGGTATACAGGGTTTCACCTATGATATCCGGACAGCGATTCTGCCGTTCATGTTTATCTTCAATACCGAGCTGTTGCTGATCGACATTCAGGGGATATTCCATTTGCTGTTGGTGATTATCAGTTCAGTAATTGCCATTCTGGTGTTTTCTGCTGCAACGCAGGGCTTCTGGTTTGTGAGAACCCGCTGGTACGAAACCATCATTCTGTTGCTGGTGGCCTTTACCATGTTCCGGCCCGGCTTCTGGTGGGATGAAATTTATCCGCCGGTGCAAAGCGTTGCCGCGACCGAGATAACCACAGTGGTTGAACAGCTGCCTGCCGATCAGAAACTGCGGATGGCGGTGAGCGGTGAAACCATTGACGGGGATATGGTCAGTAAAATTGTTGAACTGCCAATACCCGCGGCGGAAACCGCCAGTGCCCGGGTTGAGGCTGCCGGCCTGTTCCTGCGGGAAGATGAAGGCAGCATAGTGGTTGATCAGGTGGGCTTTGGCAGTAATGCCGAGGCCGTTGGTATCGACTTCGACTGGCAGATCAACAGCATTGAAGTAGCCGCCGACCGGCCGGCCAAGCAACTGATGTTTATACCTGCCCTGCTGGTGTTATTCGGTTTGGGCTGGTTGCAGATTCGCCGTCGGGAACAGGGATAATTATCTATGTATAAGAAATTACTGGTA
Source organism: Aliamphritea hakodatensis (assembly GCF_024347195.1). Lineage (NCBI taxonomy): Bacteria > Pseudomonadati > Pseudomonadota > Gammaproteobacteria > Oceanospirillales > Oceanospirillaceae > Aliamphritea > Aliamphritea hakodatensis. Next base: position 179,849 of record NZ_AP025281.1, read on the forward strand.
GCAGTGGATCTGCAGGATGCCAAAGGAACAGAGGCGACGTTGCTGGCGCTGAATGACTATGTGGCACCGGGTATGGAAGTGGAGCTGGTGGCGGTGCTACCGGGCTTTAAGATGCCGCTGGTGGCGTCGTATTTTCCGGAGGATATGGTGAAGCAGGCGCTGGATACCATGCGGGCCGAGCTGACCCGGCTGGCGGATACACATCTGGTAAAAGAGATGAATGTGTCGGTCTGGGTAACCGCTGGCAAGGTGCCTAAGCGGATCGTTGCCCGGGCCGGTGAAACTGATGCCGATCTGATTCTCATCCGGGCGCTTAAACATGGCCGTATGGAAAAGATGATGATGGGGTCGGTGACCGCCAAGGTGGTTCAGACGGCGGACCGGTCAGTGCTGGTTATTCGCTGAGCATTTTGCCCTTTTACCATCCAAAAAGCCGGTTTTTACCGGCTTTTTTGTTATTCAGGGCCTCTGTAGCAAGTTTTTTGCACATTATTTGGGATTTCATCCGGTTCAGCTGTGGCATCAGTTTCGACTCTTTGATATGTTAATGATAATTATTATCATTATTGTTAAGTGCGCGGTGGTACAGTTTCTATGAATTCCCTTAACCGTATTGAGGCCTATCCTCAGCCGGACTACCGGCAGGATCTTGTGATAGAAGCGCTGCAGAAAGCGGCCCAGAATGAATTGCTGACCTGCAGCCTGTATCGTCAGGTGAAGTCTGCTGAACTGGATGAAACCCGGCTGGGATTCCGGGATCTGGCGTATTCGGCCTACGAAGAAGATCTCAGCCACTTTCAGACCCTTCAGGAATGTATTCGCTTATTGCAGGAGCAGCCGGACAGACATGAACTGCCGAGCTATCAACTGGCCCTGTTACCGCCGGATACTGATACCGGCTGTTGCCTGCTGGGGCAGATCGAGAAAGCGGAAAAAACCTCGATTCATTACCAGCAGGCCATCTGTGCGATGACCATCGGCTACAACTATAAAGTTTTCGATCTTGCCTATGCATTGCTGAATGAAAACATTCAGCACAACCTGTTGGTGCAGGAATACCTTACTGGATCTGTGGCTCAATGAATGCGCTGAGTGCAGCTGCCGGACGGCTCCGGCAATATCCGTTGCAGGTGACAAAAAGTGCGCTGTTTACCATGCTGGCTGTTGGTGTGCTGGGCATTGGCTGGATGCAGGGCGCGGTCAGTAATGAGCTGCTGTGGCTGATTGTCAGCACCCTGAGTGATGCCTATCTGGCGGTCAGTGTGTTCGTTGCGCTGTCACTGCTGCTGATTTATTCCGCCCAGCATTATCTGGGGGCTGATCTGATTAGCTACCTGAACAGTAACCGCAAGCTGCAGGTGCCGATTGCAGCCCTGTTAGGTGTGCTGCCCGGCTGTGGCGGGGCGATTATCGTGGTGACCCAGTTTGTGCATGGCCGGGTCGGCTTTGCTGCGCTGGTCACGGTACTGATATCCACTATGGGAGATGCCAGTTTTCTGTTACTGGCCCGTGAACCGCAGACTGCATTGCTGGTGCTGGTGGTGTCACTCACGGCGGGCGTGCTGTTCGGTTACCTCATTCAGATTGTACACGGCGAGGATTTTCTGCGGCCTGAATCCTCCCGGGATGAACGTCAGGTGACGGTATCCTGCAGCCTTAATCAGGGGGTTGTGCCGGTGTCATTATCCTGGGTATGGCGGCTGTTACTGTTACCCGGGCTGGTACTGGGGGGGCTGGCGGCGTTTCAGGTTGAACCGGACAGCTTGTTTGGCCAGTGGAGTGGATACCATCCGGCGACCTGGCTGGGATTCTGTGGCGCAATGGTGAGCTTACTGGTGTGGTTCAGTCAGCCGGCGAACTACAGCTGGGCTGTTGCCCATGCGGATGTGGAACATAACCCGCACCGGCTGGTTGACATGGTTGCCAGTGAAACCAGTTTTGTGACGGCATGGGTCATTGCCGGATTTCTAAGCTTTGAATTGCTGGTGTATTTCACCGGTTTTGATCTGCAGAGTTTATTCAGCAGTCTGGGATATCTGACGATTCTGCTGGCAGTGGTTGTAGGGTTTATCCCGGGCTGTGGTCCGCAGATTATTATGACGACCCTGTATCTGCAGGGCATTGTGCCCTTGTCTGCGCAGCTGGCAAACGCCATAGGTAACGACGGTGATGCGCTGTTTCCGGCCCTGGCGCTGGCACCGAAGGCGTCGCTGTATGCCACGGTTTACAGTGCCGCACCGGCACTGTTAGTGGGCTATATAGCATTCGGGCTTGGCTATTAAACCGGATTCATCAGGTTTCGTGATAGCCGCCCAGATGGCGGATGTTTTCTTCAAAACGGTTGATGTTGCTGACCATTTCTTTACTGCCAATGGACACACACTCTGCCAGTAACGCTTCCATCAGGGCGATGGAAGATGTCAGGGTAGGGAAGAAGTGCGGGGTGTCATTATTCAGGGTAAAGGTGATTTCCGCGCCACTGGCAATCGGTGAACGCAGGCTGTCGGTAATCGCAATGATTTTGGCACCGGCGTTCCGGGCAATGTTGATCGCCTGTACGGTTTCTGTGGTGTAAGGCTCAAAACAGAAAGCCACGACCACGTCATCCTGACGGATTTCCCCCAGTTCACTGAGCAAGGTGCCCTGATAACCGCGGATCAGCTGAATATGCGGGAAAGCAATGCTGCCCACGTACGTGAAGTGATAGGCGCAGGTGAAGGTATCCCGGAACCCCAGAGCGAATACTTTACGGGCATTAATGACCAGCGGTGCTGCCTGTTGCAATTTGTTGCGGGTATCTTCCTGAAAGAGTTGTTCAAGATTGCTGAACGCAGAATCTGCAAACTGAAAGAAAACCTTGTTTTCCGGGTTGTTACTCGCCATATCTTGCAAGTACTGCGCACGATCGCTGAAGTAAGACGCCGGCTGACGGGTGTTAACAGCCTTCTGAAACAGCTGACGGAAGCTGTCATAACGGTCAAACCCCACAGATTTGGCCAGCCGTGTCAGGGTCGAAGGGGTGACGCCTGCCGCTTCCGCACTTTTGCGGATTGATAGCAGGGCAACATTCACTGGTTGTTCCAGAACGTAGTCGGCGGCTTTCTTTAGCTGAGGTGTCAGCTGGGGATATTGTGCTGAGATTTCTTTCAGGGCGCTGTTAGCGTCTGTAATCCTGTTATTTTTATTCATCGCTGTGCTGTGCTCGCAAAAAAAATAATCCGGATGGTTTTATCTGCCGGGCTGTTTCTGCGAACAGCTTCTGTAACTGGCTGATTTTGCAGGGCTTGCTGGAAGCAGGCCGGCCTGCACACCCATCCGTAAAAGGGTTTAAGGATTTTACCTAATAAGCAGAAAATAAAACACCGGTGATACATTTGTTTTATTTATGGTGTGATTGGGTTTGTTCAGTGCCGGTGATGTCGTATAACTGTCAGGCATAATCAGATCAGGTTTGCCGGGCGAGAGGGGCGCCTGATGTGTTCTTGAATATTTGGTTTCGCCGGGAATGTCAGTATACGTAAACACAGTAGAAACCAGATCGCCTACCTTCAGGGGGGATTGCCGCCATGTGGCAGCAATGCCTAAATGTCTATTTCAAAGCAGTAAGGGTAAAAACGCCATGACAATAACAGCGATGGGCGTGGTTGGCGCCGGCCAGATGGGAGCAGGCATTGCTCAGGTAGCAGCAACCGCAGGCCTGCCGGTGGTACTGTGTGACCTGAATGAAACCGCGCTGGAACAGGGCCGGGCAAGCATAAGTAGCAGTCTGTCCCGGATGGTTAAGAAGGAAAAGATCAGCCAGGCAGACGCAGATGCGGCGCTGGCGCTGATCAGTGTTACCACCGATACTGCCGGGCTGGCGGATGTGGATATCGTAGTTGAAGCGGCCAGTGAAGACGAAGCCATCAAGGCAAATATCTTTACTGCGCTGGATGCGGTCTGTAAGCCAGAGGCCATTCTGGCCACCAATACCTCCTCTATTTCCATCACCCGGATCGCGGCGGTCACGCAGCGTCCCGGTCAGGTGATTGGCATGCACTTTATGAATCCGGTGCCGATGATGCAGCTGGTGGAGGTCATCCGCGCCCTGCAAACAGACGATGCCGTATTCAGTAGCGTGCAGGCGCTGGCGGAGACACTGGGCAAAGTGCCGGTGGATGTGAAAGATGCCCCGGGCTTTGTGGCCAACCGGATTTTGCTGCCGATGCTCAACGAAGCCATGTTCTGTTTACATGAAGGTCTGGCGTCGGCGGAAGAAATCGACACTGTGATGCAGCTGGGGATGAGCCATCCGATGGGGCCACTGGCGCTGGCGGATCTGATCGGTCTGGATACCTGCCTGAGCATTATGAATGTTCTCTATGACAGCTTTAAAGATTCCAAATACCGGCCGTGCCCGCTGCTGGTACAGATGGTGGATGCCGGCTATCTGGGCCGTAAAACCGGCCGGGGGTTCTTCAGCTATGAATAGTCAGGTACCGGTTGGATTAGCTGCCGCAGCAGAGGCATCAGCAGGTTGGCAGAATATTCTGCTGCAACCGCAGGCAGAAGGGGTTTACCTGCTGACGGTTAACCGGCCGAAAGTGCTGAACGCGCTGAACGCAGACACGCTGGCAGAACTGGATCAGGCGCTGGATCTGGTGGCGAAAACGCCCGCTATCAGAGTCTTACTGGTGACCGGCAGTGGTGAAAAAGCCTTTGTCGCCGGGGCCGATATCGCCCATATGCGTCAGTTGAGTGCACTGGAAGGGAAGTTTTTTGCGGAACAGGGGATGGCGGTTTTCCGTAAGCTGGAGAATTTGCGGGTGCCGGTGATTGCGCTGGTGAATGGCTATGCACTGGGGGGCGGCTGTGAGCTGGCGATGAGCTGTGATTTCATACTGGCGGCGGAAAATGCCCGTTTTGGTCAGCCTGAAGTTAATCTGGGGGTCACCCCGGGCTTTGGGGGCAGCCAGCGTTTAACCCGTCTGGTGGGCCGGGGCATGGCGATGGAGCTGCTGACTACCGGCCGGATGATGAATGCCGCAGAAGCGTTGCAGCGCGGGCTGGCGAATCATGTTTATCCACAGGCTGAACTGCTGGGTGAGGGCATCAGGCTGGCAGAACAGATTGCCACGAAGAGCCGCAGCGCCGTGCAGCTCACTAAACAATTGGTACAGCGCGGCCAGGATCTGGATCTGGACAATGCCTGTGTGATGGAAAGTGACGTCTTCGGCCTGAGCTTTTCCACCCCGGACCGGGAAGAAGGCATGGCGGCCTTTTTGGAAGGCCGTAAGCCTGAATTCAGTTAATCAGAGCTTTGCAACAGCCGGACGGGGTTATATCCGTCCGGCTTTTTATTGCCTGTTATTTATCGTCATCTGATTTAATCAGGCGTACATCCAGCTGCGGGAAGGCGATGCAGATATTGTGCTTCTCAAAGTCCGCGTTGATCTGCTGCAGAATATCATGGGTAACCGGCAGACGGTCATCCAGATTATTCAGGTATAAACGCAGATCGAAGTTCAGGGTGCTGTCGCCAAAGGCATGGAAGTAGGCCGCCGGCTGCGGTTCCGGCAGTACTTTCGGATGGTTGCGGGCCGCCTGCAGAATCAGCGCCCGGACCAGATCCGTGTCGGAACCGTAGGCAACCCCCACCTGAATGACGACCCGGGTAATGGGGTCACTCAGGGACCAGTTGATCAACTGATCGGTGACGAAGGTTTTGTTGGGGATGATGACTTCCTTGCGGTCCCAGTCGGTAATGGTGGTGGCGCGGATCTGAATCCGGGTCACGGTGCCGGTGAGGCCGCCGACGGTGACGGTATCGCCGATGCGGATCGGCTTCTCAAACAGAATGATGATGCCGGATACAAAGTTGGCGACGATCTCCTGCAGGCCGAAACCCAGACCCACACCCAGTGCGGCAACCAGCCACTGTAACTTGGCCCATTCCACCCCGATCTGAGACGCGCCGGCAAGGATGCTCACCACAATCAGGCTGTACTTGGTGATGGTGGTGACCGCGTAAGAAGTACCTGGGGTCAGATCCAGATGTTTCAGCACCAGCAGTTCCAGCAGCCCCGGCAGGTTATAGGCGGCAAGAATGCTCAGGGAGATGACGAGCAGCCCGGTGATGATGCCCAGCAGGGTAATATTCTCGGCAATTACCCCACCGCTGGTAACCACGGTATTACTCCACAGGACGATCTCATCCAGTATCTGCAATGCCGGAATAAATTCTTTGAACAGCAGCCACAGGGCAACGAACAGCAGGCTGACGCTGGTGGCCTTCAGCAGGACTTTAGCCTGATCGGAAATGGTGCTCAGGTTCAGGAAGTTTTCCTGCACGGGGGGCACTTCAGTATTGTTTTCCCGGGCTTCCAGAATCTCACTGCGCCGGGCTTTGGCACGGTCGAAGGCCAGCCTGCGTTCTTCGATCAGCAGCCAGCGCATTCCCAGTCGGTAGAAGGTGAATACGGAAAAGAAGATCATTGTGGTGATCAGCAACAGCAGCATGATGATGCCGCCGGTAAGCACATAGCCCAGCAGGGCCTCAGCAATCAGCACTCCGTGAATCAGCACCAGTGTTGCCAGCCATAACCGGGCACGCTGCCACCACCGGCGGGTTTCAGTAGCTTCGTTGATTTGCGGGGCAACGCGCCATAAGGCGGCCCAGAAACCGCCGGCCAGCATGGCCAGCAGAATAAATACCACCCGGCCAAGGCCAGAGTGTACCTCGGCGGAAGGGGTGCCGGTCAGGTAAATCAGCGCCAGTGTGAGGGGGGTGCCCAGTAAATACAGCGGGTGGGCAAGACGCGACAGTGTGGCGCATAACTCTTCCGGGACATCCAGGTGACGGTACAGGAGCCCGTAAGGACGGCGCAGCCAGAGCAGCAACGACAGATAGGCCCACATCAGCAGTGACAGGCTGATGCTCATCGGCTGCATGACCGGGGCGGGCACCGCAATCAACTTCTGGGTCAAAAACCACAGCCCTGCCGGTACCGGCAGGCTGATCACCGGTGCCAGCAGCAATAACCGCAGGCTGCGGGTAAACTTGTCCTGCACCACATTGCCCAGCTGTTCGGCCCACTGCTGTTCATGGCGGAGCAGATAGCGGAAGCTGTAAAAACTGATCACCGTCAGCACCAGCAGGGTAAACAGTGAACGCAACCAGGCACCGGAAGCATTGATCTGACTGTTGCTTATGATCTGTGCCGTGTGTTGCTGAATCGCGCCGAAACTGGCGGCCACATCCTGCAGGAAGCGGCGGTTAATTTCCGTGGTATTGGGCAGCCAGATCAGATAACGCTCCAGCAGGGCCTGCCCCTGCTCGATCTGTTTGTTGATGTCGTTCTGGACCCCGAGCAGTTTTGCCCGCTCGTCCAGTTCCTGGGCATAGGCGGTTTCCAGCCGGGCGGTCAGCCCCTTCATGTCGTCCAGCAGCTGTGTGGCACGCTGTTGCGCTTCCGGGCTGAGATCCGTGACGCTGAATGCCTGATTCAGCGCTTGCTGATTCAGCTCCAGATTAGCCAGCCGGACCTGATTAATCCGCTGCCGGTTGGGCTCGGTATCCTGCGCCGTGGCGAACCGTTCCGAGAGCGCTTTCAGCTCCAGACTGAAGGTGGTATCGGTGAGTTCCAGTTGCTGCTCAATGGCTTTGTAGCTCTGCCGCAGGAGGCTTTGCTGGCGTTCCAGTATTCGTCGCTGGGCGATGGCCTGCTCACTGCTTTGCAGGCTGTGGCGCAGTTTTTCAGAGAGTTTTTGATTGCTCTTAACGATCGGTTGCAGTGCTTCGGGGTATTCTACTTCACCGGGGTCTGCCTTCAGGGCTTCCAGGGCCTGTTCGGCTTCGAGGCGGCGCTTGGTCTGAATCAGGTCCTGCAGTTCCTGCAGATAGGCTTTATGGGCGGCAATCTGACGGGACAGCAGCTCCAGTTGCAGCAGGTCGTAGTCCCGCTGGCTGGGAATGTTGAGAATCTCCAGCTCGAAGGCCTGAATACGGGTGTTATTCAGGACGAAGCGGGCTTCCGTCAGCGTTTGGCTGCCGTTTTCACCGCTGGCCGGTGGCGCAGCGTCCTGCTTCAGCTTGGTAAGCTGGTCACGCAGGCCAGTGGATTTGTCCTGATAATTGCTGACCTGATTATCGAGGGTGTTAAATTGCTGCTCCAGTGCCAGCAGGTTGGCCTGTGCCGGTGCCAGCCGGTTCTCCAGTTTTTCCAGTGGCTGGGAGCGCCAGTTTTTGGCCCCGACTGCCGGTTCCGGCGCAGCCAGCTGCGCCTGCAGTTCTTCGATCAGCCCGGGCAGGTTGGCCAGATTATCCCGTAGCCGGGTTACCCGGGTTTCCAGGCGTTTTGTTTCCTGTAATACCGACAGGGTTTGCTGGTAAATTTCCCGTTGCTTGCTGTTGGCCGGATTGTCAGCATTCAGTGCATCCAGCTGTTGGCGGGTGCTGGCGATCTGTTCAGCTATATCGGCGCTGGCAAACGGGGTGAAGAGTACGGAAATACAAATTATCAGCGTTAAAACTGCTGGTTGTAATCGGTCACAGAATGATGGATAAAGACGTTTCACAATGGCATTCCCCGGTGGCACACAGCGTTAATACTATTGGATAGACCCGGGCAATGTAAGGGGAATTATCCCTGTCCCGGAACAGATTAAGGAGCAAAAGGATGGCGGTAGCCGGATTCAACTCAATACTGCGGGCCGGACTGGCAGCACTGCTGACGATGTCACTGGCCGGTACGGCTGCCGCTGCGGAAGAGCGTCCGCTGAGCGGGGCCGAGATCCAGCAGTTGCTGGCGGGGAAAACCGCCTATCTGGATAACGGTGCGGTACAGACCTTCAGCAGTAATGGCGATACGCTGTATTTCCATGAACCCCGCCCGCTGGAACGGGGTACCTGGAAGACCGATGGCAACGAATACTGCTCTGAGTGGGGTGGCCGCTGGAGCTGCTATAAAATGACCGGTGACGGTGCCGACCGGATTACCTGGATCGGTGGCGGTACCACTTACCCGGCCCGGATTGAAGCGGGCAATATCTTTCAATAATAAGGACATACGATGAAGGTAGCCGTATATTGCGGGTCCAGCATGGGCAATGATGAGGCATATGCTGAAGCGGCCTGTGCACTGGGTAAATACTTTGCTGAACAAAATATCTCGCTGGTCTATGGCGGCGGTAAAGTCGGTCTGATGGGGGTCGTTGCGGATGCCGTACTGGATAACGGCGGACAGGTCATCGGAGTTATCCCGACTCATCTGAAGCATAAAGAGATTGGCCATCCCGGGCTGACAGAGCTGATAGAAGTATCTGATATGCATGCCCGTAAAGCCAAAATGGCTGAGCTGGCGGATGCCTACGTAGCATTGCCCGGCGGGGCCGGTACCATGGATGAATTCTTCGAGATCTGGACATGGGCACAGCTGGGTCATCATCAGAAGCCCTGCGCGCTGTATAACGTCAATGGTTTTTATGACAGCCTGCTGACGTTTATCCACAGTGCAAAGGATGCCGGGTTTACCCGGGACGCCTTTGCAGAGATGATCATTGTGGCCACTGAACCTCAGCAGCTACTGGCGGCGTATGAGCGTTATGAGTCGCCGGCCGGAAAGTGGAACTGACCGGCTGCCGCCGCTGCCGGAATCGTTAGTAACGACTGGCAGCGGTTATTATCATCGTATGATCAGTGTCCGAACTGATAGCCGGTCTGCATAATGAAAGGGGCCCGGAAATCATCTTTCATAAAGTAATACACCCCCTGCGCTTCGTCGTTCATGATTGAATAACATCCCCAGCCTGAGCCGAAATCTGAACAGTAGCGGTTGTTTTCTGCTTTCCATTTGCCTTCAGACGGTTTGGCGTCACCTTCTTTCATCCACAGGGTCAGGCCTGATTCTGAAAAATACTGAGACGTTTTGCCGCCGAAGTGTACCCCGGCAACGGTATTACCTTTCAGCAGGCTGTTGATTTGCTGAGTATTCAGTGCCGTTTCTGCTGCCTGAACACTGCCAGCCAGTAGAAGCAGGGGAAGTATGTTGCGAACGCGCATATCAGATATCCTTATTGTCTGATGGGAAGGGACAGGCATATGACCGGTGAAATCCGGATTGGTTTCCTGAAGCTCCCCTGCGTACGGGATGTCAGCCGCAAGCCGGTTCAGGTCGCGTTTGTATAACCGGATGAATTGCCCGGCTATGCCGCGGCGCTTATAATTTGACCGCTGGTTTTAAGCCTTCACCGAGCGATTGCCGTTGTTTATGTCACGTACCTTTATCTGGATTCTGATTTCCCTGGCCCTGCATGCCTTGCTTGCATGGGGCTGGCTTTCGTACGTGCCGGAAAAAGCGGCCGGCGGTGGCAGCATTACGGTGAATCTGACTGCAGGGGCTGCAGACACCGCACCTGCGGCATCACCCGCTGATGCGCAACAGCCAACGGATGTGGCACAGTCACAGGATATTTCTGCGCCGTCAGAACCGGCGGTGACGGCTGCAGCCGAAACACCGGCAGCGCCGGTTCCGGAGCCTGCGGTGCAGGCGGTGGACAATATACCCGCTGAAGTGGCCACCCGGGTAACTGATACCCCTGAGCCGGTGGCGCAGCCAGCCAAACCTGAGGCCCGCAAGCCGCAGGTGACAGAGCACACTGCTGCACCGGCAGAACCGCCTGCGGAGCAACCTCAGAAGACCAAACCCGAAGCCGTGGCTGAGGCCGCCCCTGCTCCGGTGGAAAAGAACACAGCCGAACCGCTGCCAGTGAAAAAACCGGCGGCGGTTGCTGCGGCAAAACCCCCGGTAAAATCGGCTGATCCGGTTGTTCAGGCGGAGGAGACGGTTAAGCCAGCGCCGCAGTCTACAGAGCCGCCTGTGGAGCAGCTTGTGGAACGGCCTGTAACGCCGCTTGCAGAAGCATTATCAGCAGCAGAAACCGGATCATCGCAGGCGGAGCAGGAGTTTGCTACGGAAGATGCTCAGCAGGCCGGTGTCGCGGCTCAGCCGGCAGCGGGGGATTTTCTGCAAGCCCGGATTCTGTCGGATCAGAAACCGAAATATCCCCGCCGGGCCATTGCCCGTGATCAGCAGGGGCAGGTGAAGTTACGTTTGTTTCTGAACGCCCGGGGTGAGGTTGAGCGCTATGAAGTCATCGCAAGCAGTGGCTTTAAACTGCTGGACAGGGCGGTACAGCAATTTGTTCAGCAGGAACGTTTTGTCCCTGCGATGCGTAACGGTCTGGCGGTGGCTTCCACACAAACTTTCTCGTTTACGTTTCGTTTGCAGTAGGTCTTACAGCAGGTCTTACAGCAGGTCTTACAGCAGGTCTTACAGTAGATCTTTGCTGGTTGATGCCAGTGCGGTGACCCGTATCCCGTAGGGGGAATTTTCAATCTGACTGCGAATGCCGAAATGCGTCAGCATATTTGCTTCAGTAATGACCGTATCCGGTGCACCGTCAGCCACGATGCTGCCGCCGGAGAGCAGCAACAACCGGTGGCAGAAGCGGGATGCCATATCCATATCATGGATGGCTGCAATCGCCAGATGCCCTTCTTCGGTCAGCTCCCGTACCAGACTCAGCACATCCAGCTGATGGCATACATCCAGGCTGGCGGTGGGCTCATCCAGCAACAGTACCGGCGCTTCCTGTGCCAGTGCCCGGGCGATAAATACCCGCTGCCGTTCGCCGCCGGACAGCTGATCTGCCCGGCGGTTACGCATGGCGGTCAGGCCGGTCTTGTCCAGCGCATCATTAATGCGTTGCAGGTCCTGATCCGATTCCGGCTGAAAGGCCCCCAGGTGGGGGGTACGGCCCATGGCGACAATCTCTTCTACCGAAAATCCGTACCCGGTGGATACATCCTGAGGCACCAGTGAAATATGCCGGGCAATGTCCCGGCGGGGATATTCAGATAAGGGCTTATCATTCAGGCGCACTTCGCCGGAAGCGGCCGGCAGCAGCCCCATCAGCAGTTTCAGCAGGGTGGATTTGCCGGCACCGTTTGGGCCGATCAGACCGATGAACTGCCCCGGGCTGAATTGCAGGCTGATGTCCTGCAGAATCTGACGTTGCTGATAGGCAAAGCTGAGCTGGCTGCAGCTCAGGGTCAGGGCGGTTTTCACAGGGTTATTCTCCATGGTTCACAGTTGCCCCCGGGTCCGTTGCCTTAACAGCAGGAAAACAAAGAAAGGTGCCCCCAGCGTGGCGGTTACCACCCCCAGCGGAATGGCTTTTTCAGGCAGGCTGACCCGTAGCAGCAGGTCAGCCGCCACCAGACAGATGGCCCCGCCCAGCGCACTGGCAGGTAACAGGTAACGGTGTCTTGGTCCCAGAATAAGGCGCAGAATATGGGGGACAACCAGACCGATAAAACCAATGCCGCCACATACTGCAATGGATACCCCGACCAGCATGGCGGTGATGATCAGCAGATGCTGGCGGGTTCGGGGGACATCGATACCGACAGAGGCGGCGTGTACTTCTCCCATCAGCAGGGCATCCAGATCGCGGCTGAAGCACAACACCAGCGCGCAGCCCAGCAGGGCAAAGGGCACGATCAGCCGGACATGGTCCCAGGTACGGCCTTCCAGCCCACCCATGCTCCAGTAAACAATCATTTTGCCGGTATCCCAGTCGTTCAGGGACAGGGCCAGAATCAGGGAGGCCGCCGCGACGTTCAGTGCGCCGATAGCGACCCCGGCCAGTAACAGTGTGCCCATGGCCGTGTGTCCCCGCTGGGTAGCAATGCGGTAAACAATCCACAGGGTGATGCCGGCGCCGCAGAAGGCAAAGGCCGGCAAAATCCACACCGACAGGCTGGTCAGGCCCAGATAGATGGCAATCACGGCGCCCAGAGAGGCACCGGAAGACACCCCGAGAATGGAAGGTGACGCCAGCGGGTTGCGGAACATGCCCTGCATCACCGCTCCGCAAACCGCCAGCGATGCGCCGGCGCAGGCACCGATAATCACCCGGGGCAGGCGCACATCCAGTAAAATGCTTGCCATCCAGGGGCGGATATCCGCACCGGTATCCATGCCCAGGCTGTGGAGCAGGATGCTGATTATTTCAGCGACCGGGATCTGCGCCGGCCCCTGCAACAGTTCTCCCAGCATGGCCAGTATCAGTAATACCGGCATGATGATAAAGATCAGGCGGGGTGTCATTGTTTGATCTCCGGATGTAGCAGCCGGGCAACCGGTTCGATCGCCCGCCAGCTGTATTGGGATGTGGATAAGAGCCAGGCGCCTTTCAGGCTGTGTACCTGCCGGTGGCGGACGGCGGGAACATTTTTCCAGGCCGGACGCTGCATCAGCTGCATGGCCGTGCTGTCCTGATTATCCGGTGCGCCGGTGCCCATCAGAATAATGTCCGGTGCCAGGCTGATCGCCAGTTCTTCGCTGATGGTCTGTGAGCCCTGAATGCCGGTTTCACTGATGACATTAAAACCCCCTGCCAGCCGGATAATTTCATCAATGGTGGTCCCCGGGCCGGTGGTGGTGCCGTCGAGATTGAAATACAGCACTCTGGGTTGCGATACATCGCGATAGGTGCTTTTTATGCGCTTCAGTAGCTGCTGCAGCGCTGCCAGCTGTTGCTCTGCTTTCGGGCGGCTGCCGGTGGCGGCGGCTACCAGACGGATATTGGCCGCCAGATCGTCGAAGGAGCTGAAGTCCGTTAGCCGTACCACCGGAATGCCTGCGCCCAGTAGCTGGCGGACGGTTTCTGCCTGGGTGTAGCTGGCAATAAATACCAGATCCGGCTCCAGACTGAGAATTTCTTCAATGTTGCCCTGCAGGCGTTTTACCGCCGGGGGATAGTGGCCGGTGACGTTTGAAAGCGAGGGGTAATCCGCCAGACCTGTGATGCCCACCACCCGGTCCGGGGGCAGGAGCCGGGCGAGAATTTCGTCGGTGCCAATGGTCATAGAAACAATCCGCCGGGGCGGCTGTTCAAGGGTGTAGCGGGCACCGATGGCATCGGTCAGGGTTTTGGGGAAGGAATCCCCTTCGATCTGTGTGGCGGTCAGGGCCGTGTTACTGAACAGGCCGGCACGAATATCCAGCCGGCTCAGTAGCAGGGCGCCAAGCAGCACAGCAACAATTGCTATCAGTGATCTGTTTTTTGTCACAGTGCTGCCCTGTCAGCGCTGAGGGCTTAAAGCTCGCCGCTCAGTTTAATGCCTACCATGAAATTAATGCCCGGCGTACCGTAGCCGTAAATTTCTTCATAATCTTCATCAAACAGGTTATTCACCTTAGTGAAGATTTCAATATTATCGGAGTAGGCATGGGTAACTGCAAGATTCGCGACTGTGTAGCTGTCCAGCTCAACCGGATCATTGGTGCTGGAGAAACGGGTGTCATTCTGACGGCCGGTGAACTGTAACCCGCCACTGAGCCGGGTTTTACCGTTTGACAGCAACTGGCTGGCATTCAGGCTGGCGGTGTGTTCAGGATGCCGGATCAGCTGTTTGCCGCTGGCGTCTTCAGCCTGGCTGTAGGTGTAGCTGGCGCTCAGGCGCAGATCATCGGTGGGGTTCAGGGTGGCTGTCAGTTCCAGACCCTTAATGCTCGAATCATCTTCCTGATTGATGACGGTGTTACCGCTGTTTTTAATCTGGTTCCGGATATCATTATGGAACAGGGTGGCGTCTGCATAGCCATCCAGATCGGTAAAGTGATATTCCAGACCCATATCTGTGCTGGTGGTTTCTTCCGGGTCGAGATCAGGGTTGCTGACGAAATTGGAGGCAAAGCCAAACATTTCAAACAGGGTTGGGTTTTTAATGCCGGTGCCCCGGCTGGTGTGCAGACGCCAGTCATCATTCAGCCAGGCAGCAAAGCTGACCCGGTAGGTATTGGCGTTGGCAAACCGGTCATTCCAGTCGCGACGGCCTGCCAGGGTAAAGTAATAGGTTTCATCCAGATTCAGACCGTACTCCGCCACCAGACTGTTGGTATCAATGCCTTCATGCACATTGGTTGAGCTGCTTTTGTAGTCGAAATCTTCTTCTTCACGCTCGGCCACTAAGGTCAGGCGGTGTTCCGCAGCATCGCTGTGGATAAAGTAATTGCTCTGATAGTCCAGCTTACGCTTGCGGCCCAGCGCGTTGGAGTTAAAGGCAAAGTTCTTTTCCCGGCTCTTGGTGAAGGCATAGCCGATTTCCTGTTGCCAGTTACCGTCAGCTGAATCCAGCTTGGCGGAAATACGGCCTGAATTCTGAACCCGCTTCGCGGCGCTGTCGTCATCGACAATAAAACCGGAAGGGTATTCTGACTTATCGGTTTCCTGGAAAGCGTCCACATGGCGTAACACCAGATTCAGCTCAAGGTTCTCTGTGGCCTGCATGCCGCCTTTAAAGTTAAGGGTGCTGTTGGAGTAGCCGTCTTTTTCGTTATGACCCCTGTCGCTGTTCGCGGCGGAGATACCTGAACTGTCCAGCAGTGATCCGCTCAGGGCAACATTGTATACCTCATCGCCGCCGTTCAGGTTGAAGCTTTGCTGGTTGGTATCGTAGCTGCCGGTGGCAACGGTGACACTGCCATTCAGCGGCCCTTTGCCCTGTTTGGTGATGATGTTTACCACACCGGCGGCAGCATCGCTGCCCCAGATCGCGCTTTGTGCGCCGCGCAGTACTTCAATCCGTTCAATGTCCAGATTGAGCAGGTCAGCAAAGTTAAATTCAGACACGGAGCTGTTGTCGTTCACTTCAACACCGTCGATCAGTACCAGCGTCTGGTTTGGCTCTAAACCACGGATGCGCAGTGAGGTTCTGCCGCCGATACCGCCGGTCTGGCTGACGGTCAGCCCCGGTACTTCACGCAGGGCTTCTTCGACCAGGGTAATCTGATTGTTTTCCAGATGTTCTGAGTCGATGATGCTGACAGCGGAACCGGTTTCTTCCCGGCTGGCTTCAACCTTGGACGCAGTGATGATGATTTCCTGCGCCTGGGCAGAAACAGTGGCGCCGGCCAGCAGGCAGGCTAATAAGGAGTGTCGTAATTGCATAAAGCACCTGTGTTGTCGTGTAACTGGTGTCCGCGCAGGCGAACCGACGTGACAACACAGGGTGGCGGCACGTTCAGTAACAATAGATTTATGTATTGTCACCGTTACGTTTTCCGCCCAACACAGCGCCCCGCAATGTTAGTAGGTGACGATCGGAATGGCAGGTCTCCTGGCTTGCAGGTCTGCGTTTATGTTCAGCCTTCCCGGATTTTCCAGTGGCCTGAGTCGAACAAACAGAATTCGCTGCATACAGTTACGGGGGTAGCTAGGGGTGAGGTGTCTGTGGTGACAGATGCCTTTTCCTATTCCCATTTTAATCCGTCGGAAAGTGCCGCGGCTGCCGTCTGTGGTGGCCGGAGTGCTTTCCTGAAGAACCATTCTCGCGGGCATATTACAAACTTGTCATCTGAATGCAATGATATGAAACAAATGTGTCGAAAAATAGGTAATGTCTTGTCTGATAACGACGTTTCGCAGAATAAATGTGCCTTCCTGCAGAGGTGCTTCTGACCCTTGCTGGCGGCATTACTTTCATCGTTCCGCGAAGCCGATTATCATCACCCCCTTGCCGCCGGATGGTCTGGCGGACAGAGAATGTAAATAAGTGACGGTAATCTCATGTCGACCAATATTTTTGTTTATGGTGTGCTGCAATATGATGAGCTGTTGCAGCAGCTGACCGGTAATACGTTTCAGAAGGTGTCTGCAGAATTACTGAACCATCAGCGCCTGACTCTGCATATGGAAGGCTGGTCGGATCTGGGAGTGGCGGTGCCGTCACCGGGTAATCAGATACAGGGTTCTGTCCTGTTGGAAGTCGATGATGCGTCGCTGGCGATTCTGGATGATTTTGAAGAAGCCGACGTGGGACTGTATATGCGTAAGCTGGCGATTATCCGTCTGGAAAACGGGCAGGAAGCGCAGGTATCTGTGTATGCCGGTACACCTAAGTCCCGCGAGTTTTTGCAGGGCGAATGGGACGAAGAGAAATTCATCAGCCAGCATTATGCCAGCTATAAAGAAGAGATCATTCCTGCGTTCCTGGAAGAGCGGGCGTTACGTGAAGCGGCGAAGCAAGATGCTGAATAACCGGACTAACTGATACAAAAATGCCGGCTGATGCCGGCATTTTTATGTGTCAGATATCGTAATCTATGATCACCGGAGCGTGAGCCGAGAATGCCGTATCGCGGAAGATACGGGCAGACTTAACCGTTTTGCGCAGGTTTGCCGTGGTGATCTGATAATCCAGACGGGCACCTTCATTAAGCTCCCGGGCACGGTTGTATTCCGGCCACCAGGTATACTGGTGATCGGCGTGATTGACCTGCCGGAAGGCATCCACATAGCCCATCTCATCAAAGATATCTGCCATCCATTCCCGTTCGTGGGGCAGGAAGCCGGATACACTCTGGTTAACGTACCAGTTGCTCAGATCAACAGGCTTGTGAGCAATGTGCAGCGGGCCGCAGAAAATAAATTCACGGCGTTTGCGCAGGGTCTTGGTCAGGTGCCCCGCCAGCAGATCCATATACTCTTCTTTTTCCGCCTGAGCTTCATCATTTTTCAGGCCGGATGGCATGCTCCATGAGGCCACGCTGACTTTATCAAAGTCTGCCTGAATGAAACGGCCATGGAAGTCGCACTGTTCAAATCCCAGGCCGGTCATAATAGCTTTGGGAATTTCACGGGTGTAAATAGCCACACCGCTGAAGCCGTCTTCGAAGGCGTCAAAGAAATAGGCTTCGTAACCTTCCGGGTGGAAACGGTCCGCATCCAGCTGATACTCTTTTGCGCGCAGATCCTGCAGACACACAACGTCTGCGTCCTGCTGGACCATCCAGTCGAAAAAACCATTATCGGCAGCCTGTTCAATACCTTGGGTATTGAAGGTGATAACGCGCATAGAACAAAAATCCTGAAAAAAGTATCAAATGTATGAAAGATTACTATCGAGCCCGCATTGTATAAGGGATGCGGCGAAAATTGAATTGATTTCATCCCGGCTTTGGTGAATTTTCAGATTCAGTCTGGTGAATAAAATTGCTCTGACCTAAGTCAGCAGGCATTTTAAACTGCCGTTTAAGGCTCGGGTGGTGGGATTATGCGCGGAATTCCGTGGAGAGACAGACGTTAATCCTGTATGATGCGCGCAATTTTTAACCAGTCACCGGGAAAGCCAGCATGCAGGATTATCAGAGAGAATTTATTGAATTTGCCATCGATAAAGAAGTGTTACGTTTTGGTGAGTTTACTCTTAAGTCGGGCCGTACCAGCCCGTACTTTTTTAATGCTGGCCTGTTTAACAGCGGTGAAGCACTGGCGCGCCTGGGTCGCTGTTATGCGGCAGCCATCCAGCAATCCGGTATTGAGTACGATG
Organism: Aliamphritea hakodatensis; assembly: GCF_024347195.1. Classification (NCBI taxonomy): domain Bacteria; kingdom Pseudomonadati; phylum Pseudomonadota; class Gammaproteobacteria; order Oceanospirillales; family Oceanospirillaceae; genus Aliamphritea; species Aliamphritea hakodatensis. The sequence continues at coordinate 198,225 of NZ_AP025281.1, forward strand.
TACTGCTAGGCCCTGCATATAAAGGTATCCCACTGGCAGCAACAACCTGCGTAGCGCTGGCGACGGATTTCGGTCAGGACGTGCCTTACGTATTCAACCGTAAAGAAGCCAAGAGTCACGGTGAAGGCGGCAATCTGGTGGGTGCACCGCTGGAAGGCCGGGTGCTGATCATTGATGATGTTATTACTGCAGGTACCGCTATCCGCGAAGTAATGACCATTATTGAGCAGGCCGGCGCAACACCTGCCGGTACGGTGATTGCCCTGAACCGTCAGGAAAAGGGTAAAGGTGAGCTGTCTGCAATCCAGGAAGTTGAGCGTGACTACAATATGCCGGTTGCTGCAATTGTATCGCTGGAAAATGTTCTGACGTATCTGGAAGAGCAGGGTAATAAAGCTCAGCAGGTAGAGGCGATTCGCGCCTACCGTGAAGCCTACGGTATCTGAGTACTGACTTAGGTTCAGGTTAAAAAAAAACACCGCCATGGCGGTGTTTTTTTATGTTCGGCGAAACCGCCGGCTCAGTCATTACCACTGCATGACAGTTGTCAGCGCGATAGGCACCGGCATCGTAATCCAGGCCAGTGCGGCCAGGTTGATGATGAACCAGATTGGTCCTGAGCTGTCACGGAAGTTTTCGTCATGATCGGCCATGATCTCACCCTTTAATTGGCAATTTTTAAGGACAACGGCGGTGTGTATAAACGGCATAAAGCCGTGGCAATACTGGATTGCACTGTGGACACCCTGTTGCATGCATAGAACAGTGACTGCATGAAGCCATGCGGTGTACTTTTGCAGACAATTCGTACCGGTGTTAAGGCCGGATTCGCAGGGTCTTAAGTATCTTGTCATGACTTCAGTCGCAGGGGATTCTACCAGTTAGCGAAGAGTGGCGGTAGTTAGCGGCTGGAGGAATTACACTTGTGTGTGATACTTTCCTTGCAGCACATGTTTTTTTGAGCGTTTTCAGTCAGGTACTTCTTATGCGTATGCATTTCGCCGTTAAAGTCATTCTTGCCGTTATCCTGTTGATAAGTCTGTTACTGCATTCTGCCGTGTATATCGGCCGGGATCTGGCGGCTGACTGGCTGCTCGATCAGGGGGCGGAATATGCCGGCATTGAACGCCTGAGAATTGGCTGGCTGAGTGGTGAAGTCCGTCTGGAAGGGGTTGATATCCGCACCCCCGGACAACGGGACCTTAAACTGGAATCCCTTTACCTGAAGGTTGATCTGGCCGCACTAACGGAGCAGCGGGTGTGGATTCGCCAGCTGAAAATAGACGGGCTGTACGGCGACATTACCGAACACCGTGAAGGTGAACATAAAGGCGCGCTGCAGATCGGGCCGGTGCTGATTCCGGCCGCAGCAGAAGAGCCTGTACCAGAAGAAGACACTGGCAGCTCGGAATGGCAGGTCGGCATCAGCCGGCTGAGCATCAGCCAGCTGGACTGGAAGACCGATTTACCGGCGCAACAGCACCATCTGGTGCTTGCAGAAGCTGGGCTGGAAGGCCTGTATTTCTGGGACTCCCGTCATGCCAGTGCGCTGAATCTTGCCGGAAGCCTGAACGGTTCTGATTTTTCGGTCGGCGGTGATGTTGTTGCCCTGGCTGAGGATAAGTTTGCCAATCTTAAACTGACCCTTGCGCCGCTGGCACTGCAGGCATTTACCTCTGAGGCAGTGCCGGGGCTGAAAGGCAGTTTAAGTACTGATCTGACGGTGCACCTTAAGCTCAGCGGTGATGATATTAACCTGCAACAAACAGGCTTACTGAAGCTGGAAGGTTTCAGTTGGCAGAGTGACGGTGTGGATGTGCAGCAACAGGCCGTAAGCTGGCAGGGACAGATTGATGCCGCGGTGGCTGGTGGCGGGCTTAAAGATGCCCGGCTGGACGGTGCTATAAAGGGTTCACAGACCCAGCTTAAACTGGGAGATGTTCAGCAAGCTGATCTGCAGGCGCTCAGCTGGAAAGGAAAGATCGATGCCACCATGGAGTCGTTACAACACAATGGTGCGTTACAGCTGGATAAGCTGCGCTGGCAGGATACCGGGCTGGACGTACAGCAACAGCAACTCAGCTGGAATGGCGGTCTGACAGTTAAATTACCGGAGCAACAGTTGCAGCGGCTGCAGCTGGACGGAAAAATCGCGGGTTCCGGCACACAGGTGGAACAGGGCAGTGCATTGCAACTGGCGTTACAGGCGCTGAACTGGCAGGGCAGTGTCGCCCTTGATAACAGCGTGAAGGCGGCAGACGGCGGGGCCGAAGCCGCTGCCCGGCAGGATGTATCGGTAACCGGTGAAAGCCTGCAGCTTGACGGTCTGAAGGTGCATAACCGTAAGCTATCCTCTGATCTGCTGACGCTGGCAAAAGTATCGTTACAGAAACTGACGTTTGCGCAGCAAAGTGGCAGTGGGGATGACGGTATGCGGGTGCAGCTGGGTGAAACCCTTCTGTCTGGCATTGTGGCGCAGCATAAAAAACCACTGAGTAACATCAGCAGCCTGCAGCTGCGGGAACTGGCTTATGATTCCCGGGGAGATCTGAGTATCAGTAAGGTTACTCTGCGTGATAGCCAGAACCATGTGGTGATTGCCAGGGGCGGTAAGCCTGCGGTGATTGACAGCTATCTGGACGCTCTGAGCGGCTTGGGGGGAGAGTCAGGTGAGCCAGCAGCCGAGGCTGCGGACACGAAAAACAGTAAACAACAGACGTCGGCCGGCCCGGCTATGCGGGTGCGTATCGGCGAAATTGCACTGGCCGGAAAGAATCAGGTGCTGTTTACCGACAACAACGCAGATCCTGCGTTTAAAGGCGACATTCTGATTAAGTCAGCCAGCCTGAAGCAACTGGATACCGCCAGTAAAAAGTTCTCGCCATTTACGGCGGATGTTGAACTGAAACCGTTTACCCGGCTGAAGCTCAGCGGTAAAACCAATCTGGCCGGCGGGGGCGGCGATGCCGACTGGAATGCTGTTCTCACGCAGCTGGAATTACCCCGTTTAAGCCCTTACGCGATTGAGAATATTGGTTATTTTATTGAAAACGGCCAGCTGGAACTGACCAGTAAAGGCACCCTGCGTAATGAGCAGATTGAAGGTGAAAATAATATAGTGATTAACCGGTTGTCGGTTGATCCGGTGAATCAGGATAAGGTGGCAGGTTTTACCAAACAGCTGTCGATGCCACTGGGCACAGCGATCATGATCCTGCAGGACGATGACGATAATATCGAACTGGATGTACCGATCAGCGGGTCTCTGTCTGACCCGGATTTCGGGCTGGACAGTGTGGTTAAAATTCTTGCCGGTAAAGGCCTTAAGCAGGCCGCGTTCAGCTTCCTGGCTAAATCCTTACAGCCATACGGTGCACTGATCAGTTTGGCGGAGGCTGCTGTTGATGCGGCATCTGATGGTAGCTTTATCAACCTTGAGCCGGTGGCATTTACGCCCGGGTCAGCCCAGCTGAATAAGACAGCCCGGGATTATCTGGGTAAGGTCGAATCGATGCTGAAAGAACGGAAGGGCATGCGGCTGAATATCTGCGGACAGGCGGTGTCGCAGGATGCTGCGTTACTGAATGCGCAATTACTGGAAGCGAATGCCCAGCGGGCCGAACCGTTAACGGAAGAACAGCTGGCAGCCGAGCTGAAAACACAGCTGACCGCTCTGGCGCAGTCACGCAATGACAGTGTTAAACGGGAGCTGAGTAAACAGGTAAGCGGTGAGCGTCTGTTTGTCTGTTTTGCCCTGCCAAAGCTGGATGATCCGAAAGCACTGCCGGTCGCGACGCTGGGATTATAATCCCGGCGGTTACCGGCTCAGGGTCAGGCTGTCCGGTTGCGGGTTATGATTGCCGACAATCGGAATCACGGCGGTGATGCGGGTACCCCGGTCATGGTTCTGACGGACACTGAACGTGCCGCCCAGCGCCCGGACCCGTTCCCGCATGCCGATCAGGCCGAAGCCGCTTTTAAAGGCCTGGCTTTCCACATCAAAGCCTACGCCGTCATCGCTGATCAGCAGTTCCAGACGGTCTCCGCTGATGTCACCACGCTGACCTTTTTCCAGCCGGTGTAATTCGATCCGGACATTCTTTGCGTGGGCGTATTTGAGAATATTGCTGAACGATTCCTGGGTCAGGCGGAACAGGGTGATGTTGTAATCTTCCGACATCTCATTCAGCGCGCCCCTGAAATCCGTGTGTAAGTGGATGTTGTGTTCAGCAAAGCGGTTGTTGGCGATACATTCCTGTAAGGCATCCATTAACCCCAGATCGTCCAGTGCTGTCGGCCGCAGGGTGCGCATCAGACCGTAGGTGACATCGTAAATGTTCTGCGCAATGGCATCGATTGAATCGGCGGTCTGGTGAACAATGTTGTTTTCTTCAGGGTGTATCCGTTTGAGGATTTTTGCATCGGTGCGGATGGCGGTCAGAGACTGGCCAAGTTCATCATGCAGTTCACGGGATAAGCTGCGCCGCTCTTTTTCCTGAACCGCCAGTACCTGATGGGTAAGGCGTCGGTTTTCTATCAACTGGTCGCGTAATTCCTGGGTACGCATATGGATGCGCAGCTCCAGTTGCTGGCGTTCTTTCTTCAGTTTTTCATATAGTTGGGCATGCTGACTGGCGGATCTGACCCGCTGACGCAGGTACGCAAGCAGCAGGGCATAACCGCCGGCTGAGCAGAATAAGATGGCCAGTAACAGGCCGGGATTAAGGTCCTGCAGGCTGACTTTCTGAGTGATATAGAGCTTAAACGACTGGCCGAAGCGGTTAATTGTCCGGGTATCTTTAAGGGGCGGTAACAGATCGCTTCCCAGACCGGTATTCTCGGTGGCAGTACGTTCATCCAGAATGATATCGTGCTCGCTGATGATCTGTGCCCGTGCACCTTCGTTCATAAAGTTTGCATTGGGCAGCAGGCTGGCAATGTTGACAATGATTGAGGCGATATACAGATTTTGGGCGTTAGGCGCTGCATTACGGTCGTAAAATGCGAGAAACAGTGCATAAACCTGAGCGGTGTTCTCGCCTCTGAACGGTGCGGAAGACACTGGTTGGTGGTAGCGCTGAGCAAAGCTCAGGGTTTCACTGAGGGCCGGATCATCCTCCAGATTATGGCCCATAAGGTAACGGGTATCGGCTGTCAGTGGCTCGATAAATGTCAGGGGGAAATTGGTATTGGCCAGTACTTCCCGGCTCAGATCCGGCTGACCAAACAGGGGCTCAAACGGGCCGGAAACTGTTTGTTCCGGTGGTGGGGAGGGGGCCTGTTGCTGAATCTGAAGCCGCATAATCTGCGGGTAGCGTTTGTGCATTTCATTGGCATAGCTGCGGATGGTGACAAAATCCCGCGGGTTAGCGCTGACCAGCGCGGTGAAGTTTTGCAACAGAATTTCGTTAATGTAGGTTTTTTCGTAGACAGAGGAATAGACGTACTGAGTATTATTGTTCAGCCGTTTTTGCAGCAGGGAATAACTCGACCTGACGGACAGTCCGAGCATTAAAACCGTGATGCTGATCCAGATCGCGGTCACTAGCGGAAACTGCGGTTTTGACATATGTCTGATCTGTCCATGAGTAAAGGGAAGAACCCTGACATTTACCGTTGCGGCGCAGACTGTTACTTCTGATAAACACCTTTGCTGGCTGCGGTTTGCGCGTCTGTGCGCATGATTGCTGATTAAAGTCTAACGATTATGAGAGTGGAAAACAAAAAAGGCACCCGCAGGTGCCTTTTTCAGTGTGTCTGCAGGGTATGCAGATCAGCCAGCCAGGTTCTGGTTGGCGAAGTCCCAGTTTACCAGCGCCCAGAAGGCTTTCAGGTATTCAGGACGTACATTGCGGAAGTCGATGTAGTAAGCGTGCTCCCACAGGTCAACCGTCAGCAGGGCAGTCTGGCCGCTGGTCATTGGCGTGCCGGCGTTGCTGGTGTTAACTATTTCCAGAGAACCGTCAGCGTTTTTAACCAGCCAGGTCCAGCTTGAACCGAAGTTGTTAACAGCTTTGTCGTTGAACTCTTCCTGGAATGCAGCGAAAGAACCCCATTTAGCGTTGATTGCATCAGCAATTGCGCCGGTAGGCTCGCCACCACCGTTTGGAGACAGGCTGTTCCAGTAGAACGTGTGGTTCCAGATCTGCGCTGCGTTGTTGAAAACACCGCCAGCTGGTGCAGAAGTGATGATCTCTTCCAGAGACTTACCTTCAAACTCAGAACCTGGTACCAGGCCGTTCAGTTTTACAACGTAAGTGTTGTGGTGTTTGCCGTGGTGGAAGTCCAGAGTTTCAGAAGAAATGTGTGGTTCCAGGGCATCTTTAGCGTATGGCAGGGCCGGTAATTCAAAGCTCATAAGTATGTACCTTCACGTCACGGTTTCAGCATAAAACCGTTAATATCGATATTAATTTGTATATACAGCCAGGCAGGAAATACGATTTGGCTCGAGCCTGGAGGCCGCATAATAGCACTCAATCATAGGGTTTTGACAGAGGATTAAAGCCCTGTAATTAATAGGGGAAAACACCCCGTCGGAAAAAGAATAGTTCAGACTCCGGCGTTAATCGACATTCACCAGCTCGGCAATTTTTAACAACTGAATCGGCGGGTACAGCTCAAGCTGGCGGGCCACCTGCATGTTGATAAAAATGGAATAACGGTTAAGAGAAGCAATTGGCAGGTCGCCGGGTGTTTGCTGACCAAAGAGTACTTTTTCGGCCTGGTTGGCCGCCAGCCGTCCCACATTGTAATAACGGTTGGCAACCGCGATCAGACCGTCAGAGCGGGTCACCATCACATCGTAGGCGCTGGCAACGGGTAAACCATGGCGGTTGGCGGCCTGAGTAAACTCATCGCGGTGCTGCCGGTTATAAGAACTGGAGCCTACATACACCGCGTCGGCACCGGCGGACTTGAGCTCCGCCATGATGCTGTCCAGCTGATCAGGCACGGGCTGGCCGTCGGGGCCCAGCGCATAGGTCTGGCTGATCAGTTCGAAGTTCATGTCTTGGGCGAGACTTTCCAGCTTGCGGGTATTCAGCACGGAGTTGGCTTCGTTGCCGGAATAGATCACACCGATACGTTTCGCGTCCAGATAATCCTGCAGCACACTCAGCTGTACTTGCTCCGGAACCCGGTTGCGGATACCGGTAACCAGCGGACGGCCGCTGTCCGTATAAGACTTGATAATGCCGGCACCCACCGGATCGGCGACAATCATAAACAGCAACGGAATGCCCTGCAGATATTGCTGTGCATCCGCCCCGCTGGCCGGGCCAATAATGGCTTTGGATACGCTGGTTCCCCAGGTGACTACCAGGTCCGGCTGCAATTGCCGGGCTTCTTCTATAAAGCCGGGCAGGCGGGCTTTATTTTTAGCTGCATCGCGGATGGTCAGCTCCACGGGGAGCCGGTTGTCAGCGATGTACTGTTTAAAGCCCTCGCAGGCTTCTTCACAGCCCCGCCAGACCACCATATAGACCTGCGCCGGATTAGCGGCAGTGAAAGCTTCCGCTGCACTCAGCGTACTGCTGATTAACAGCGTCAGGGCGATGCAGTAACGGGTAATTATGCGCATGCTTTGGCCTCCCTGCGGCGCATCCGCCGGAAATAAACCCCGGTAAAACAGCCGATGCCGATAATGCCGACACCGATAATGGCCATCGCGGCACCATAATCGTAAAACACCAGCAGGGCGGCGACTAACAGCGGACCGATGACGCTGCCGATCCGTTCGCAGGTGCGCAGAACACTCAACACTGTGGTACGGCCGACATCCGGCGTATATTCGGCCGCTTCCAGCGCGGCGGCAATCAGCGGTGCTTTGATAATGGCATGCGCCATACCCATCAGAATGACCGAGATCAGAACGGTCAGAACATCCGCATCGCCGTTGAGTAACAGTAAGATTGCACCGGAAAGCACGGTGCCGAATACCACCAGATCAATCATGTGTTTACTGCGGTCGGCAATGTGTGAAGCGGTGGGGCCGAGGAAGATAATAATCAGTGCGTAAATCATCATGATCCGGCCGATTTCAGCCTGGGTGGCATCCAGTGTGATCAGGTACACCGGGACGAAATAGTAGAGGAAGCCGGTGAGGATGATTTTTGCCGGAATGGCACAGAACAGAATGATGCCCACAAAGCGGTAGTTACGGATCAAAGCTTTCGGGCCGCGGGCCTGTTCCGGTGCTGCCGCCGCTGCTTTGTCTGTATTGGCCGGTTTCTCGTTGCAGCCCACTTCAGAGCAGAGCATTACCCAGGCCAGTGCACCGGCGACCAGCGCCAGCATTGCCGCCAGAACGAACACCGGCTGGTAGCCGATCCGGTCGGCGATGATGCCACCCAGCGCGGTACCGCACATAGAAGCAGTCATCAGGACACCGACAAATACCGCCATGCCTTTGGCGCGGTTTTCCTTGGTCAGCAGGGCTGCCATATACCCCTGACAACTGATGGTAATTACCGCATAACCGGCGGCAGTGACACCCCGTCCGGCGATGATAGCTTCAGCACTGTTGGCAAAGGCACAAATCAGATACCCGCAGATGGCCGGAATCAGACCAACCATAAAGATCCGTTTGCAGCCGTAGCGGTCGGTCCAGCGGCCGGCAAAGGGGGTGATGATGGCGATGACACCCATGAATACGGAGATCGGCAGGCCGATCATGATATCCCGGCTGATCCAGCTGTTCGGCTGGTAATATTCCGCGACAAATAAGGGCATAAATGATTTTTGCAGTTCTTCCGCGAAGGAGAACACAAACAGCGGAATCCGGGCATCGATGATGCTGCCGCGGCTTTCGGTAAAGACTTTCTGCAGGCTGAAACGTTTTGCTAACTGACGCAGTTTCTCGACGGTGCCGGGTTCGTCTTTCTGTTCAATGGCACGGTCATAAACCTGTTGAAAATTATTCTGAATGGCCCGGGAATCCTGATTCATCCGGTTCACAAAGAAGCCGATAATGCCTTTTTGCTGCTGGTTCTGCTGTACGGAAAAGTCACCTTCAGCCTGACGGGTGAGGAGTTTTTCCGAATGCTGTAATGGCCCGGAAACATAAAACATCACCAGTACCATCATCAGTTCGAAAGACACCAGCAATACGGCGATCAGTACAATGGCCAGATCGAAAAATACATTGGTCAGCTGGCTGCGGATATAACCGTCATTGAGGCCGATATGCACGGAACCATAGCGAACTTCCTGCTGGGTCAGGGGCAGGTAATACCCCTCCATTGACTGACTGTCACTGCCGGACAGCAGCATGCGGAAAAAATCAGCGCTGCCGCTGAGCAGGCTTTCTACCGGCGGAACGACCGTGTCGGAGGTTGTAAACAGGGTTTTATGGGACGACAGCGGCTGTACCAGCTGGCTGATATCCCCGCCCTGATAGATGATATCCCCCGCGGTGTTACTCACGGCGATATAGGTCAGTTCAGAATATTTCTGGCTGAGGTCTTCAAGGTATTCATCCAGTCCGTTGATCTGTCCGAACGGAATGCCCACCCCGACCGCCAGACGCACATCATTCTGAACCTCTTCAGCAATCAGGTTGGCCTTCTGCAGTAACTGTGGCTTGAGCGCCATGTTGAACTCAGTGAGGGCGTAGACCGCACTGATCAGCGATGCCAGAAAGGTGCTTATCAGCGTAATAATAAACAGCCGGCGGTTAACGAAAGTTGCCAGCCCCTGGGTGGTATTGCTCATTTGTGCTCAGCTCCGGAAGATGGACTGACCAGTTGGCTGAGTTCCTGCTCGACACCGGATTTGATTTTTTCCCGCTGTTCCATCTGGCGGGCAAACTGATAAGAAAGGGAGTCGGTCTTCATGTTGTCAGGCTGCGGCGGCGCGTGTTCATCCCGCTGGGCATGCAACAGATGGAAGATCGCGTTGACCTCGCCGAAGCCAAGCCGTACCGCGAGAAAAATAAACACGGCAAACACCAGAAATACCGCCAGCGTCATCATCAGTAACCGGTCATTCACCCGCAAAATATCAGCGGCATAACGGGACTTATCGTAATCAATGATGATACTGCCAGTCAGGCCGCCGGTGGCATCAAACAGCTGCAGGCCGGTATACAGAGCATGTTCTTCATCCAGTCGCCAGGCGGCTTCTTCGCTGAACAGTGCCCGGCGGATCAGGAGGCTGTCCGGTGTCACGCTAAGGGCGGCGGATTCGCTGGAAAAAAGCGGATTACCGTGGCGGTCAACCACATGAATTGCCCGTATTTGCGGGTCACGGTGTTTTTCCCGGACCAGTAAGTCGCTGAGGTTATTCATCTCCTGCAGAGGCAGGCCGAGCTGCTCCGCCTTGATGACGGACCGCTCGATGGACGCGGTAACTACTTCCAGCTTGGAAGACACCACCGCAGACATCAGGCCGGAGAACTTAATGGTATTCATCAGCAGCAACAGCGCCAGAACACTTATCAGGATGGCCCAGATAGTGGCGATCAGCTTTAGATGGACTTCAAGAAATACACGCATTAATTACAGATCCGCAGAAGTTGCCCCGAAACCGGCGGTACAGGGTCGGCCATTATTCAAAATATGTCAAAAATGACGGGTAAATATATCACTGTTACTCAAAGTGAGGAATAATCGTCCGCTCAGGTGTCGTGCTGCAGGGCAGTAAATCCGGGGCATTGTGTTGTGATACAACAGAAATCAGGCTTTTTGTCGTTCACGGGCAAAATTATCAGGCGGTTCTTTCATGCTGTTTTCAGCCAGAGCTGCAAAATGCAGTCTCACAATATGACTGAGACGCAGAGCCGGGCCGGCAGCGGTGGTATGAAAAACATGTGCCACGGTTTACTATCTCAGCAATCATTGAAGATGAAGGGGAACACACGATGGCTGTGTTAAGCGATCCGCAAAGCAGTAATCTGGTTGTCACCGACCATCAAGGTAACGGTTATGCTGCAACACAGTTGAAATGCCACAACGGCCTTTCAGTGTTAAGTAAGGTTGAGGCGGATCTGCTGAGCCTGGAAACCGATCCTTCAGCCTGGCTGGGAGAGGTATTCACCTGTGAACTGTTCCAGCATCCGGGCAGCGACCGCACCGCCCTGCGTACCTTTAAAGGGGTGGTGACTGCCGTTGAATTACTGAATGCCGATAACCAGCGGCAACCGGGTTTTCGGATTGTGATGGAACCCTGGCTGGCGTTACTGGCTTACAGCAGCAAACGCCGGGTATTTCAGAATATGACGACCCAGGCGATTGTCAGTGAGATCTTTGATGAACTGGGCTTTAAGGGCCAGTATAAAATTGATTCGATGCCTTCTGCGAAGCGTGAATACTGCCTGCAGCTTGATGAAACCGATCTGGCCTTTGTCCGTCGCCTGCTGGCTGAAGAAGGGGTGCATTTCTGTTTCGGTAAAGATGCCGATTCCAATACCCTGATACTGCATGATGCCGCCAAACCGTTTGATAAGAGCGACAAAGTGACGCTGGATGATGCCAGCGCCCCCAGCGGCGATTACGATGTGGTGACGAACTGGTCCCCGGCGTTCAGGTTCCATAACAGCAGTATCAAACTGGGCAATTACGACTATAACCAGAGCAAACTGGTCAGCAGCAGCGCCAAAAGCAGTAAGTTTAAGCTGGCGGGTAACAGCAAAATTACTGAATCACGCTACCCGGCGGACAGTGTCACCGGGCAGATGGATGATCTGAGCAGCGCGCTGGTGGAATGCTACCGGGCCCAGCGGGATACTGAATATCAGCTGATAAAGGCCAATACTCAGAACACAGACCTGTGCAGCGGTACCTACCTGCAGCTGGCCGCACATAAGGACAGCGCTCAGCAGGATGACTATTTGCTGGTGAATGTGACCTATCTGGTCAGCGTTGAACGTAATAACAGCCTGAGTTTGCAAGCGGACTTCAGTTGCGTACCGCAAGGGCATCTGCACTACCCGCAGGGGTTGCCGAAGCCGCAGGTACAGGGGTTACAGAGTGCTGTCGTTGCCGGTAAAGAAGAAGGCGAGCCGGCCTGCGATGATCAGGGTCGGATCCGGATACAGTTCCACTGGGATGAAGAGGCCGAAGGGGATAAAACCAGCTGCTGGGTGCGGGTTGCTCAGGCAATGGCGGGCAGCAGCTATGGTTGCCAGTTCATTCCCCGGGCCGGACAGGAAGTGATTATCAGCTTTCTGAACGGTGATCCGGATCAGCCGGTGGTCACTGCCAGCCTGTTTAACAGCCAGAATAAGCCGCCTTATCCACAGGCCAATACCACCCAGTCCGGGATTAAAACCCAGCTGAAGGGTGAATCCAATGAGCTGCGCTTCGATGATAAAGCGGATAACGAACAGCTCTACCTGCATGCCGCCAAAGACATGCTGGTGGAAGTGCTGAATAACGCGGAAGAGAAAGTCACCGCAGAGAAGAAAGTCAGCGTTGAAAAAGATATCAGCGTTACCGGCGAAGCGAATTACAGCCTGACCACCAAAGAGAATATCCAACTGGAATCAGACAAGGAATATTCCCTGCAGGCGAAAGATGCGATCAGCGGGACTTCCAAGAAGATTGAATTCAGCGCTGACGATACGCTGGAACTGATCGTGGGCAGCAGCAAGATTTCCATGAGCAGCTCCAAAATTGAAATTAAGAGTCCGGAAATCAGTATCAGCGGTGATTCTAAGGTGAACATTAAAACCGCGCAGCTGGCGGCGGAAGGTTCAGCGTCGGTAGACATAAAGTCATCCGCCAACATGAACCTGAAAGCCGGTGCGCAGCTGAACGCAGAAGGTCTGATGGCCACGCTGAAAGGTTCGGTATCCGCGGAAGTAAACGGGGCCGCAGAGGCGAAATTAACAGCATCAGGAATGGCGACCGTGAAAGGCGGCATCGTAATGGTTAACTGAATATGTTGAAGAAAATCCCCTATGCAAGCTGTCAGCCAATTTTGCAGCGTTATGAACCTGCAGATGAAGCAAAAGCGCTGGAACAGGAAAGCCCGCAAACCCTGATAGAAAGCCTGCAGGACCAGCAGCTTTATATCGAACTGATGACGTTTTTCTGCCATGCCCTGCCGATGCGTGAAACCCTCTGGCTGGCCTGTCAGGCGCTGAAGATTCGCAGCAAACACTGGAGCGATGATGAGAATCTGGCCATTGAAGACTGCCTGCGCTGGTTTAAAGAACCGGATGAAGCCAGCCGCCGTCTGGCGGAACAGCATGTGCAGAAGCTGGAGCTGAAATGTGCGCCGGGCTGGCTGGCCCAGGCGGTATTCTGGAATGGCAGTGGCAGCATTGCGGCGCTTGATCAGCCACAGGTGTTACCGCCGGAATTTCTCTACGCCAAAGCAGCGGCCGGGGCGATTAATATGGCAGCAGCATTGCCTGAATGGGATAAAGCAGACGCGTATAACGGCCGGGTGACCGAGCTGGCGCTGAAACTGGCCCGGGGTGAGCGCTGAGTCGGAACGGAGGATAGCAGAATGACATTGGCAGCACGTTTAACCGATATGCACGTTTGCCCGATGCAAACCCCGGCGGTGGTACCGATTCCCCATGTGGGCGGTCCGGTTATCGGCCCAGGGGCGCCCACGGTTCTGATCGGTGGTTTACCGGCGGTGGGGCTGGGTGACAGCTGTGTCTGTGTCGGCCCGCCAGACAGCATTGTCAAAGGCAGTGCCACGGTGATGGTCGGGGGTAAACCGGCCGCCAGAATGGGCGATACCACCGCCCATGGTGGCTCCATTGTGCTGGGTTGCCCAACTGTTATGATTGGCGGCTGATAAAAATGGCATTAATTTATAAAAAATCATTTTAAGGCTTGTTTTTTCAGACAATTTTCAGCTCAGGCACATACTCTTGCAACACATGTTTCAGAGTGAGTAATTAGCCCTAGAAGCACTCAGGGTTATTGTGTATGTTATATCGACGCTGTAGCACGTACATAAGCTAAGTCGTCAATTGAATAAGGATTCTGATGGAAAACTTATCAGCGCCAGTCTCGGAAAGTTCGGCCGTTGGTGAATACCTGAAAGGTAACCGGGCGGTATACCGGGCATTAAGAAATACCTTTAATCAGGCCCAGTCTGCGTATCGCCAGCTGATGGAATCTCCGGAAGCTATGGTGGATAACCAGTTGCAGAACCTCAATGGTGACTGCTGGCAGGCCCTTGCTGATCAGTGTCAGGATACCCTGATCAATACCTCGAAAGATGTGGAAATCCTCTGCTGGCTGACCACCGCCAGAATCTTCAGCCGCACCCCGCTGGCCAGTCTCGATAAAGCCCTGCAGGCCTTTGTTGAGGTGGTGACAGAGTATGGCGACCAGATGCACCCCCGTCCCCCTGTGGAAAAGCTTAAAGCCGATGATGAAGCCGGCCAGGCAAGCGAGTGGACAGAATTTCGTACCCGGCCGCTGATACAGCTGCTGGGGGAGAGCGACAACAGTGGTTTGCTCTTTATGCCACTGCAGAATATTCCGCTGATCGGCGATATTACCTATGCCCGTTATTTCAGTGCCGAACGTGCCGGCAGCCTGGGCGAAGTGAAGGCTGAAGCGCAGCAGTTGCTGACGTCTGAGCGCAGTGCGGTTATTGATACCCTGCATGCGCTGGCCAGCTGTAAAGCCCGGCTGGAAACCCTGCGGGACCTGTTTGCAGAACAGTGCCAGGCGGTGGCTGTGCAGCCGGTTAACTTCAGCTTCCTGCTACGCTTGTTCGATCAGTTACTGAATGCCTTACGTTTTATGCTGGAAGACCAACTGACCCCGTGGCCACTGGACCCGGTTGCTGAAGCACCGGCAGAGGTTGTGGCTGAAACGGTGACGCAAACAGCACCGCAACCGGCAGCTCAAGCCCCTGCAGCCGTGCAGCAGCCTGCTGCAGGTAATGCACCGGCCCAGCCTGCCGTCGCCGTTCAGGCGGTGGCACCGGTCGCACTGACAGACGTTGCCGGCGCGATTCAGTCCCGGGATCAGGCGTTCCAGAATTTGCGTCAGATAGCGGATTACTTCCGTCAGACCGAACCCCACAGCCCTGTTTATATGCTGATCGAGCGGGCGATTCGCTGGGGCTATCTGCCGTTACCTGAATTACTGGCTGAGATGGTGGGTGACAACGCCTCTGTTATGGCCCGTATCGAAACCATGGCCGGGTTAGAAAACAACGAAAGAATTGACATACCGGGAGGCAGTACTGGTGTTGCGCCAGTGAGTCCGGTAAGTGCCGTCACGCAGGTGAATCTGCCTGCTGAGGACAACAGTCAGGCTGTAGCGAGTGAACCGACGCCGGCAGAACCGCCGGCAGAACAGACAACGACGCAGAATATTTCCAGTTTTGAATGGTAATTCTGCTTAATTTATTGCGGCCGCAAAAGCGGTCATTTATATCCGAAGGAGAGTCCTAATGGCTTCTATTTACATGCGAATCGATGGTCTGGATGACATTAAAGGTGCGGCAACAATCGGTGATATCGGTGGTAAGAAAGGTTTCTTCGCTATCGATAACGTTTCCTGGGGTGCTGTGCGTGGTGTAGGCGTTGATGTTGGTAACGCCAACAACGCTGACCAGGGCATGGTTGCACTGGGTGAGCTGAACCTGTCCCGTCAGTCTGACGGTGCAACGCCACACCTGAGTACTTTCCTGTTCGCACCGGGCGCTGAAGGTAAAACCGTAGAAGTACTGCTGACCAAGCCTTCCCGTGAAGGTAACGGTGCTGATCCTTATATGATCATCACGCTGGAAAAAGCCCGTATTTCCAACTACAACATCAGCTGCGTTGACGGATCTCTGCCAAGCGAATCCATGTCGCTGACGTACACCACGATCACCAAGGTTTACTACCGCGAAACAGACGGCGGTAAGATCGAGAAGGGTGATACCGTTAAGTACGATGTGACCACTGCGAAGCTTGAATCCAAAGCGTCTTAATCAAAATTTTGAGGGTTGAATTGTGGCCTTAAATTCACAACATAAACGCGTAAGCAAAAACCGTGTCAGCATCACCTATGATGTTGAAACAAACGGAGCGGTCGAAACCAAGGAACTGCCTTTGGTTGTTGGAGTGATGGGTGACTTTTCAGCCCACAAAGAAGACCGCGAAGAAGTCGAAGACCGTAGCTTTATCCAGGTAGATAAAGATAACTTCGACAGTGTCATGAAGCGGGTCGGTCCGGAGCTGAAACTGAAAGTGGATAACACTCTGGCAGATGATGAAAGCCAGATCGGTGTTGAACTGAAGTTCGATTCCATGAAGAGCTTCGAGCCGGACGCCATTGTCAGCCAGGTAGATGCCCTGCAGAAACTGGCCGATACCCGTGCCCAGCTGAAGACCCTGCTGTCGAAAGCTGACCGTTCCCGTGATCTGGAAAAACTGCTGAAAGAAGTACTGCAAAGTGCCGACACCATCAATGCACTGTCATCTGAACTGGGCATTGAAGCGAAAGGAGACGACGCATGAGTGAAGAACAGTTAAGCTCTGGCGCCGCAGGCGCTGCAGCCGCCGAAGAAGGCAGCTTTCTGGACCGTGCCATTGCTGCCACGACCCAGACCCCTGAAGATACCACCAAAGAACTGTTCTCCGTGCTGGCCGAACAGGCCCTGAGCGGTACAGTGGTATGGGATAAGAACCTGACCCTGACCATCGAAAAAGCCATTGGCGAAATCGACAAGCAGATGTCCCGTCAGCTGTCTGCCATCATGCAGCAGGACGATTTCCAGCAACTGGAAGGCTCCTGGCGTGGTCTGAACAAGCTGGTGAAAGAAAGTGAACTGGGCCAGAGCCTGAAAATCCGCATGGTGGATTTCCAGAAAGAAGAGCTGCTGGATCAGTTTGAAGACGCGCCGGCGGTTGACCGCAGCCCGTTATTCGAAGCCCTGTACCAGCGTGAGTTCGGCACCGCCGGTGGTGAGCCTTATGGCCTGCTGATCGGTGATTACAACTTCTCACACAAAGACGAAGACGTTGCCCTGCTGCGCTACATGGGTGAAACCGCTGCTGCCAGCCATGCACCGTTCATCGCCGCTGCGAATCCGGAAATGTTCGAATTCAACAGCTTCGAAACTTTCGATGAAGGTAAGCCGGTTGCGGCCGGTTTTGATTCCCCGGCCTATGCCGCGTGGAATGCATTCCGTGCCAGCGATGACGCCCGTTATGTTGCCCTGACCATGCCACGCACACTGGCCCGTCTGCCATACGGCGACAAAGGTCTGGGTACCAATGCCTTCAATTACGAAGAGCTGGGTACCGATGCCGTGGGTAATCCGCGTCCGACCGATAACAGCCAACTGGTATGGTCTAACGCTGCCTACGACATGGGTCTGAAAATGACGCAGGCACACACTGCGTTTGGCTGGTGTACTGCGATCCGTGGTATGGACAACGGCGGTAAGGTAGAAAATCTGCCAAACCTGACCTATCAGTCCGATGCCGGTGATCTGCAACAGCAGTGCCCGATCGAAGTTAACCTGACCGATGAGCGTGAGAAAGAGCTCAGCGATCTGGGCTTCCTGCCACTGGTTCACTACAAGAACACCAACTACGGTGTCTTTATCGGTGGCCAGACCACGCAGAAACCTAAGACTTATACCGATCCGGATGCCACCGGCAACGCGGCGATTTCTGCCCGTCTGCCGTACATCATGGCGAGCAGCCGCATTGCGCATTACCTGAAGGTAATGGGCCGCGATATGCTGGGTTCCAATCTGGAAGCCAACGACGTGCAGCGCGACCTGCAAACCTGGATCGACCAGTACACCAACTCCGGTGCGGTCGGTAATACAGAGCGTTCCAAGACGCCACTGTGTGAATCCCGCATTGAAGTGGTTGAACAGCCAGGCCGCCCGGGTGCTTACTCGGCAGTCGCTCACCTGCGCCCATGGCTGCAGCTGGAAGAGCTGACTACCTCTGTTCGTATGGTAACCAAGATTCCGGGCTGATGTTCCCGGTGATCTGAGTTTATAAGGCCGATAACCGGGCCCGCTTTAGGGCGGGCCCTGTGTTCTTATGTTTCAAAATGACTGGCAAGACGCATTCAACGTACTCGATCCGCAACAGGACGACTATCTCACCCGGGCACTGGCACTTATTGGTCAGTGGGATGAGGCGTGTCTGCACAGCAGTGCCAGTTTAAAGTCCGGGCTTAACCGCCTGATTGCTGAGCTTGATCAGCAACTGTCCGGCCAGCTTGCGGAAGTGATGCACCATGACGAGTTCTCCCGGCTGGAGGCCCGCTGGCGCAACCTGCAAAGTCTGGTGACCCTGCCGGTGAACTATCAGCGCGTGGAAGTGAAGCTACTGGATATGAGCTGGCGTGAAACCGCCAGAGATATCAACAGCTCTGCCAGCCTGAAGCACAGCCGCCTGTATAACAAAATCGGTAATAAAGAATTAAATACCCTGGGCGGTAAGCCGTTCGGGGCGATGGTGATTGATCATCAGGTGGCCATGGAAATGGACTTTGATGATGATTACGACGACCTCTACACCCTGGAGTTACTGGGGCAACTGGGGGCAATTTGCCTGTGTCCGTTTTTGCTGGCACCGGCGGAAGACTTTTTCGGCTATCCGGGCGCTGACTGGCTGTCGGATACGCAGCGAATCGGCAAAATTCTCGAAGGCCCTGACTATGTGGGCTGGCAACAGTTGCGCAACAGCGTCGGCGCGCGCTTTGTGGGGCTGGTGCTGCCGCAGGTGAAGTTGCGCGACGCCTATGAAAATCATCCCATCGGCTTTGTGTTTGATGAACCTGAGCGGGATAAACCGGGCCTCTGGGGCAACGCTGCTTTTGCCTTTGCCAGCGTCATTATCCGTGAATATAACCGGATAAACTGGTTCGGTTTTATGAAATCCCGCTGGCAGGATAAATTTCAGGGTTCACTGCTGAACCTGCCACCGAATGCGATGCAGAACTCGCCGCTGAACAAGCCGGCAACCGACGTCCGGTTGTTTGGCCGTTTAGCGAGTTTTTACAGTGAACAGGGCTTTGTGCCGCTGGCCCAGAGCAGCCTGACTGATAAGTTTTATTTTTATGGCAATAACTCGGTATGGAAGTCCCGCACCGGTGATGCCGATAAGGTGATCTGCCAGCTGCAGACGACGCTGATGGTATGCCGGATCGCCCATTATCTGAAGGTGCAGATCCGCGGCATGATCGGCAGCTTCCGTACTGCTGCTGAGTGTGAGCTGTTTCTCAGCCAGTGGCTGGATAACTACTGCAGCAATATTTCCGATGGCGATGAAGCCACACTGGCCCGCTATCCGTTACGTAAGTCCGATCTGAAGATCAAAGAAGTGGATGGCAGTCAGGGGCGCTTTAGCTGTGAAGTGGTGTTACAGCCCCAGTACCAGTTCGATAACTTTTTTGGCGAAGTGGTGCTGGCCACCGATCTGGGCGAAGGCGCTGACCTGCAGTCCGGAGTGATGGCATGAGTTTCTGGGAAAGCTTCCTGGCGGATCAGGATTATCAGGATGAACATCAGGCGCTGCTGGCATCGGTCCAGCATCAGCTTACCTGCCTGCTGGAATCAGAAGCCCCCTTGTTACCATTCGGTGAACGACTGCCGGAACTGGACAGCTCAAACCTGCGCTATGGCGTGGACTGCC
Organism: Aliamphritea hakodatensis; assembly: GCF_024347195.1. NCBI lineage: Bacteria > Pseudomonadati > Pseudomonadota > Gammaproteobacteria > Oceanospirillales > Oceanospirillaceae > Aliamphritea > Aliamphritea hakodatensis. The sequence goes on from NZ_AP025281.1 coordinate 217,798, forward strand.
TGCAGTCGATCAGCAGCCAGATTAATAAAGATCAGCTGGCCAGCAAACTGGCCAACTGGATAAAAGCATTTGAACCGCGGCTGCAAAGCGTCAGCGTGGAAGTGTCTGACCGTAAGGCTCAGTCGAACTCTATCGAATTTTCGTTACTGGCGACCTTACGCACCGGCGATACAGTGCATTCGCTGGTATTTGACTCGAACATCAGCCTGGCGAACCAGAAAGTGGATTTAGAGGGGCAGGATATTGTCTGATCAGTTATTGCGCTATTACGAGCGCGAACTGGCGTATGTACGCCGGGCAATGACGGCCTACGCCCAGCGCCATCCGGAGCAGGCGGCCAAGCTGCATATCGACCAGAACAGCATCGAAGACCCGAACATTAACCGTCTGATTGACGGGATGGCGTTACTGACCGCCAAGACCGAAGAACGGCTGGATAACCGTTTTCCGGAAATTGTGCAGGGGCTGCTGTCGACCCTGTATCCGGGGTATAACCAGATACTGCCCAGCTACTGCGCGCTGCAACTGGATGCCGCCGCTGAAGATCTCAGCGAAGCGGTGCATTTACCGGCGAAAAGCCCGGTAACCATTGCGACACCGGACGGTAAACAGTGCCGTTTCACCACCCTCGATGACTTGCATATTCAGCCCTACAGCCTGACCGAAGTATCCGCCCAGACCGCGCCGTTTGTGAATAAGCCTGCCAGCGTGCGCAATGCTGAAGCGGTGATTCAGTTGCGGATCAGCTGTGCGGACCCGGAAGCCAGTTTTATCCAGCTGGATACCGGGCATTTTGATTTTTATGTGCGGGGTTTTGAACAGAACTCCGCCAGCCTGATTGAATTACTGCTGACCCAGACCGAAGCGGTAGTGTTGTCTGATGTCAGCGAGCAGCAGCAACGCAGTGTGGATGTTAGCCGCATGAACAGCCGGATTGCTGATCCGCAGTTTAACTGGCTGCCCCGTTACGGCAATCAGTTCGGCGGCTTCGATATGCTGCGGGATTACTTTACCTACCCTGACAAAGCCGCCTATTTCCGGATCAGTGACCTGGGCAATGAAATGGCCGGGCTGGATACCTCAGAATTACTGCTGAGCCTATATGTGCGGGAACTGCCCGCAGAATTTTTACGCCTCTTTAATACCGACGTGTTCAGCCTGAATACGGTGCCGGCACTGAATCTGTTTAAGCAGCCCGGCGAACCGATGAGCTACGACTTTTCCCGCCTGAGTGTGCCGGTGATGGCCGACAGCGAAGCGGACAGCAATGTGGAAGTGGTGGCGGTTGATGGCGTGCGGGAAATTCACTCCGACGGTGAATATCCCCTGCGTCCGCTGTACAAAAGCAGCTATCGCCAGCCGGTGGATGCCCGTCAGTGGCAAACCGTGCAGCGCTGGAATAAAACCGGCCAGCGGCACATGGAATTGACGATCAGCTGCCAAAACTCAGACTTACAGCAGGACCGCATCGTGCTGGCGCTGGATCTGTGGTGCTGCAATGGCCGTCATCCCTGTGTGATCAGGGCCGGCGCGCTGGCTGAAAGTCAGGCAGCGATTGATCTTCCCGGTGAGCTGAAAGTGTTGCGCGCGCCCAGTGCGCCCCATTATCCGGTGCTGGATGAATCCCTTAACTGGCGGTTTATTGCCCTGCTGAATGCAAATTTTGCCTCCCTGCTGCAAACCGACGACCCCACGGCCGCGTTGCAGGAAGTGTTGTCGCTGTGTAATCACCGCCATACCTGCCGGCAGGCGGACAGCATTAAAGACGTCAGTTACGGACAGCAGGTAGCTCCGATGACGATTTGCGGGCAGAACATATTTGCGGCCGGCACCCGGGTGGATGTGGTGCTGGATGCCGCCGTGATGAGCGGCCAGAGCGCGGTCTTTGCCGCGGTACTCAACGGCCTGTTTATGCAGTTTTGCAGTTATGACCGTTTTATTGAAGTAGATGTCAGTCACTTTGGCGATGACCGTTTCCGGCAGACCTTTCCCCGGATGCACGGGAGCCAGTTATGTCTGTAATGGATACCGCGCTGCAGCGGCCTAAACGCTTTGATTTTCTGCAGGCTATCCGGCTGTTACGCAGCATGGCGCCGGAGGCGGAGGTGCAATTGCGTGCCGAACCGATGCCGGAAGGCTATGCCCACCAAGTACAGAGCATTCAGCAGCACGGGCGTGATTTTAAGATCAGCCTCGGACTGCAGGCGTTGTCCGGGGTTAAAGGGGTTTTACCGGATTATCTGTACGAAGCCCTGCTGGACAGCCTGCATCAGGATGATCATGCATTAAGCGAATTTCTGGATATTTTTAACCACCGTTTCCTGCAGCTGAAACAACGCTCGCTGGAGCAGCAAAACCTGTTGCTGCAGGACGAACAGGAACAGCTGAGCAGTGCTCTGCCGAACCAGGTCAGCCAGCGGCAGGCGCTGAGTAAGCTGGCCGCGCTGCCGGTGCACAGTGGTGATGATGCTGAGTTGCTCGGTTACAGCATTCTGCTGGGGCTTAAAGCCCGCAGCCTCAGCGGCTTAAAACAGTTGCTGGAAGATTATTTTGAACTGTCGGTTCAGGTCCGTGTGGGGGGAAGCACCCGGCACAGACTGCCTGCCTCATCCCTGACCCGTCTGGGCGGCGGGCCGCGGGCGAACAGCCAGTTAGGGCAGGGGATGCTGCTGGGTAAGGTCGGTACGCTCCACTGTCAGCGCTTAGAGGTGCTGATAGAGCCCCGCAGTGAAGCTGAGTTTCTGGCCCTTAAGGATGATATACAGCTGACCCGGCGATTGCGGGAGGTGTGTCATGCCTATCTGCGGGACAGTAACGACCTGCGCCTCTACCTGCATGTCAGGCGGGCATTTATATCCGCGCCGCAACTGAGCGCCGACCGGCGTACAGGCGTGCGGCTCGGCGAAGCGAATTGTTTAGCTCCTCAGGCACAGCCTGATGAGTATCGAAAAATACTTTTAGTATAAGGAACAGGCATATGTCACAGGTGAAACTGGGAAATCTGGTTGCCAAGCTGGAAACAGGCTTAAAAAATGCTCTGGAACAGGCTGCCGGTGCTGCGATGAATCAGCAGGTACCCGCCATTGAGACCGAGCACTGGCTGGTACAGTTGCTGACCTTAAAAGATACCCATTTGCTGCAACTGATCAGCGCCCAGAATCTGGATCAGGAAAAACTGCTGGGTGAGCTGAACGCACGGATTAATGCCCTGCCAAAAGGCAGTGAAGGCCAGCCAACCCTGAGCAAGAATATCAGTGATCTGATTGAGTCGGCCTGGCTGATGGCGTCGGTGGACTATGGTCATCAGCAGATCCTCAGCCTCCATCTGGTGCTGGCGATGCTGCAGACCGATCACTTCGGGGTTAAGAAACTGGCGCTTAAGTCGTTGGAAACCGTATCGCTGGAGGCGCTGCAGTCACAGGTTGCCAAACTGACCACAGCAGCACCGGCCGGTGGCAGCAGCCCGGCGGCTTCAGGCGGAGCACCGGCTGCGGGCGGAGCGCTGGATAAATATACCGTAAACCTGACAGCACAGGCCCGTGACGGTCAGATCGACCCGATTTCCGGCCGAAATGATGAAGTGCGTCAGGCCATTGATGTGCTGTGCCGTAAACGCCAGAACAACCCGATTTTAGTGGGTGAGCCGGGTGTCGGTAAAACCGCGGTGGTGGAAGGTCTGGCCCTGCGCATTGTCGCCGGGGAAGTGCCGACGGCCCTGCAGGGGGTTGAGCTGCACTCGCTGGATCTGGGCCTGCTGCAGGCCGGTGCCAGCATCAAGGGTGAGTTTGAGAATCGCCTGAAGGACGTCATCAGCGAAGTAAAGAACTCCACTATCCCGATCATCATGTTTATCGATGAAGCCCACACCCTGATCGGTGCCGGCGGTGCGGAAGGCCAGAACGACGCGGCTAACCTGCTGAAACCGGCGCTGGCACGGGGCGAGTTTAAGTCGCTGGCGGCGACCACCTGGGCGGAATACAAGAAATACTTTGAGAAAGACCCGGCCCTGACCCGCCGCTTCCAGGTGGTGAAAATTGCCGAACCCAGTGCGGAAGACGCCATCCAGATGTTACGGGGTATCGGTGAATCCCTGAGTGAACACCACGGCGTCTTCATTCGCGAGGAAGCCATTGAAGCAGCGGTAAACCTGTCGATCCGTTACCTGCCGTCACGGCAGTTGCCGGACAAGGCGATCAGCTTGCTGGACACTGCCTGTGCCCGGATTGCACTGACCCAGAATGCCAAGCCGGAAACCATTGAGTATTTGGAACAGCAAATCCGTTACCTGAATAACGAACGCAGTGCCAAGCAGACCGAGCAGGCGGTATTTACCACCGGCGCGGATTCCATTGAAGCGCTGAACGGCCAGATCGCTGAAATGAATGCTGAACTGGAAGCCCTGCAAACCCGCTGGGAACAGGAACTGGAACTGGTTGAGCAGATCCGCACCATCAAGAGCGAGATTCAGACCGCCTACTCAGAAGATCATGTCAGCGCTGAACAGCAGCAACAGATGCTGCAGTTAATGGACCAGCTGGAAGCCCTGCAGGGAGATGACCCGTTAGTGGTACCGCTGGTGAATCAGCAGGTGATCTCTGCGGTGATTAGCAGCTGGACCGGCATTCCTGTCGGTAACATGCTGCGGGATGAGGTCGCTAAGCTGCTGAGCATGGAAGATGACCTGCACAAGCGGGTTATCGGTCAGGAAACCGCCATTAACGAGCTGGCCAAGAGCATCCGGATTTCCCGGGCCGGGCTGACAGATAACCGTAAACCGGTCGGTGTATTCCTGATGTGTGGCCCCAGTGGTGTGGGTAAAACCGAAACCGCCATGGCGCTGGCGGATCAGGTGTTCGGCGGTGAAGACAGCCTGACCATCATCAACATGACCGAATTTAAGGAAGAGCACAAAATTTCCATGCTGCTGGGCTCTCCGGCCGGTTATGTCGGTTTTGGTGAGGGCGGCGTGCTGACGGAAGCCATTCGCCGCAATCCTTATTCGGTACTGCTGCTGGATGAGATGGAAAAAGCCCACCCGGGTGTTCATGACCTGTTCTATCAGATCTTCGATAAGGGCCACATCAAAGACAGCGAAGGCCGCACAGTTGATTTCAAAAACACCATTATCATCATGACCTCCAACGCGGCGGATCAGGCGATTTGTGATATCTGCGATGCCAATGAAACCCGACTGGACAATGCCGAGCTGGTGGAGCAAATCCGCCCTGATCTGCAAGCGTTCTTTAAACCGGCTTTCCTGGGCCGGACCACCGTGGTGCCGTACTACCCGCTGAATGCGGATGAGCTGATGCAGATTACTGAAATCAGCCTGAAGCGCATCCGTAAACGTTTGCTTGAGCAGTACAACGCCAGCTTCGACTGGGATCAGGGACTGCTGGATCTGGTGGTGGCCCGTAACACTGACCCGACCACCGGTGGCCGTGCAGTGGAGCAAATTATTAACCGTTCACTGATGCCGCAACTGGCGGAGCAGTGCATTACCCGTCTGAGCGAAGGCCAGACCATTAATGCGGTTAAAGTCAGCGTTGAGCAGGGCAGCCTGCAGCTGGCCATCGATTAAGGACTGCGGAGAGCCACTGTTTGCATAACAATTGCCAGAAATTGCACCTATGTGCCGGTTTCCTAAGCAGTTTGCGCGTCCCGGGCCTTGCCAGAGATGCGCAATGCAAACACAATATGTCTATGCGTAAAAAACCGTCTACAGCCCTGTTTACCGCCCTCTTCAGTATCTTTGTGATATTGCTGCCGGCGGCTGCCCAGGCGCAGGAGCGGATCAGGCTGGCCACGCAGAGCTGGCCGCCGTTCCAGATGGTTGAAGAAGGGCAGTTAAAGGGCCAGGCCATCGAGCGGGTACAGTGTGCCCTGCGGGAAATGGGCCAGCCTTACGAACTGCATCTGATGCGCTGGGACCGGGCCCAGTTGCTGGTGGAAACCAATCAGTTTAATGGTTTCTTTTCCGGTTCGCCGAACAGTTCCCGGGCCCGTTATGCGGTGCCGTCTGCGCCGGTGATCTCGGTACCGCTGAGCTGGTATCTGGCGCCGAATGTCGAGCTGGATGTCACCAGCGAAGCGGCGAAGGATCAGGCCCGCTACGGGGCTAAATTTAATACCTCCAAATGGCTGTTTCTGGCGAAGAACGGCTATAACGTGGTGAAGAAACCACAGGATGCCGAAGCGCTGTTACGGATGCTGCGTAACGGCGATGTGGATGTGGCGCTGGAATATGAAGATGTCTTTGAGCTGGCGATGGAAAATCAGGGGGTAACTCCTCAGCGGTTTAAGAAGATTCCCTATAAAGTCCGGGATCTTAGCGTGCATTTTTCAAAAACATTTTTGCATCAGCGGCCAAACTTTCTCAATGCCTTCAACGCTGCTCTGGTTCAGTGTATAAAGAGTGAATCATGACGATAAGCATCCAACTGGTTGAAGTGCCAGAAAACGAGAAGGTTCCCAGCCGGCAAGTGATCCTGCCTGCCAATGGCGGCACGATTGGCCGTGCTTATGACTGTACTCTGGTGCTGCCGGACTTTGACCGTAAACTGTCCCGCAAACATATCCGGATTGATCTTTCGCCACAGGGCAGCTTTCAGGTGACGGACCTGAGCGTTAACGGTTCAACCCTGAACCAGCAGCCTCTCAACCGGGGTATCCCTCAGCAGATCAGTGACGGCGATATTCTCAAACTGGGTGATTACACCCTGTTGCTCAGCGATATGGTGCCTTTCCTGACCGATACTGTCGAGGAAGAGGTGGTCGTCACTGAACAGCGCCGTGAGCCGGTGTTCTCTGTGGATAATCTGCAGATTGATGAATTCAGCACATCGCTGGATGACCTTCACAGCAATGATATTCAGGCCCCGGAAGAGGCCGCTTTCTCTGCGGAAAACGTTATGGCTGATGATCAGTTCGGCCATGATCCGTTTGATGACACCGTTGAGCTGAAAACCCCGGAACCTAAACTGAATGCGGACCCGTTCCGGGCGACAGACATCGTCACCCTTGAAAGCGATGATCTGGAATCCGGTGGTGACACCGCGCAGCTGAGCCGGAGTATTCAGCAGCTGCAGCACAGCCTGCAACAACAGCAACAGATGCAGATGGGCATGTACGGGCAGGACAAACTGCTGGAATGCCTGGGCGCAACGCTGGACCGTTTTCTGGAAGAATTTGAACCGGGGCAACTGGAAGGCATGTTTGACGAATATACCTCCGGCTGGGGCAGCCGGGACAAGAAATACTGGCGGCTCTATAAGAAGCAGTTCAGCCGCCGCCGCGACCGTAATGAATTCCATCAGCAGTTTACTGCGCTGTTTATGGAAGAACTGCGGAGGAAGAAATAATGCGTGCCCTGTGGGTAAGTTTGCTGGCGCTGATGCTGGTAGCCTGTTCATCTTCCACGCCCCAGGAAACGCCGCCGCCCGTGAGCCGGGTCCTGCACATTAATACTGCCGGCCAGCTGAACCCCTATGGGGGTGAAAACGCCCATCCGGTGGTGCTGCGCCTGTATCAGCTGACTGAAGCGGGCACCTTCCGTAACGCTGCCTTTCTCGACCTGTATCAGAATGATCAGCAGGTGCTGGCCAGTTCACTGGTGGATACCCTGTATCTGGACCCGGTGCTGCCGGCAACGGAGCAGCAAATCAGTATAGATGTACATTTTCGCAGCCGTTATCTGGCGGTGCTGGCCGAGTTTTCCGAATATGAGAATGCCGTCAGCCGGGCGCTGCTGAAGCTGGATGAAGACAATGAAGATCAGGAATTCAGAATAGAGGTTGCCGGGCTGCGGGTCAGTCTTGGAATCCAGCCTGAGAAATCCTGGTGGCAGACGATATTTTAGGCAGAGGTACCACGTGAGACGACAGCAAAGAGTAGTCTGGCAGGAAGGCATGTTTATCTCGCCGCAGCATTTTCAGCAGCAGGACAGACATTACCGCCACTATGCAGAGCAGTATGCGGTAGCCGCCGGCCATGACGGTTATGGTTTGTGTGAGCTGCAGATCGACCGTGAACGGCTGAAAATCGGTAAAATCGTTGTTACCGTCTGCAAAGGCATTTTCCCGGACCATACCTACTTTGAAAGTAACCACGAACTGTTGCTGGATGTGCCGGAAAATACCCTCAATAAAAGTGTATTTCTGGCCCTGCCACTGGTGGTGGACGGCGAAGTTGAATACGGCCCGGTGGCGGATAAACGCCGGCATCTGGTGGAAGATATCACCCTGTTTGATACCTCGGATGCCAGCACCAACAGCATTGATGCCAGAGTAGCCCGGCCGAATATCCGTCTGATTCTGGAAGGGGAAGATACCACCGGCCTGACGGTGATCCCGGTGGCCCGCATTCTGGAACGTCGGGAAAGCGGTGCTGTGATTCTGGATCAGCGCTTTATTCCCGCCAGTCTGCACTATGGTGCTTCTGCGTTGCTGACTGAGCGCCTTCAGGAGCTGCAGGTGCTGATTGAAACCCGTGCCAGCATGGTGCAGCAGCGGATCGGGAATGGCCAGCAAAGCATGAGCGAACAGAGCCTGCTGCGTGAATACCTCTGGTTGCAGACCCTGAACCGCTGGATTCCGTGGCTGACCCATACACTGGATAATCCACAGACCCTGACCAGCGAAGTCTATCTGCAGCTGGCGACCCTTTCTGCGGAGCTGAACAGCTTCGTGCCAGCCATTGCCAAACCGCTGGTCTCGTTGCAGTACGATGCCATGCACCGTGGCTTTATGCCGCTGTTTACCCGTTTGCGGGAGCAGCTGTCGGTGGTACAGAAAGACAGCGTACTGGAATTCCCGTGGGATACCCGTCTGTTCGAGAAACGCCGTCTGCTGCGTGCTTCTGTGGCGGATATCAGTAACCTCAGTGGCCACCGTTTTATTCTCTGTGTGGAGTCCAGTATTGGCAGTGCAGCGCTGTCTCAACTGGTGCCAAGTGCCTGTAAGCTGTGTGGCCTTTCGCAGATCGCTGAAGTGGTGCGTAACGCACTTTCCGGTGTGACCCTGACCCCGATGCCGGTGGCGCCAAGTGAGCTGAAATCCAAATCTGATGCAGCCTATATCGAAATTGATACCCATCATCCTTACTGGCAGAGCCTGGTGGAAAAACGTGAACCGCTGGCGCTGCATGTGGATGTCCGGATTCCGGACATCAGCGTTAAGCTGTATGTGCTGGATTAAGCCTGTATGACTCAGGATTACCTGGACGAACTCACCGTAAATATCCGTCAGGCTGATACTGTCAGCCCGGCGACGGATCAGTCACGTCCGTTAATCCCGCTGGAAAATGCCCCGGCACTGAAATACCAGCTGCAGAATATTCAGCAGCTGCAGCAGTTCAGCCAGTATCCCAACCCGTTACTCAATGCCTGTGCTGAGGCGCTGGCGCTGTGTGTCAGTGTGCAGCGGATGTCCCGGCCGGATGACATGCACCGTTTCCGACAGGGACTGGTGAACGCCATTACCGACCTGAAACAGCGCATCGCCGGGCTTGATTACCCAGCATCCGTGGCGGATAAAACCTGTTTCCTGTTCTGTATCGTACTGGATGAATTCATCCTCAACTGTGACTGGAACGAAGAGTGTCGCTGGGAAAACCAGACCCTGCTCAGTGAGCTGTTCGGCATGCGTGACGGCGGTGAGCAGTTCTACGCAGTGGTGGAAAAAGCCCTCAGCCAGCCGAATCTGCTGGTGGATATGCTGGAAGTTATCTACGTGCTGCTGAAAATTGGCTTTAAGGGTCAGTATCACCTGCAGGGCCAGAAGCATATTGATGGTATCTACTACAAGATTGAGAGCGTGCTGCGGGATACTCAGGCACCTTCATTGCAGATTCCGTTGCATACCGAAAAGCCGGCCAGACCCCGGCGCAGCCCCCGTCCGGGCGGCCAGATGCCGTTCCTGTGGCTGGCGGTGCTGTTTATGTTTGCGATAGCAGCCACCTGGGTAGGACTGTCATTCTGGTACAAGGATACCTATGCGGCCCGTACTGAGGGCTTCAGCAAGCTGGCGGAATATACCGACAAGCTGCAAAAGCGTCATGACGATAACGTGGTAGTGTACGTCAGTACCGATGATGAACTCAAGCCGGTTGCTGCACCTGTCCCGAAACCGCCGCCGCAGCCGGTCAGTAAACCTGCACCTGCAGGCGCCACGCCTGTGTGGGTGGTTCAGGTCGGGTCGTTCCTGCGCCCGGCGGATGCGCAGTCCCGGGTCGATAAATACAATTTCAGTGCCCGTGGCTCGGTTATTCAGCACTGGAAAGGCCGTTACCGGATTCTGTTGCCGACCGCCAGCCGTACGGCGGCGCTGAGCCTGATGAAAACCGTTCGTGAAGAAGGGGTCAGCGATGCCTTTATTTTCCGCAGTACAGGAATAGGAGGTTAGCGTGGCGAAAAAATCCCGCCCGTTGTGGCCGTTTATTCTGGTAACTGTACTGATCGGCGTCTGTCTTTTCGGCGGGGCGTACCTGTTGCAGTTCTGGACCTTTGCAAACCCTGTTGAAATGACGGTAAGCGGGCTGACAGCCCTGCTGCTGGCGGCGATGGCCGGCGGTTTAAGCTGGAAGTTCTGGGGTAAAGCCGAGGCCCCTGAAGAAGATGCCGGGCAGCGCCAGCGCGAAGATAAACGTAATTACCTGCAGCAACAGGTTCATCTGCACCTGCAGGCCTGCTGGCAGCATGTGCGGCAGTTGCGGGGCTCGCCCTATACGTTACCCTGGTATTTCATGCTTAACCGGGAGCCGGGTGATGCTGAGCTGTTACAGCACATGGGCTTTGACAAAATTAAGCTGGAATCAAGCACCCAGCCGCTGCCGGTGGCTTTCTGGCTGAATGAAAATGCCATTCTGATCGAGCTGCACTGTGATGCGGATGCTGACAGTGTGGCGTTTTGTCAGCAGCTGCTGGTTAAGCATCTGGCCAAACAGCGGCCCCGGCAGGGTGCAAACGGCATTCTGCTGAGTGTGCCGGTTCAGGATGTGATGAACCGCAGCAGCGACCAGCTGGAAGCACTGGCAAAACAGCAGCGGGGTTTTATTAAAACCCTGAATCAGGCCTTTGGTGTCAGCCTGCCGGTGTATTCCCTGTTTACAGAAGTCTCGGCGGTCAGCGATTTTTGTCAGTTCTTCGCCAGTTTTGATGAACAACAGCTGGAGCAGCCTTTCGGGGCAATGCTGCCGGCGGACAAACGGGGTTTTGATCCCCAGTGGTTTGACACATCATTTGATGCCTTGCAGGCACAGTTATCCCTTAACAGTACCCCGGCGCTGAGTGCTCAGCTGGCGGAGTCTTACCGCAGTGCTGTGATTGCCGGGCCTCACCAGTTCGGCTTGCTGAAGGCGGATCTGGCCAGCTATTTCCGCCAGTTATTCCTGGATAATCAGTATCAGACTGCCGCGTTACAATTCCGGGGGTATTTCTTTGTGAATGCCCACGGTGAAGGTTTGCCGACCGACCGCCTCACCATGCACCTGGCTTCCCGTCTGGGCTACAGCAGCCTGCTGCCGGCGGGCAGTGATATGGTGCCTCATCAGTTATTTGCCCGGCAGTTAATGCCGCAGAGCATTCTGCCTGAAAAGGCGCTGGTGGGGGTTAACCGTTATAAGGAAAGCAGTTACAGCCTGCTGAAACTGGTGTTCTCGGTGGGGCTGCTGACGGTGCTGGGTGCCTGTTTGTGGCTGTTTAAGGCCAATTACGATTACTACACGTCGATGGAACAGGAAGCGGCGCAGCAGTTAACGGTTTATAAACGGCAACTGATCAACAATAAAGATCAGAGTGATGAGCTGGCGGTGCCGATCACCAACCTGACCGAACTGCGCAAAATCCGGGCTATTTTCCACCGGCCGGAACCCTGGTATGCCCTGCCGTTCCTGCCAAATCCGAGCATTAAGAAGGCGGTGGACGGTGCCTATGATGATGCCCTTAAAGGGCAGCTGTTAATCGAACTGAGGGATTACCTGCTGCGGGATCTGTACGTCTATAACCGTCTGGATGACAAGGTTAAAACCCTTGAGCTGTATAACCTGCAGAAGCAGCTGTTTAATGCCAGGCGGACGGATGTGAATACCCTGAGCAATTACTACCTGAATTCTCTGCAGGAAGAAGGGGTGACGGACAGCCGTCTGATCAACCAGTTTAAGTTGCTGCTGGGGGATCTGTTTGCCCTTAAAGTGGCCCCGCCGGAAGACAATCAGGAACTGCTGGAGCTGGTGGATCAGTCGCTGGCGACTCAGGATCTGGGGGATCTGCTGTATACCCAGTTGCTGCAGCAGCCACACCTTAGTCAGAAGCTGAATCTGCTGGATAAGCTGGGGCAAAACTACGATGACGTGTTCACCTTTAAGGATGACAGTGTCTACAGCGTGCCTTATATGTTCACCCGTGAAGGCTTTCTGGAAATCATGGGCAACTCCGGTTTTGAGTTTGCCAATGACTGGGTGGCTGATTATAAGGATGTGGTTGGCGATATCAGCGGCAATCAGGACTTCAGCCAGATAAACCGCAAGTTGCGTCTGCGTTACACCCGGGATTATGTAGAACACTGGCAGCGCTTTGCCAGCGCCCTTGAGTGGCAGCCCACCACCGGCTGGAGCGAAATCAGCCAGCAACTGATATCCGCCACTGACCCGGCCAGCTCACCCTTACTCAGGGTTTATGAATTATTGGATTATCACACCAGTCTGGAAGCGGCCGTCGAGGGAGTGTTGAAGGTTCAGGCAGCGAAAGCGAAGCCGGCGGAGGCTGGCACAGATGAGCCTGCAGAGAATCCGTTAGCGCCTGCCGATTTACAGACCCCGGCCAGACATCTGGGCATTACCCAGGCGGCGGAAACCATTGCCCGGCCTTTTGCACCGTATAAGCGTCTGATTCAGCCGGATGACAAAGGAGTCAGCCCGCTGGGGTTTGCCACACAGCATATGACCGCCACGCTGGAGTGGTTGCAGCAGGGTGTGCAGAGCAAGCAGCGTGGCAATAAGTTCCTTGGTCAGCTAAACGCTGAGGTGAACAACCCGCTGCAGCGTCAGTTGGATATTGCGGTTAAATACAACGGTGTGGTGCGGGATATGCTGGAGCATACCGCCCGGCAGTTAAATGATCTGGCGATGCTGGACGTGCAGGGATACCTGCAGCAGCGCTGGCAGGCGGAGGTGCTGAACGACTATCTGCAGAGTGTTGCGCCTTATTACCCGGTGAATCCGTTATCCGAACAGGATATTCCACTGGCAACCTTTAAAGAATTCTTTGCCGCGGATGGCCGGATCAGCGATTTCGCCAAACGCTACGAGCCGTATTTCACCGATAAAGAAAATATCTATCCGGGCTTGCCCAGCTTTTTGCAGGATCAGGATATCACCATTAACCGCCAGTTCTGGCTGATGCTTGGCCGTCTGAAACAGGTGCAGGCCGTGATGTTTAATAACGGTTTGCCGGGTTTCAGTTTCTCTGTGCGTATTGATGCCATGAGCAGCGGTGTGACCGAGTTTAACCTGCGCAGTGATAAGCCGCTGTATACCTACCGTAACGGTCCGGCACTGTGGGCGAAGATGAACTGGCCGGTGTCGGAAAACAGCAGCCGTACGCTGAGCCTGCAACTGAAAAGCGGCACTAAAGTGCTCAGCGAAGCCAGCTTTCCAGGCATCTGGAGCTGGTTCCGCATGGTGGATCAGTTACAGGGTGAATCATTACCGGATGGCAGCACTAACAGCCTGAGCTGGCAGGAAGGGCCGGAGTCTGCCAGTCTGCTGGCCCGGACGGAAAGTGGTGAAAACCCGCTCTATGTCGGTTTCTTTGATCAGCTGCAACTGCCGGAACGGCTGTAGGCCTTGATCACAGAAATACTTACTCAGTTGGGATACCGGGCGTCTGATGCCCGGCAGCTGAGTCAGCGGGTGTGGCTGGCCTGGCATACAGAGACCCGTTGCTGGCACTGCCTGAAATTCGCCCAGAGCGCCGAACACCGTTATGGTATCCGTCGCGAAGCCCACTGGCTGCAGCGCTTACACAGCGCGGCTTATAGTCGTCGCTGTGCGGAGTATCTGGGGCATTATCAGCTTGGGGGATATGAGGTACTGATTACATCCCGGGTAAATGCTCAGCCTTTATCTGAAATGTTGCGCCAGGATATTGAATTTCATCCTGAATTCAGAAATAAACTGTACCTTTCACTGCAACAGCTTCACCGGCTGGGTATCTGCCATGGCGATGTAAAACCGGCCAATATTCTGGTCCTTGATGATGAACCTGTACTGGTGGATTTTGCCAGTGCAGCTGAACCGGGAATTGCGGTTGCTGATTTGCCTTACCGCAGTTTCAGCCCGTCTTACAGCCTGCCGGCTTTACAGCGGGGAGAAGGGGCGGTGGATATTCTGCATGACTGGTACGGATTTATGGTAATACTCAGTTTGGTTAATAACCGTACACTTCTGCAGCCGGAATGGTCAGACTCAGAGACGGTGATTAACACGGTGAATATTCTGTTGTCGGACAATGATGGTCTGACAACCGCAGCCAGGCAATTTCTGGCACAGCAAATACAGCGCCTGCCTGATTTCAGCTGAGACAACAGGCAGAGCAGGGACGATCGGAAACAGGGATGAGCAACTGGCTGCCGGAGAGCCCGGCAGAGTACCGAGACAAAGCATATGAAACTGAAATTCGTTAAACGCAAAATCCAGGACAAGATGTTCGGCAACACACAGAATACTGCACTGGGTGTGCAGGTTGCTGAAATGGCGGATGCCCGTCTTGGGGCAATGTACATGCTGGCGCACACCGAGATTAAGAAGGTGCCTTCTTTCTCGCTGGACCCGGTAGGTTCTTTCGTTGTTGATACCACGCCACTGTCTGACCTTAAGACCGGCTGTACCTATCTGCTGAATAAGTCTGAAAAGGGCCGCAAGGTGGTTGCCAAGGTTTCCGCAGTGGGTGATAAGGTTGCGGCGGTTAAAGGCAAGGTGGATGCCAAGCTGGACGAATTTAAGCAGTACATCATGCGTAAACTGTCTGAGTACTTCGGTGTCATGGTGTCCAAGATTAAAACCGTTTACGGTGAGTCGCTGGTGGGCATAGAATGGATCGCAGAATTTGGCATGTGGGCGGCGTCCAGTTTTGCCAAAGGTCTGGCGGATCTGATTCCTGGCTGGGGGTATGTGCAGTCATTGGCGGATGGCTATGTGGGTGTGCGCACTGCGATTCTTAAGTCCAAGGACTTTATCGAACAGATGTGGAGTGGCTACGGCGTGCAGTTACTGGGCGGTCATCCGTCTATCATTGCCAACGCGCTGGCCCGGCACTCTGCCAAAGGCATTGCCGGCGGTGTGAAAGATGTGCTGGTTGCCGGGGTCAATATCGGGCTGGAAGCAGCCGGTGATGCTGCCGGCGGTGCCGGTACCATTGTCAGCGCAGTAACCGGTGTACTGAGCCGGGTTGCGAGCCTGGTTGAATACATTATCCAGCGCTGCCTGATCAATAAAACCCTGAAGAGCGCCAAGAAAGCCTGGGATAACCGTAACTCACCAGGCTCTGTCGTGAATGATCACAAGCGTTTTTCTGAGTGGTTCCAGCGGGCGGTTGTAACGACGCCGGTGGTGGCTGCGCTGACCATGGGTTCAGGGTTTGCGGCGCACCCGTATAAATTCCTGCAGCTGATTCAGCCAAATGCCGGATTGGTCGGTTCCTCGGAATATGCCAAAGGGGTTCATCATATTGAAACCCTGAAGAAACTCTCCAACAAGTATATTCAGGAATATAACGATAATTACAGCGTTGCCTTCCACAGCACTGAAGGGGTCATTGCCGCACGGCTGAAGGAAATGCAGGAAAACTACAGCATTCTGCATGAGTATGAGTACACCCGGGCACCGTCGTCACCGACAACGCCGCAGTCGGCGACTTCACCACAGACAACCCCGAATCCGGCACAACAGGTGGCTGCGACCACGGGTACCGGCTCGGCAGGTGCGGCACAGGCTTCTGTATAGCCTGATGGCTTAACAGCAGATGCGTAAACAGGAACGGTACTCTTTCGGGAGTGCCGTTTTTTTGTGCGCGGTATATTGCCAAAGTGCAGACGTGCGAAATCACTGCAAGGGCAGTGTTACATACAAATCAAAATTAAAAGTCTGAACGGAGTGTTCTGAGAAGTGACCAAGTCGGAAAAACTTGGTGCAGATGGGGAGACTCGAACTCCCACGCCCGTGAAGGCACTAGCACCTGAAGCTAGCGTGTCTACCAATTCCACCACATCTGCGTATCAAGTTGTTACGTTTAAGGGCGTCCCCTTTTCTTTATGCTCTGTTGTTTAAGACAGTTAATCATAAAGAAGGTTTTCTTTCGCAGCGCCAACACTCAGAAAGTATTGGTGCAGATGGGGAGACTCGAACTCCCACGCCCGTGAAGGCACTAGCACCTGAAGCTAGCGTGTCTACCAATTCCACCACATCTGCTCCGAAAGAGGGGCACATTATATATCCGTTTTTCGGTTTGTGAAGCCCCTCAATAACTTTTTTTCAAATAAAGTTATTATTTTTTCAGACAAGTCCGAATTTCGCTGCTCAGTGCGTTAAGGAAGTTGAAAATACCGTCGTTATCCACAGCTATTTCGCGGCCCAGCGGGTCCAGCATGCCTTTACCGATTGGCAGATCGCCAACAATTGCTCTGACCACCGGTGCTTCGAACTGCGGCTCAATAAATACACAGGATGCCTGGCTGCTTTCCAGAGCCGTGCGGATCTGGCTCAGACGCTTAGCGCCGGGCTTGCGGCCCGGATCAACCGTGAAGTAGCCCAGCTGATTCAGCCCGTAATGTTCAACAAAGCCTGCAAAGGCATCGTGGAACACATAGAAACCCTGGCTCTGCACGTCTTTGAGTTGTGCTGCCAGTGCCGAGTCGGTCGCCTTCAGACGGGCTTCAAAGCTGTGCAGGCGCTCTTCAAATTCAGCAGACCGCTGAGGATAATCCTGCTGTAAGCGCTGGGTGATCAGCTCTGCAGCTTCAAGGATACGCTCGGGAGCCATCCACAGGTGCGGATCGTTACCGTGGTCGTGGTGATGCTCGCCTTCAGTTTCAGCATGCTCTTCATGTTCGTCATGTTCGTCATGTTCCTCATGATCTTCGTGCTTAGCATGTTCTTCGTGTTCATCGTGCCCGTCATGATCGTCGTGCTCGTCATGTTCTTCTTTGCGGGCCGGCTCTTCTTCAGTCAGCAGCGCCAGATTACGGCCCGGATTGCGCTTCAGCGGTTTGATCAGAAACCGTTCCAGATCAGGGCCCACCCAGATCACCAGATCAGCGTCCTGCAGGCGGCGCACATCGGAAGGCTTCATATTATAGTGATGGGGAGAGTTATCAGGTGATACCAGCAGGCCTGTTTCGGCGCTGTCGCCCAGTAAAGAGGCGGCAATCAGTTGCAGAGGCTTGATACTGGCGACAACTTTTACCGGTTTCTGTGCGGCTGCGGCCATACTGACATTGACGCAAGCCAGTGTCGCGCAGGACAATACGCACCATTGCAGAATTAACCTAAACATAAATTTATTTCCACGGGTGTTGGTTTAAAAAATTTGCGGTATGTTATAGTATAACAATGCTGCTGCCAAGCCTGATACAAACATGCCCGGTGAGCCAAAATGACTGATGCAACGATTGCTTATCATCCTGATCATAACCACGATAACTGTGTCAGCCATGCGCTGCAGGACGCCCGGCGTATCTGTCAGTCAAAAGGTATTCGCCTGACGGCCATCCGGGAACTGGTGCTGAAACTGATCTGGCAGAGTCATAAACCGCTGGGGGCCTATGATTTGCTGCCGGCAATCGCTGAAGCGGGTTTTAATTCTGCGCCTCCTACGGTTTACCGGGCGCTGGATTTTCTGCAGGAACAGGGGCTTGTACACCGGATTGCGTCTCTGAATGCGTTCATCGGCTGTACTAATCCTGAGCATCCGCATCAGGGGTATTTTCTGATCTGTCAGGCGTGTGGCGTGACGGTGGAACTGAATTCCGGCAGCATCGAAAAGAGTATTCATAACAGTGCTGAGGAACTGGGCTTTGTTGTGGAACATGAGAGTGTTGAGGTTGTGGGACGTTGTCCGAACTGTCCGCCAGAGGCGAAATAATGACTGATGTATTAGTCGATCTGAAACAAATCCATATTAGTTTTGGCTCCGAAAATGTTATCCGGGATGTTTCCTTCAGCCTGAACCGGGGGGAGATAACGACCCTGATTGGCCCGAACGGAGCCGGTAAAACCACACTGGTACGTGCGGTTCTGGGGCTGGTGAGGGCTGATCAGGGGGAGGTTATCCGCCAGACAGGGCTGCGTATTGGCTATATGCCGCAAAAGCTACACATAGATTCTACCTTTCCACTGACGGTGAAACGGTTTCTGCAAACCGCCCGCTACAGCGATAAAGCCGCTCTGCTTCAGGCGCTGGAAGATGTTAAGGCCGGTGCATTGATTGATAAGTCGGTTCACAGCCTGTCCGGGGGTGAAATGCAGCGGGTATTGCTGGCCCGGGCACTGTTACAGAAGCCGGAGTTACTGGTGCTCGATGAACCGGCACAGGGGGTGGATATTAACGGTCAGGTGGAGCTGTATAACCTGATCAGCCGGATCCGTGATCAGCATGGCTGTGCAGTACTGATGATTTCCCACGATTTGCATCTGGTGATGGCGTCAACCGATAACGTGATTTGTCTGAACCGGCACGTGTGCTGCTCCGGCCGGCCGGAGCAGGTCAGTAATGATCCGTCGTATATTGAGCTGTTTGGTGTGCCGGGGGCTGAAAACCTTGCCCTCTACAGCCACCATCATAATCACCGCCATGATGATCACGGTGATGTTGTGGAGACCGGCAGTTGCCAGAATCCTAAATGCACCACTTCTGAATTTTCGTTAAGCGATAAGGAACATAGTCACAGTGGCTGATTTTTTACTCTATGCATTACTGGGCGGTATAGGGGTTGCGCTGGTTGCCGGGCCGCTGGGGTCTTTTGTTGTCTGGCGGCGAATGGCCTATTTTGGCGATACCCTGGCACATTCTGCCCTGCTAGGTGTGGCTGTTGGGGTGCTGTTTGATATTAACTTCAATCTGGCGGTCATCAGTTGCTGTGTATTGCTGGCGGTGATTCTGGTCAGCCTGCAGCGGCAGCGGCTGGTGGCAACGGATACCCTGCTCGGAATTATGGCCCACAGCAGCCTGTCTCTGGGTCTGGTGGCCATTGCGCTGCTGGATGATGTGCGGGTTGACCTGATGGAGTATCTGTTTGGCGATCTGCTGGCGATTCTGCCGGAAGATTTGTTATGGATTTATCTGGGCGGCCTGCTGGTATTAGTTTTGCTGTGGAAACTCTGGACCCCACTGCTGGCAATTACTATCAATGAGGAGCTGGCGCAGGTGGAAGGGGTGAATGTGACCCTGACCCGCTTAGCACTGATGCTGCTTATCGCCTTTGTCATTGCCATTGCCATGAAGGTAGTGGGCATATTGCTGATTACATCTTTGCTGATTATTCCTGCCGCTGCGGCCAGACGTCTGGCCCATAACCCTGAGCAGATGGCGCTGATCGCCAGCCTGCTGGGCACCCTGGCGGTCGTGATGGGGCTGCTGGCGTCTTATCAGTGGGATACACCGGCCGGACCGTCGGTTGTGGTTGCTGCGCTGCTGGTTTTCCTGTTCCTCTACAGCCTGCCGCGGCGGGCCTGACTCAGCGTTTCATCAGGGCGTTTATCAGCGCCCCGGTGATAATCAGGCCGCCACCCATTAAGGTCCAGAAAGTGGGTGTTTCAGCGAAGAAAATAATGCCCAGAATGGCTGAGAAAATAACCTGTACATACGAGTAAGCAGTGGCCTTACCGGCGGATTCTGCCGCCATCGCCTTGGTCAGTCCGATCTGTCCGACCTGGGTAAAAATCCCCACCATAATTAACAGAATCAGTGCTTCGGTGTTGGGCATGACAAAGTCATCCCCGAGCAGAATCAGCGACGCCGGCAGGGCAATCAGCGGGAAGTAAAAGATAATGACTGAGCCGTCTTCACTGCGGCTCAGCTGGCGGACTATGACATAGGCCGCTGCACTGCCTAATGCCCCGAGCAGGGCGGCGCCGACGCTCAGTAAGGGCAGTGCGGATGTTTCTGTTTCAATGCCCGGGCGCATCATCACCAGCAGGCCGAGAATGCTCAGGGCAATGCAGATAATGGTGGCCAGCTGGATACGTTCTTTCAGAAAGATCAGTGCCAGTACTGCCGTAAACGCCGGATAGGTGTACTGCAGGATAGTGGCTTCCGCCAGTGGCAGGGTGGTGACAGCAAAGTAAATAACCATCAGGGATACCGCGCCAATGGCCCCTCTGGCAATCAGCAGCGGCTTATTATTGCCCCAGACAGAAATTCTTTTACGTTTGACATCCACGTAACTGATGATCAGCGAGATAATGGCCCGTGCCGCCACAATTTCCATTACCGGAATGCCGTATCCGCCGACGGCTTTGACACAGGCAGCCATTAGGGCAAAGCCCAGTGCAGAAAGGAGCATATAGCGAATAGCAGCAGGGATGGAATCAGTCAGCATAGCGGGCGGTCAGTCCGGTCAGGGGATGTTTAATCAACAGGCGGTGAATGATAGCAGAGTTCGTCCCGATTGCTGCGCCAGCGCCGTGGATTATTTCACGCTGACTGCGTATTCTCAGTAGCCCCGTACACACTGATAAGGATGTTCAATGGTTACCTGTCATATCCGCTATGAAATTGATCCTGCCAAATTACAGGAATTCGAAACCTATGCCCGACTGTGGCTGCCTCTGGTGACAAAATTCGGCGGTCAGCACCACGGCTATTTTCTCCCCCATGAAGGAAAGAATTACGAAGCCTTTGCCGCTTTCAGTTTTCCCTCACTGGCAGCCTATGAGGAATACCGGGAAAAAATGGCCGCGGATGCAGACTGCCAGGCTGCGTATGACTATGCCAGCAAAACCGGCTGCATAATCCGCATTGAGCGGCAGTTTATGCGGCCAGTGCTGGACTGACAGTTGTAGAATTCGCCCGGTTTTTACCGGGCGTTTTTCTCATGCTGTATCTGGTACTGGATGGCTTTGTTCAGTGCCAGAGGCTTGGAATACACCCAACCCTGCACGGCATCAGCGCCCAGCTCTGAAACCCGTCTGAGTTGCTGATAGGTTTCGACACCTTCTATGATGGTGGTGAACTGCATTTCTTTACAGGTTGAACAGATGGATTTAAGCAGAATCAGGCCGTTATCGGTGTGACTGCTGTCGAGTATGCTTTTGTCTATTTTCACGATGTCCGGGCTGATCTGGCCCAGCATGGAAAGGTTGGAATAGCCGGAGCCAAAGTCGTCGATCGCAATCGGGATACTGGCCGCCTGAATTCTGCTCAGCGCGTTAAGGATGATCTCCCGCCGTTTGGAACAGTGCTTTTCAAGGATCTCGATGCGGCAGTTTTTGCCGGATAATTTACTGATAATCAGATCAATATTTTTACCGGACTCCAGGGTTCTCGGATAGATATTGACGCTGACCGGCGGGGCCGGGTGAATGGACTGCCATTTTTCAAGGTCGGCGTTCACCTTATTGACGACCCACAGATCAATCACCGCTTCCAGTTTGGCATTCTCGATGGCCGGTAAAAAAATAGGTGGGTAGACCTCATTCTCTTTGACCAGACGCAGTAAGGCTTCATAGCCATAAATGCTGTTATCTTTCAGGTTGATGATCGGCTGGTAGTACAGGGTCAGATGCCCTTCGGTGATGTCGTTGATGGCCCTGTTGAGAATCACCTCCTCTTCGGTGATTTTTTCGTGCCGCTTATACGATTCATACTCCGTATTGATGTCCTCCAGCTTTTCAGAAATATTCAGGTATTCCGCCAGATTTTCAGCGCAGGAGCGGGCGTTGTCTGACCGCCTGATGAACGGCATATAGATAAACACCCCCAGTACGATCAGGAACAGTTGCCATGCTGCCGCCAGGTAGCTTCCGGTCAGAATATAGCCGCTGATCAGCGGCGGTGTGGTCCAGGTAATGTCGGTATTGATAATGTTGAACAGGCCCAGTGAAAGCACAGTGTACGACAGTGAAAAGTTGATTACCGGTACCGCTATAAACGGCAGCAAATAGTATTTGTTAAAGATGATTGGCAGCCCGTAAATAATTGGCTCATTGATGTTCAGCAAAGAGAAGGGCAGGGCATATCTGGCAATGACCTTGCTGTGTTTTTGTCTGGAGGTCATAAAGATTGCGATGATCAGCGACAGGGTGCTGCCGGCACCGCCGAAGATGATGAAGGTTGAAAAAAACTGACCGTAAGGCAGCCCGGGAAAGATATCCTGCTGGTAGAAAGTCATATCAAAGCTGTATTGGTACGTCGTGGTACCGTGGATGCCGAGCATCCAGAGTATGTGGGATGTGATCAGATGAAATACGGCCTGGGATTCCAGGCCCAGGGTTAATAACAGTTCTTGTAGCAGGTTGATATCGAAGCTGTTTTTGATATCTCTTATCAGCATGGCTAACAGAAAGATAACGTAATACGACAGCAGCGCGCTGACTGAAATGGCAGTCAGATCATTCCTGTTCATGGCCGGTTGCATGAGAGGTGTTCTGAGTTTTGCACAGGTTTTTACGATCAGGCAGATAATCAGCGGCGACAGAATAGCCGCAATGACAGTGTTTTCCGGTTGGATGATCAGATGGCTGTTACTGAACTGTAAATAGCCGGACACCGGCAGAAAAAACACCAGCGTAGGGATGATGAAGCCGTATTTTCTGAAGTGGAAGTTTTTAGAAATGCTGGCGGCAATGGAGATGGTCAGCAATAAAGGGAAAATATCATAAACAATCGAAATACCGGCATTCAGCAGGCTCCGGTTGATGATTTCCCATTCATGATTGACGATCTGCAGCAGGGTGCAGCCTGCCCGTAAAAACAAATAGGGTACCAGGGTGATAAAGGCTTCCTGTAAGGAAAAAACCATAAAAGACAGGTTCTTATTCTGCATGCTAGATACCGTTTTATTATTGTATTTTTCTGGTGCAGCCCGGGTCGGGCACCTGATGTCAGGGGCAGTGAGGCATCAGCCATGCCGGTCGGGCAGTCTGCCGGACAGACAGGCGTTGCCTGTCAGTAGCAGATCTGAAGGGCATGCAAAACGGTCAGTGAAAAGGGCAAAGCAGGTGAGGTGTACCCGGTTGGCGGGCAGCGGAAGAACGCGTATAAACAGCATGGGATATCCTTATCATTATTATCGTTCAGCGAGTTTTATGACGTCCTGTCATACTCAGCTCAACTGATCATAAAGGCTGTTTTAGCGGTTTGCCAAGGGACACGGCAGGAAAAGATACTCAAAGAGAGGATACGCCGGCAGGGAAGTAAGGCCCGCTGACGGGGCAGCAGGCGGTCGCATCAGAGCAGGTGGGATACCTGATCGGCCAGTCGGGTGACTTCTTCGTCCAGCGTCTGGTAACCGTTGATGGTGATATCAGCGTATTCCATTGTCGGGGCCAGGAATTGCTTCAGCATTGGCCGTACGGTGGTTTCATACTGCTGCAGAATTGAGTCCAGGCTGCGGCCACGCTCTTTGGTGTCCCGCTGAATACGGCGCATCAGGCAGATATCCCAGGGGGTGTCGATGTACACCTTCAGTTCCAGCTCATCACGCAGGTGTGGATTATGGAACAGCATGATGCCTTCCACGATGACCAGACTGGCCGGTGGAATACGCTGGGTTTCTTTGCGACGGTTATGATTGCAGTAATCGTACAGCGGCGCCTCAATGGCTTCGCCGGACTTCAGCTTTGCCAGCTGCTGCGCCAGTAATTCATGCTCGAATGCTTCCGGGTGATCATAGTTACACTGGCAGCGTTGTTCAAAGCTCATCTCTGTCTGATCGTTGTAATAACAGTCTTCCTGCAGGATTGTCACACTGCCGGCACCCAGCCGTGCTTCGATCAGATCCTTAAGATGTTCGCTGAACCAGGACTTCCCTGAACCGGACGGCCCGGAAATGCCTATTACCCGTGTTGTCATGAATATTCGCTCAAAAATTTTGGCGCGCATCATACCAGCTGTTTACTAAGTAAACAAAAATATCCCTGCAGTAGGGGGAATATCAGCTGTTAAGTCAGGGTCAGAAAGGGCTTAAGTAGAATCAGCAGATTGTTTGACCGGTGGCGCTGCTGTGTGGCAGAAACAGTGCTATAAATAGCCTCCGGACACTTTTTTTAAAGCGCACCTTATCCGGGCGCTCAACACGGGATGTGTTATGAAAATCGCTTATCTGACAGTTATCTTACTGTTTGGCTTACTGACTGGCTGTAATGAAGACGCCGCTGAGAATCAGACAGCGTCACCGGCGGTGACAGAAACCTCTGTTACCGAAACAGCAACAGAGCAACCGGTATCTTCATCTGCGGTAGCTGCAGGGCCCTTAACCGTGCTGGATATCAGCTCAGAGCAGTATCAGGGCCGGCCGGCACTGGTGGTTGTGCTGTCTGCCCCGGTGGATGCCGATCAGAAGCTGGATAAGTGGTTACAGGTTGAGGACCGGCAGGGCAATCGGGCTGAGGGTAGCTGGATTGTCGGGGACAGCCTGAAACGTCTGTATTTTACGGCGGTTGAGCCAGAAACCGGTTACCGGGTAACGGTGGAGAAGGGCCTGCCGGGTAAGCAGGGTGAACTGACGGCCGGGCGTGAATCCGCCGTGGACGTTGCAGCGGTCACCACTCTGCTGGGGTTTGCCGGCAACGGCAATCTGCTGGCCAAAGATCTGGCCAGAGGATTACCGGTGATTGCTGCGAATGTGTCCCGGGTGGATGTGGATTTTTATCGCCTGCCGGCATCCCGGCTGGTGAATTTTCTCAGCCAGAACAGCCGCAGGGGGCAACTGAATTTCTGGCGCATCTCCGATCAGTTGCAGAACTATGAACTGGTGTATACCGGCCGTTTTGAGCTGCAACTGGCCCGTAATGAACAGGGTGTCCGTTACCTGCCGGTTAAGGATATTCCCGCCCTGACCGGCAGCGGTGTGTATGTTGCCGTGATGCGTGAGTCAGGTGATTACCGCTATGACTACCCGGCCACCTGGTTTGCGGTCAGCGATCTGGGCATTCACCTGCGCCAATATCCGCAACAGCTGGATGTGACGGTAAACAGCCTGAAAACCGCGGCACCCGCCGCCGGGGTTGAATTGCAGTTACTGGACGGCAACGGCCGGGAGGTTTTACAGGCGGTTACCGCGAAAGACGGCACTGCCAGCTTTACCGATGCGGTGCAGCTGGAGCGCTCTTCGCTGCTGGTGGCCACCACTGACGCCGGCGACACCTCACTGGTACGGCTATTCGGTGCCGGTCTGGATCTGGCGGAATTTCCGGTGGACGGCCCG
This sequence comes from Aliamphritea hakodatensis, assembly GCF_024347195.1. Classification (NCBI taxonomy): domain Bacteria; kingdom Pseudomonadati; phylum Pseudomonadota; class Gammaproteobacteria; order Oceanospirillales; family Oceanospirillaceae; genus Aliamphritea; species Aliamphritea hakodatensis. The sequence goes on from NZ_AP025281.1 coordinate 243,213, forward strand.
GTCCGCCGTACCGAGCAGTTATTTATGTACAGCCCGCGGGATCTGTACCGGCCCGGTGAAGCAGTAACCGTCAGCGCCTTGCTGCGGGATGCGGATGGCCGCGCTGCTGCGGTCTTACAGAATCCGGACGGTTCACCGCGACAGCGCAATGCTGAATTAAGCCTGACCCGGCCGGACGGGCAGGAAATTGCCAGCCGTACCGCGGGATTTGATGCTCAGGGGTATTTGCAGACTGAATGGCAGGTACCTGCGGATGCTGCTACCGGCGAATGGACGCTGACAGCCGGGATCAACGGGGAAGACCGCTTTAGCTACCGCTTTCAGGTGGAAGAGTTCTTGCCGGAACGGATGCAGCTGACACTGGACGCGCCAGAATTTATTGCCCCGGATGAAGCGCTGCAGGTTAAGGCCAGCGGTGAATATCTGTACGGCGCGCCTGCAAATGGCAACCTGCTGGAAAGTGAACTGATCAGCCAGATGGCGGCGCATCCGTTTCCCCGTTGGAATGACGTGTATTTTGGCCATCCGAACCGTACTGAACTGAACCGCCGGATGACGCTGAATCCGCTGATGCTGGGGCCGCAGGGAGAAGGTACCGTCCGGCCTGACAGCTTCTGGCAACAAGCCCGGGTGCCGCTGCAACTGAAAGTTTTCCACAGCCTGATCGACAGTGGCGGCCGTCCGGTGAGCCGGCGCAGCATCAGCTATGTATTGCCGGCGGAGCGCTTACTGGGGATTCGCCCGCTGTTTGCCGAAGACACAGTGGACTACGACTCTAGCGCCGCGTTTGAAGTGCTGGCAACCGCCGGAGACGAGTTGCTGGCGGCCGCCAATGTGCAGGTAAAACTGATCCGTGAATACCGCCAGTATCACTGGGTTTACTCCGATGTGAATGGCTGGGAGTCTGATTACACCCAGCGGGAATATCCGGTATTTACCGATGTGATAGACCTCAGAGCCGGCAGCAGCCGGGAGATCTCTGCGCCGGTGGAATGGGGCTATTACCGTCTGGAAGTCAGCGACCCGCAAACCGGTTTAACCAGCGGTTACCGTTTCCGGGCCGGTTGGGATCCGGGAGCGACCACCATGGCGGGCCGTCCTGACCGTATCGGCATGGCGCTGGATAAACAGGCTTATTCCGGTGGTGATGAGGTGAATGTGGCCATTCAGCCACCGGCGGCCGGTAAGGGCTTTCTGCTGGTGGAATCTGACCAGCCTCTGTTGCGGATCCCTGTGGATATTCCGCAAGACGGTGCCAGTGTGAGCTTTACCCTTGACCCCGCCTGGCAACAGCATGATCTGTATGTCAGCGTGCTACTGGTTCAACCCGGCGAGGCACGGGAAGAGGCGTTGCCCCGCCGGATGCTGGGCATCGCGCCTCTGCCGCTGGACCGTGAAGCACGGCGGCTGGATATTGAACTGGATGTGCCGGCGAAAACCTATCCGAACAGCCAACTGACGGTGCCGGTGCAGGTCAGCAGTGCCGGCGAACTGCCGGAAAGCATCAGTGTGACGCTGGCAGCCGTGGATGTGGGGGTTCTGAATATCAGCCGTTTTGCCACGCCGGATCCGTTTGCGGAGTTCTTCGGTCAGCGTCGCTATGAGGTGGTTGGCCGCGACAGTTACGGGGATCTGATCGACGCAGGCTCCGGCGAAATGGCGACATTAAGTTTCGGCGGTGATGAAGACTTTAACGGTGCCGGCGAGCAGGGCGAGGATGTCCGCATTGTGTCGCTGTTCCGCGGGCCTGTCGCGCTGGATGAAGACGGCACCGGCACGGTGACGCTGGACCTGCCGGACTTTAACGGCCGGCTACGGCTGATGGCCGTGGCCTACAGTGCGGACAGTTTTGGTGCTGCCGATCAGGACATTGATGTGGCTGCCCCGCTGGTGACGCAACTGACCAAGCCGCGTTTTCTGTCGCCGGGTGACCGCAGCCGCTTAGCGCTGGATCTGCACAACCTCAGCGGGCAGGATCAGCAGTTTGAACTCAGCGTTCTGCTGCAGGGGCTGCGGACCGGTGAAGCAGCCGGCAGCGATGAGTATCAGCAGTCAGTGCAGCTCAGCGTCAACGAAAAACGTACCCTTTATATTCCGGTCACCGCGGCTGATATCAGCGGGTTGGCGCATATCCGTCTGGATATTCAGGGATTGCAGGGCATGCCGGCTGAACAGCAACAGGTAGTGCGTGACTGGTATCTTGAAGTGCGCCCTGCCTGGGCGGCGCAGAGCCTGCCGGTACAGCAGCGGTTGGCCCCCGGTGAAAGCTGGCAGATGTCACCGGCAACAGCAGAGGACTGGCTGATTCCGGATTTACGCAGCCAGTTGCGGATTTCCTCGTTGCCGCCGGTGGATTTCACATCGCACTTTAACGCGCTGCAGGCGTATCCCTACGGGTGTTTGGAGCAGACCACCAGTGGTGTTTTCCCGCAGCTGTATGTGAACAGTGAACTGATCCGCCGTTTTGATCTGCCGGAATCCAGCCTTCAGTCCCGGCAGCAGGCGCTGCAACTGGCGATTTCGCGGCTGCTGGGGATGCAAAAATATAATGGCAGTTTCGGCCTGTGGAATAACGAGAGTGCGGAAGAACACTGGCTGACGGTGTATGTGCTGGACTTCCTGCTGCGGGCCCGTGAAGCAGGCTATCCGGTGCCTGAGGGTGGTCTGAATGATGCGATGCAGCGGGCCGGTGAATACCTGCGCAGCCCGTCACAGCTGGAATACCTGCCAGCCAGCAGCCGGTTTGCTGTACGGGCCTATGCGGCACAGGTCCTCAGCCGTGCGGAACAGGCATCGCTGGCGGACTTACGCAGCCTGTATGATTATCAGCGGGGCAACGCCGGCTTTCTGGGGCTGATTCAGCTGGGGCTGGCACTGGAGGCCAGCGGTGACAGCAACCGCGGTGAACGGGCCCTGACCGCCGGACTGGCGGCAGCCATGCAGCCGGAGTACCGCTATGTCAGTTATGGCAGCAAGGTCAGGGATCTGGCGCTGGCTATTTTCTGGCTGACAGAAGCCCGGCGTCCTGCGGAATACTGGACGGAGCTGCTGGACAGCCTGCAGCAACAGTTAGTTGCCCGCCGCTGGCTCAGTACCCAGGAACGCAATGCGCTGTTTCTGGCCGGCCAGGCGCTGGTGGCGGAAGGTGAACAGCCGCTGGGTCTGAATTTGCAGCTGGCCGGCGAACAGATCCAGCTGCAGGCGGCTGAAGGCTATGCCCGCCGTCTGGAGGCTGAGCAGGCCGCCGCGCCGCTGATGATCGAAAATACCGGCACAGCGGATGCCTATGTAAACCTGCGGCTGAATGGCCGTACCGCCACGGAGCCGACTGCTCATAACCGCGGTTTACAGGTACAGCGGCGTTTCTATGACGCTGATGGTGTGGTGCTGCCTGATCAGCAAAACCTGCAGTTACAGAGCGGCCAGCAGGTACTGGTTGAACTCTTTGTGGAAGCCACCGCAAATCAGCCCCATGGTTTAGTGGTGGATTTGCTGCCGGCAGGTCTGGAGCTGGAAAATCAGAACCTGAATGATGCTTACAGTATCAGTGATCTGAGCATTGACGGAGTCGCCGTGCGGGAACTCAGTGCCGGTGCCGAAGTGAATCATCAGGAATACCGGGATGACCGCTATGTGGCGGCTGTCAGCCTGTATGAAGGGCGGCCGGTACGGCTGTTTTATCTGGCCAGAGCGGTTGCGGCCGGTGAGTTCAGAATACCGCCGACCTTTGCGGAAGATATGTACCGTCCGGAAATTCGCCATCAGGGGCCGGCGGCCGGACAGCTGACGGTCAGCCCAAGGTAAGGCTGATGACCGTAAGGGGCATACTCACCGTCTATGCAGGCACTGCTCTGTTGCTGGCAGTGCTGTTGCTGGTGAGTGGCAGTCTTGATCACCGTTATCCACTGCCTCTGGAAGAGGATTTCAGCAGTGTGGTAACGGACGTTGCCGGTCAGCCCTTGCGCAGCTTTACCAATGCCAGTGAACAGTGGCGCTACCCCATTACTGACAACCAGCTTGGGGATAACTATAAAGCGCTGCTGATTGGCTATGAGGACCGCTGGTTTTACCGGCATCCCGGGGTAAATCCGCTGGCTATGCTGCGGGCCGGCTGGCAAAACGTCAGTGCCGGGCGGGTGATTTCCGGCGGCTCGACCCTGACCATGCAGGTAGCCCGTTTACTGGACCCTCATGAGCGCAGTTTAAGCGGCAAGCTGAAACAGGTGTTACGGGCTTTCCAGCTGGAATGGCATCTGAGCAAAACTGAAATCCTTAATCTGTATATCAACCGGGCACCTTTCGGCGGCACGTTGTCCGGGGTGCAGGCGGCCAGTTACAGTTATTTTGGTAAACCTGCCAATGCGCTCAGCGATGCTCAGGCGGCGTTGCTGGCGGTGCTGCCGCAGGCTCCCAGCCGCTGGCGGCCGGACCGTTATCCACAGGCTGCCAGGCAGGCCCGCGACAAGGTTTTACGGCGCATGGCTGAATTACAGCTATGGCCACAGGCGCGTGTAGAGGATGCCCTGACGGAGCCGGTGGTTTCCCTGAACCGTAAGGCGGTGCGGCTGGCACCGCTGCTGGCAAGACGCCTGCGCAGCGAGTGCCCTGAATGCGGTCAGATCCAGACCCTGATCCGGCGGGACTTACAGCAAGGTGTTGAAGCTGTATTACGTCAACAGTCCCGGCGCTTTCCGGAGGGAGTCTCTGCTGCAGTACTGGTGATGGATAACCGCGACGGTGCAGTACAGGTTTATGCCGGATCGGCGGACTTTCTGAACAGCGATCGGTTTGGCCACGTAGATATGGTTCAGGCGGTGCGTTCCCCGGGTTCAACGCTGAAGCCGTTCTTATTTGGAATGGCGCTGGAAGACGGCCTGATTCATTCCCAGTCATTGCTCAGTGATGCGCCCCGTTACCGGCAGGCATACCGGCCGGCAAATTTCAGCGGCGGCTTTAATGGCCCGGTCAGTGCCACTGAAGCATTGCAGCGTTCCCTGAATATCCCGGCGGTACAACTGCTGGAAGCCTTTGGTGCCGAACGCTTTGCCAGCCGCTTGCGTAATGGCGGGCTGCAACTGAGCGGCCCCGGTGCCCGGCAGCCAAACGTGGCGATGATTCTGGGGGGCGTGGGTACCACACTGGAAAGTCTGGTGGGCAGTTACAGTGCGCTGGCCCGGCAGGGCAACGCGATCCGGCCAAGGCTGCAGCCGGAGACACCGCAACAGACCCGTTATCTGCTTAGCCCCGGCGCTGCCTGGGTTACCTGGAAAATGCTGGCGGGGCCGTTGAAACGCCTGCAGCGCAGCCAGCAATTTCATAACCGCTGGCCGCTGGCCTGGAAAACCGGCACCAGTTACGGCTTCCGGGAGGCTTGGGCAATCGGTGTGAGCCAGCAGCGAACCATAGGGGTCTGGGTAGGGCGGCCGGACGGCAGTGCTGCGCCGGGATTATCAGGCCGAAGCAGTGCGGCACCCTTGCTGTTTAAAATTCACCGCTTGCTGGGCGGGAGTAAAGAAGCACCCTTGCCAATGCCTGATAATGTGACACAGGAAGCGATCTGCTGGCCGGCGGGCAGCGCGGCTGATGCGCTGCTCAATCAGCAAAATAATAATTGTATGCGCCAGCAGCAAGCCTGGGTGATTGACGGTCAGGTGCCCCGTACCCTGCACAGTGAAGCGCTGCAGCAGACTGTCTGGCTGGACCGGGCCACCGGGTTGCGGGTTGAACCTGCCTGCAGTGATGCCGCCATGCAGCAACAGCGTTACAGCCTCTGGCCACGGCCGCTGGAACCCTGGTTACTGCCGCAATGGCGCCGTGCCGGGCGGTTGCCCGCTGCCAGCTCGGCGTGCCGTTATCTGACCGGTGAACAGCAGGCCATACGCATTACATCTCTGCCGGATGCCGCACAGCTGCTGAGCCGTTCCGGTCAGCTGCGGCTGGATTTGCAGGCGCAGGGCGGTAGTGGCAACCGTTTCTGGTATGACAACGGTCGCTATCTTGGGCGTTCTTCGGCGGGGGGGAAACTGGTCTATAAAGATATCCCCCGGGGTAAGCATCAGCTCAGCGTGGTTGATGAACAGGGTAATGCCGACCGGCTGAGCTTTGTGGTGCGCTGAGATTATGCTGGGACCGGCGTCAGTGGAGTACCTGTTCAGGGCGGTTCTGGCGGCGGTAACCGGAGGGACCCTGATCAAAATGTTTACGGAATACCCGGCCGAAAGCCGCTTCTGACTGATATCCGACCTGTTCTGCAATCGCAATAATGGGGGCACTGCTGTCAATCAGCAGTTGCCGGGCAATCTGCATTCGCCAGTGGGTGATATAGCCCAGCGGTGTCATCGACAGGTTATTGGTGAATTTACTGATGAATGACGTGCGGGACATGCTGGCGATGTCTGATAGTTCTTCGATACGCCAGGGGTGGGCCGGATCAGCATGAATGGCCTGTAATACCTTTGCCAGCCGGTTGTCGGAGAAGCCTGCCAGCACCGGCTGATCAATACCCTCGGTATTCAGATAGACCCGCAGTGCCTGAGTGAAGATGATTTCTGACATTTTCAGCGCCATCAGGTCACTGCCCAGCTTATCGCTGCCAGCTTCTTCTCCGATCATTTTCAGTGCGGTTTCCATCCAGTGTCCGGCGATGGCACCGTAGTTACGGATACGGATATAGGCGGGCAGTGCCTGTATCAGCGGATGGCTGGCATGTTTGTTAAAGGCAAAGTGGCCGCAAACCAGCTGGGTTTCATGGCTGCTGCCCGGCTCGCCATAAACCAGTGTGCCACGGCCGTTAAAGCCGGACTTTTCCAGCATCTGATCCAGGGGCAGTGCCGCGGTTTCTGTTTTCGGGTCACAGTAAAGGGTATGGGGCGCGCCGCGGGTAATGATGATCAGATCCCCCTGTTCCAGTAATACCGGATCTGCCACCCCCGCCACCCGGGCCAGACAACGCCCCCGGTAAGCAAAGTGAAACCGGGAAACATCTTCAAAGGCGGGAACCTGAACGCCCCAGGGGGAGGTAAAGGAGGTACGGAAGTACAGGGTGCCGGCCAGTTGCATGCGGTGCAGAATGTCGCTGAGAATGTCCATAAATCGGTGTCTCCCGGCTTGTCAGAAACGGTGAATATTCTTGTATCTGATCATAAAGCAGCCGGCACTTAAAAACATGAATGACAGCGGAAATCCGGATGATCGGTCAAATGATAGGAATTTTCGGTCATATATCGTACTTTTTCGCTGTTATCTAATGGTGGTGTTCATTATGACGTTAATCACAGAGGACACCGAAATGAAACTGACAGCAGCAATTCTTACACTGGGTTTAATGGCCGGGTTACACAGCAGCGCACAGGCGGCGGACTCCCCGGCAGAGCTGAACGACCTGCAGATTGCCCATGTGGCATATACCGCTGACAATATTGATATCCGTTATGCGCATCTGGCGCTGGCGCTGACGTCAGATCCGGAAATCCGCAGCTTTGCCCGCACCATGATCCGGGATCACAGTGCAGTGAATGAGCAGGCACTGGCATTGCTGGAAAAGCTGAACGCTCAGCCGGAAGATAATTTCCTCAGCCAGCAGCTGAATGCCAATGCGGAAACCCTGATCGACAAAATGAGTCAACTGCGCGATGCAGAATTTGACCGGTTTTATGCCGCTAATGAGCTGGCGTATCACAAGGCAGTGAATGAACTGGTGGAGTTTACTTTCCTGCCCAATATTGATCATCCAGAAGTGAAGAGCTTGTTTGAGGCAGGTCTGAAAATCTTCAAGGTCCATCAGGGCCATGCCGAACACATGGTAGAACAGCTCAATGGCCACTAACCGGCCGGGCCTGCCGGCACGCCGTTACTGGCTGGGCAGCGCCCTGTCAGCCGCCGGATGGCTGGCATTACCGTTACCGCTGAAGGCGCTGGCTGTGACCTCTCATCAGGTTGTGATCAGCAGCCTGGTGTTCGCGCCGCAGCAGATCCGGGCCCGGGCAGGAGACCGGGTCACCTGGCGGAATGATGACATTGTGCCGCATACCGCCACCGCCAGCGATCACAGCTGGGACACCGGTATTATTGAACCCGGACAGCAGGTCACGGTAGAAATCCCGGCAGAGGCCGGGATCCGTTATTACTGCCTTTACCATCCGGCAATGACCGGCCGGATTCGCTGAATACCAGCCCGTACCGGTAATCAGCGAACGGTTATTTAAGCCGGAAATTCAGTACCAGCCCGTTGAGGCGTTCAGCCAGCTGCGCCAGCATCAGGGTGGCGTCTGCGGTTTGCTTGGCGCCCCCTGCGGTTTGCTGTGACAGTTCGCTGATATTGGCGATACTCTGGTTAATTTCTTCAGAAACGGCAGACTGTTCTTCAGCAGCGCTGGCGATCTGAATATTCATATCCCGGATCTCAGTGATCGAGCTGGAAATGTTACTGATGGCGCTGCCGGTATTACCGGCCATTTCAAGAGTTTCCCGGGTTTTGTCACGGCTGCTTTGCATAATACTGACCGCCTGACGGGTACCGTTTTGCAGCTGGCTGATCATGGCTTCGATGTCGCTGGTGGATTCCTGGGTTTTCTGTGCCAGCGAACGAACCTCGTCCGCCACGACCGCAAAGCCACGGCCCTGTTCACCGGCCCGTGCCGCTTCGATAGCAGCGTTCAGCGCCAGCAGGTTAGTCTGTTCTGCAATGCCTCTGATCACATCCATGACGGAGCCAATCTGGGCACTCTGGGTTTCCAGTGCCTGAATTGACTGGGCAGCCTGACTGATATCCTGATTCAGGCTGCTGATGATCTGGTTGGTCTTTTCGGTGACATCTTTTGCCAGCAGGGCTTCCTGGGACGCCGCTTCAGCCGCATCAGATGCGCTGGCCGCACTGCTGGCTACTTCCTGAACGGAGGTCGTCATTTGCGCTGTGGCAGCAGCAACCTGTGCGGACTCTTTCTGCTGTTGCTGAACCACACCGTTGCTTTGCTGGGTGACCACTGAGGTTTCTTCACTGGTGGTGGCGATTTCGTTACTGGCTTCAACAATTTTGCTGATCATTGCCTGCAGGGTGTGGGTCATCTGGCGCATGGCACTGTATACACTGGCCTGCTGTTCGCTGTTGTTAAACTGCCGGGTCAGGTCGCCGGCGGCAATCTGCTCTGCGATCTGACGCATCTCTTTAGGCTCGCCACCCAGCGGCAGGGTGACGGATCGGGCGACTTTCAGTGCCACAATGATGATCAGGGTGATGGCAACCAGCAGAATCAGCACAATATCAATTTTCAGCTCAGTGATGATGGCAAAGGCTTCGGCTTCATCGATTTCGGCGATCAGGGCCCAGTTATGGCCACCGACGGACACCGGTGTATAGGCTGAGAGTACCGGATTGCCGTTATAGTCGTTAATGATGTCTGTACCGGTGTTGCCCCTGATTGCTTCAGTTGTTGCCGCTGTATCGACGCCGTTATCCGCAATGTTGCCGGCAAAGGAGGCTTTAACGGAGTGGCCACGGGGGTCAAGGAAGGAGTCAGAGCGCATCCGTTTATCGTCGCCCACCAGATAGGACTCGCCGGTTTCGCCCATGCCGTCACGTACCTGCATGAAGGTATTAATGGCATTAATGGACAGCTGCAGCGCTACAACTGCGGTTAAGCGGCCATTCTGGTACAGGGGTTTGGCGATAAACGACGCCGGTTCATTGTTGGAAGGCGCATAAGGTGCGAAGTCTTCCAGTACAAACCCACGGCTGTCGCTGGCGTTGCGAAAGGCTCTGGCCAGACCGCTGTCCCGGTAAGGGCCGGTGAGCAGGTTGGTACCGAAATCGGCTTCTCCGGCTTCCGTGAAAAATACCTCGCCGGCCGGGCTGATCAGGAAGACATCGTAGTAGCCGTAACTGCTAACGTATTTGCTGAAGAAATTCTGGCTTTCACCCGGGCGGGGCCGGGTGAGGGGCGTCAGTGCGTCTTCCAGTCCCGGTTGGCTGTCGGTAAAGAGGGCAACGGTTTCGGTCAGCACCGTTATGTCGCCTTCACGTTCAGAGAAGAAGGCTTCAAGCTGCGCTTTTTTGATGCCTCTGACCGCTTCCAGCTGGTGGAAGGCCTGTTGGGATAAGCCGTTACTGGCCAGTGTGAAAGCAATTCCTCCAATCAGCAGGGCCGGGATCATACCCACGAGCAGGAAGATCAGAGTCAGTTTCTGGGTAAGTTTCATGAAGCGTCCTTGGCAAACCGTCAGTTTGTAGGTGTTTTAATTCTGGCGGATTAGTTAAGCTAATGTTAAGGCGCGACATTATCATTCTCATGTGACGCTTGTGCAAAGCGTAAATACTTAATTAGTCGTGTATTTTCGGAGACTGTACCCAATTTGTGTTTTTTATAAAGGCTACAGGTTTTGTAGCCAGAAATGCGCTTTCAAAAGCAGCTTTTGAAAGCTGGCAAGAAGGCAGGGAGGCAATTCAGACGCTGCCTTCTGCCTCGATCACCAGAATACGGGCTTCACCCACCGGGTGGGCGACATGTTCGGTACCCACAGAGGCGTAAAAAACATCGCCGGTTTGCAGGCGGACCACCTGTTCTTCGCCTTGCTGGCGGTAATGCATATCCACTTCGCCGTCCAGCACGGCAAAAACTTCTTCACCGTCATTGATGTGCCATTTGTAGGGCTGGTCAGTCCAGTGGAGCCGGGTGGTGATGCCGTTCATGCTGGCGATGTCCTGTGCACCCCAGGCGCGGTCAGCGGTGAAATTTCTGGCACGGTAGATTTTCATATTTTGTCCTGTCGGGCGGATCGTTGGAAAGGCGGTTACAGTGCCAGCAGGTAACCTTTGCTGCGCACGGTTTTGATGTAGCGGTAGGGGGGCTGATCATCGCTGAGCTTTTTACGCAGGGTGGAAATGCGCAGATCAATAGCCCGGTCTGTACCGTCGAAAGGAATGCCGCGAATGTCCTGATAGAGCTGTTCCCGGGAAATAATTTCACCGGCCCGCTCACAGAGATAGGCCAGCAGTTCATATTCACCGCTGGTCAGTTCCAGCGCCGTGCCTTTAAGACTGGCGGTATAGGTAGCGGGGTTAATATGAATATCCTGAACCGGAGTGTTAGCCGGATAACTGCGGCGCAGCAGGGCTTCAATGTGGGCAAGCAGTAAGTGTGGGCGGACCGGCTTTTGCAGGTAGTTATCCACACCCAGCTGCAGGGACGCTGTGGCGACCATATCATCGTCTTTGGCGGTTAGCATTAACACTGGAATATCACTGGTTTTGCGCAGGTGCCGGCAGATTTCCAGCCCGTCGCGGCCGGGCAGCATCAGATCAAGCACCGCCAGATCGAAGCTGTGCCGGTCGAGTATCTGGCAGGCGTCATCACCGTCATGACAAGAGTGCACAGTGAAGCCTTCTTCTTCCAGGAAGGTCTGCATCATTTCTGCCAGTGGGGCGTCATCTTCAACCAGCAATATGCGGGTCTCGTGCATGGAATTTCTCCTGCTTACAAATGCTTACACTTACACACGTTTTGGTAACGGAAGCGTGCGCTTCGGCTGAGTATCATAGGCTGCAAATGTTAACCGGCATCTGTGACAGATGCCTGAACTGCAGGACACGATGAAAATGTATTCTAAAACGAATCTGACCCTGGCAACCAGCCTGATCATGACAATGTTTCTGAGCGGCTGTGCCAACACCGCCGCCGATTACGAGCCGATCGTTGACGGGCCAAAGGATGCGTTATTTTATGACGATCTGGCAGACTGCAAAAACCTTGCTGAACAGCGTGAATACCTGAACGACGATACCAAGTCTGAAGCCCTGCTGGGCGCCGGTATCGGTGCGGTTGTCGGTGCCATTGGCGGTGATACCGGGGACATTGTTGGCGGCGCCCTGGTTGGCGGTGCACTGAGTGCCGGTGGCCGGGCATGGGACACCCGGGGTGAACGTAAAAATATCGTTCTGGAATGTATGTCCGGCCGTGGTCACCGGGTAGTGGGTTAAACCGTTTCAGCCTGCGCCGCTTCAGGGGATCACCCGGAGGAATAAGATGCGTGACTATTGGTGGGTCATGTTTGGTATTCTGGGGCTGGCATTCAGTCAATGGGTAAGTGGTAGCGATTTATGCGCAGGCTTTTTTTTAAAACAGTTCTCGGCATTTGCGGCATTATTGTGCTGGGCATAATGTGTCTGGTGATATTTGTAATTGAGCCGGCTTTTGAGGAATTCAGCGAGGCTGAATTCAGGGAAGAAAGTTCGCTGGAGCACCGTGTGCTGTATAGCCAGCTGGCGAAGGAACCCTTTGACCGGTGGCAAAACAGCATTGCAACGTACAGCAGTTTTTTTGAACTGACACCTTCTCTGATAAAAGACAGTGAACTGCCCGCCAGTGCCGAATCCTTTACCGCCCCGGATGGCCAGACAGGGTATTACCGGGCCGATGAAGAGAATATGTTTTACAGCTATTTTCCCAGCCCCCGGGCCGGCTGGTTAATTCTCTATGAAGAGGGAGACAGTGAGCTGGTCGATGAAAGCCGTGCTGAGTTTGCGGTGCTGCTACTGTTTGCCGGCCCAATGGTGGTTATCATTCTGTCGATGCTGCTGGGCATCGGTTATCTGCTATATGCCTTTGGCCGGCCTATGCGGGCACTTGAGAAGGCGATAGAGGGGTTCAGTCAGGATACCCGGATTCGTCTGGCGCCAGAGCACGGTAAGCTGATTCCGAATATCGTCATGGCCTTTAACGGGATGGCCCGGCGGCTGGATACAACGCTGACCGAACAGCAGGTCATGATTGCTGCAATTCCCCATGAACTGCGTACGCCGATTGCCCGGATCCGTTTTGCGCTGGATATGTTACGTGGCAGGGAAGGGGAAAAGCTGTGGCAGGGGCTGGAACGGGTCGATGGCTATGTGGATGAATTACAGCAGACCTCCGAGCAGATCCTTGAACTGAGCCGGGTGAATCAGGATGCGTTGCAGATGCAGAGGGTGTCTCTGAACCAGCTGGTTACACAAAGTGCCGGCAGCTATGAAGAGTCTCCGGTAACCTTTACTTTGCCGGAAGAGCCGGTTCAGGTGCAGGGTAACAGCGCCTTATTAAAGCGCGTACTGGGAAATTTACTGGATAATGCGGCGCAGTATCATCACAGCTTTATAACGGTGAATCTGAGCGTTCAGGAAGGGCAGGCTGTTCTCTGTATTGAAAATGACGGTGCACAACTCAGCGAGTCTGATCTTAACCAGCTGTTTCAGCCATTCTACCGGGCTGACAGCAGCCGCAGCCGGCGTTCCGGCGGGCTGGGCATCGGGCTGACACTGGTCGCGCAGATAGTGGCCCGCCACCGGGGGGAAGTATCTGCCGCGCTGATCAGGGCCGGGGTTATTCAGATCAGGATTGAATTGCCGGTCAGCCATTCGGCAGAGTAAATACTGATGGGTGAGTTTGATATCAAATAATGATATCATTTGCCTATGAGCTCGAAGCAGAAACGGATTTTAGCGACGATTTTTTCTGATCCTGTGTCGGCCACAATTGCCTGGAAAGACATTGAACAACTTTTGATTTCACTGGGCTGTGAGTTAGTCGAAGGGAGAGGTTCCCGGGTCAGATTTCATTGCAATGGCGTGATTGCCACATTCCATCGCCCGCATCCCAAAAAGGAAGCCAAACCCTATCAGGTTAAAGATGCCCGGGCGTTTATCCGTCAGTTGGGGGTTAAGTTATGAAAAATTCACTGACATATAAAGGCTATGCGGCCCGGATTGAATTCAGTGCAGAAGATGAATGTTTTATTGGCAAACTGGCCGGTATCAACGATGTGATAGGCTTTCACGGTGACTCCGTTACAACATTAAAGTCTGCCTTTGAAGACGCTGTGGATGATTATCTGGAGACCTGTCAGCAGTTGGGTAAATCCCCCCAGAAACCCTATTCCGGAAAACTGATGTTACGGTTAACACCTGAAATTCATGCCTCGGTTGCCAGAGCGGCTGAACTGAGTGGGATGAGTATTAATCAGTGGGCGGCTAAAGCATTGCACGAACAGGCCGGACAATAATCCGGCCGGTCACTCTCAGAGGGCGAAGCTTTCAGCCAGTTGCTGGCAGGGCTGGTAGCGGATGCAGCTGACTTCATGGTCATTGACCATGCCGGTGGCCTGCATAAAGGCGTAGCAGATGGTGGGGCCAACAAAGTTCATACCGAGCTTCTTCAGTGCTTTACTCATCGCCACTGATTCCGGGGTGGAGCCCGGCACTTCAGTCAGATCTTTCCAGCTGTTCTGCACCGGTTTGTAGTCGACAAACTGCCAGATATATTTTGCAAAGCTGCCGTGTTCTTCCTGCAGTTTGAGAAATACTTTCGCGTTCTTTACCGACGCTTCCAGCTTGCCCCGGTGGCGCACTATGCCGGCATCTTGCAGCATAGATTCAATCTTGGCTTCATCAAAAGCAGCCACTTTTACCGGGTCAAAGCCTTCATACTGATAACGGTAGCCTTCCCGCTTTTCAAGAATGGTACGCCAGCTCAGCCCCGCCTGAGCGCTTTCCAGAATCAGGTATTCGAACAGGGTCTGATCGTCGGTTTGCGGTACCCCCCAGACTTCATCGTGATACTGGGTTTCCAGTTCGGTCGCGGTGGACCAGGCACATCGTTGGCACATGCTATATATCCTTATCTGAAGTCAGGGGCTTATCCGGTGATCAGTGTTTGCTGCCAGGGTTAGGATGAAACATCAGTGGTTGTGCCGGTTCCAGTTCAACCTTGCCGCCCCGGTTAACCCGGGTTTCCATTTCTTCGGAGGGCTGGTCGGAACCGTCCATCGCCATGGAGTCTTCAAAGTCACAGCGCACACATTCGCGGTATTCGCGGCCGTCTGCCCGGTACATCTTCAGGGTGTCCATTTCAGCGCACCGGGGGCATACAGCCCCGGCGATAAAACGTTTAACAATCGTCATAGTGTTCTCAGTTTTGCTGGCTGACGATGCCGGAGTGACGCAGCAGTGCATCAACTTCCGGTGGCCGGCCACGGAAAGCGGTGAACAGTTCCATCGGTTCGCGGGAGCCGCCCATTTCCAGAATATTGCTGCGGAAATCGCGACCTGCCTGCGGGTCAAAGATGCCTTCTTCCTCGAACCGGGAGAAAGCATCGGCCGACAGAACCTCTGCCCATTTATAGCTATAGTAGCCTGCGGCGTAACCGCCGGCAAAAATGTGCGAGAAACTGTGCTGGAAACGGTTAAATTCCGGCGCTTTGATAACGGCAACCTTGCTGCGCACGTCATTCAGCAGCGCCTGAACCTCGGTTTCACCGGGCTGGTATTCTGCGTGCAGACGGAAGTCGAACAGGGAGAATTCCAGCTGGCGGACCATCATCATGCCGGACTGGAAATTCTTCGCTGCCAGCATCTTATCCAGCATGTCCTGTGGCAGGGTTTCGCCGCTTTCATAGTGGCCGGAAATCAGCGCCAGCGCTTCAGGTTCGTAGCACCAGTTTTCCAGGAACTGGCTTGGCAGTTCGACCGCATCCCAGGCAACACCGTTGATGCCGCTGACATCGGCGGATTCGATCTTGGTCAGCATGTGATGCAGACCGTGGCCGAATTCGTGGAACAGGGTGGTGACTTCGTTGTGGGTCAGCAGTGCAGGTTTATCCCCCACCGGTGAATTGAAGTTACAGACCAGATAGGCAACTGGCAGCTGAATGGCACCGTCGTTAAGACGACGGCGTACCCGGCATTCGTCCATCCATGCGCCGCCACGTTTTTTCTCCCGGGCGAAAGGATCAAGGTAGAAACGGGCAATGGTTTCGCTACCCCGGCTGACGTTAAACAGGCGGGCATCTTTGTGCCAGCTGTCAAATTCGGTGACTTCTTCAATTTCAATGTCGAACAGCTTGCCGGTTACCTGAAACAGACCGCTGAGTACTTTCGACATCGGGAAGTAAGGGCGCAGTTCTTCCTGGGAAATAGCGTAGCGATCCTGCTTGAGTTTTTCGCCGTAATAGCTGATATCCCAGGCTTCCAGTTTATCCAGCCCCTGCTGTTGCTGGGCAAATTCGGTCAGTTCTTCCAGTTCCTGACGGGCCACCGGCAGGCTTTTAGAAGCCAGGTCTTCCAGGAAGTGGATAACCTGTGAGGTGTTCTCGGCCATCTTGGTGGCCAGTGAATATTCGGCGTAGTTGGCAAACCCCAGCAGTTGCGCCAGTTCGCTGCGCAGTTCCAGAATTTCGGTCATCAGCGGGGAGTTATCCCATTTACCGGCATGGGGGCCCTGATCGGATGCCCGGGTGGCAAAGGCTTCGTAGACTTCGCGGCGCAGTTCACGGTTATCCGCATAGGTGATTACCGGGAAGTAGGACGGGAAGTCCAGCGTGATCATCCAGCCCTGCTGGTCTTTGGCTTCAGCTTGCTGTTTTGCCGCGGCAATGGCCATTTCCGGCAGGCCGGCCAGTTCGGCTTCGTCGGTCAGCAGTTTGCTCCAGCCATCGGTCGCGTCCATCAGGTTTTCAGAGAATTTTGTGGTCAGCTCAGACAGGCGCTGCTGTAATTCGGCGTAGCGCTGCTGCTCTTTATCTTCCAGAGCTATGCCGCTGAGGGTGAAGTCCCGCAGGGCGTTGTTGATAACCTTTTGCTGGGCTTCGTTCAGCACCGGATAGACATCGGATTCGCGCAGCGCTTTAAATGCTTCATACAGTGGCTGATGCTGGCCCATTTCGGTCCAGTACTGGGATAGCTTGGGCAGACAGGCGTTGTAAGCATCCCGCAGGGCGTCGCTGTTAACCACAGCATTCATATGGGATACCGGCGACCAGGCCTGAGACAGACGGTCGTTCAGGGCTTCCAGCGGGGCGATCAGATTTTCCCAGCTGGGCGCCGTCAGGTTGTTCAGAATGTTTTCCAGTTGCTGACGGTTGTCGGCCAGTAACTGATCAATGGCCGGTTCGATCTGGTCCGGCTGCAGGGTGCTGAACGGCGGTAACAGATTGTTTTGCAGCAGAGGATTCGACATACACTAGCTCCGGTAAATAAGAAATCGCCTTGCCTGATGCTGGCCGGGCTGTTCCGGCTGAAGATGGTGGCAGGCCTGTTCTCTTCTATGTAAGGGCAAAAAGACTTTTTTCAATCAGGGACTTGGTCTTATGATTGTGACAAATAACCTGGGTTCCGTTGCCGTCATATTCGTTATCAGTGGCAAGCGGTAATCCTGATACAGCAGACAGGGGTATAACAGCATGAATGTACGCACTTTCCAAGGTATGACGCCAAAATTAGGGGAACGGGTATTCGTTGATCCCAGTGCGGTTGTGCTGGGGGATGTTGAACTGGGGGATGATGTATCCGTCTGGCCTCTGACGGTCATTCGCGGTGATATGCACCGGATCAGGGTTGGCGACCGCACCAGCGTGCAGGACGGTTCCGTCCTGCATATTACCCACGCCAGTGATTACAACCCGGGCGGTTATCCGCTGCTGATCGGCTCTGACGTCACCATCGGGCATCAGGCCATGCTGCATGGCTGTACCATCGGTGACAGGGTGCTGATCGGCATGGGGGCAATGGTGATGGACGGCGCCGTGGTGGAAGATGAAGTGATCATCGGGGCCGGCAGCCTGGTGCCGCCGGGCAAAACACTGCAAAGCGGCTATCTGTATGTGGGCCGGCCGGTGAAACAGGTACGGGCGCTGACAGAAAAAGAAATCAGCTTTTTTACCTATACCGCCGGAAATTATGTGAAGCTTAAAGATCAGCACCGTGAAGAAGCATACGGTGAATAACAGGCCGTGAATACAGGGATGCCCGCGATATGATTTCATCTGATCTTTTAACTGTCCGCGCTGTTCGGGAAGCTGATCTGCCGGTGTTTTTTGAACATCTGAGTGATATGCAAAGTCTGGGTGAGTTTTTACCGGTGATTATGCCTTCGGAAACTCAGCTGCGGCAGGACTTTGCCAAAGACGGTCTGATCGGCCCGGATTATCAGCGTTATCTGATGGTTGCCCCGGACGGTGAAATGCTGGGCTACATCTGGGCGTTTAAATCGGTCCCGTATTTTGACGCCACTGAAATTGGTTATCAAATTTTCAGCGGTGCCCGGCGGGGTAAGGGCTATGCCAGTGAAGCGCTGCGGCTGTTCCGGGATTATCTGTTTGAAGCCAGCCTGGTGAACCGGCTTGAACTGCGTATTGCTGTGGATAACACCGGCTCACTGAAAGTGGCTGAGAAACTGGGCTTCACCCGTGAAGGTGTCTGCCGGGAAGCCGCGTACTCGAAAGGCCGCCTGCACGACATGTGTATTTATCCGCAGCTGCGCCGCGAATGGCAGGCACATCAGGATGGCTGAAGTGAAGCGGATTCTGATCGTGGAAGATGAAGTGTCTATTGCTGACAACATCGGTGTAGCCCTGCAGCTGGAAGGCTTTCAAAGCGAGCACTGTGTACTGGCGGGCGAGGCGCTGACGCGCCTGCAATCGGAGTCTTTTGAGCTGGCAATTGTGGATGTTGGCCTGCCGGATATGAATGGCTTTGAACTCTGTAAGGCGATTCGTCGTGAGTCAGATATACCGCTGATTTTTCTCACTGCCCGGGCCGATGAAATAGACCGTATTCTGGGGCTGGAGCTTGGCGCGGATGATTATGTCACCAAACCGTTCAGCCCCCGTGAGCTGACTACCCGGGTGAAAGCCATATTACGCCGGGCACGGCCTGCCAGCCCGTCTTCACCGGCGGAGGTGAACATGCCTTTTACGGTGGATAGCCGGCAGGCATCCATTCAGTTCCGGGGGCAGGTGCTGAACCTGACCCGCATTGAGTTTCTGATGCTGCAAACGCTGGCGGCGCATCCGGGGCAGGTGTTCAGCCGCGGGCAGCTGATGCATGCCGCCTGGGAACACCCTCAGGTGAGTCTGGAGCGTTCCGTGGATACCCATATTAAAAGCCTGCGGGCCAAGCTGAAGCAGGTTGATCCTGACGATGATTCTATCCAGACCCACCGCGGACTGGGCTACAGCCTGACGGTGTCGGGCTGATGAGAAAGGTAATTGCCGGTCTGGGGCTGAACCGCTTTGGGGTAAAGCTGTTTCTGGCGTACTTTGCCATTCTCGGGCTGGGTATTTACCTGTTGCTGAATACCTTACTTGGGGAAATTAAACCGGGCCTGCGGCAGGCAATGGAAACCGCGCTGGTGGACACCGCGAATATTCTGGCGGAATACGTGGCCCCGGCAACGCCGCAGCAGCCGCTGCAGCTGGAGCAGCTGTCTGAGGTACTGGACAGCACATTGCGCCGGCCGATCAATGCCACGATATGGTCCCATAAAAAAACCGCCACCGTGCTGCGGGTTTACGTGACGGATGCCGCCGGTAAGGTAGTGTTTGATTCCGCCGGCCGGGATCTCGGGGCTGATTACAGCCGCTGGAATGATGTCTATCTGACCCTCAGAGGCCAGTACGGTGCCCGCAGTACCCAGGAGAATCCCGGTGATGAATTCAGCTCAGTGATGTACATCAGTGCGCCGGTGTATGCCCGGCAGGACGGTGCCCAACCCCGGCAGATACTGGGGGTCCTGTCGGTGGGTAAATCCAATATCAGTGTTGAACCTTTCTGGCAGCTGGCCCGGGACAATATCCGTTCAATGGGTGTCTGGTTGCTGGTGCTGGCGGCGATACTGGGAGCACTGTTGTCCACCTGGCTGAGCCTGAGTATCGGTAAACTGGTCAGCTATGCCCGCCGCATCGGTGCCGGTGAAACGGCAGAGTCGCCAACGCTCAGTGATCCGGATCTGGCGGCACTGGCGCAGGCGATGGATGAAATGCGCACCGCGCTGGACGGTAAGCAATACATCGAGAGTTATACCCTGAGCCTGACCCATGAGATGAAGAGCCCGCTGACTGCGTTGCAGGGGGCGGCAGAACTGATACCGCAGGTGAATGACCCGCAGATGCAGCAGAAACTGGCGGCCAATATTGAACGTGAGAGTAAGCGCTTACGGGCGCTGGTGGATCAGGTTTTATCACTGGCCCGGCTGGAAAACCGTCAGCAGCTTGAGCAGCCACAGACACTGAAACTGGATGAACTGATACAGCAGGAGCTGGACGGGTTACAGTGGCTGGCCGGGCAGCGACAGGTCGGGCTGGCGTTTAGCTGCCATCCGCAAAGTTCTGTGTTCAGCGTGTCCGGTGACCCCTTGCTGCTGGCGCAGGCGGTGCGCAATCTGCTGGAAAATGCGCTGGATTTCAGCCCCGCAGACAGCCTGATCTCAGTACGGCTTGAAGCGGCTCACGACGGTTTTATCCTCCTTGAAATTGCCGATCAGGGCAGCGGTATTCCGGATTATGCACTGGAGAAAATATGGCAGCGTTTCTATTCCCTGCCAAGGCCATCCACCGGGCAGCGCAGCACGGGGCTGGGGCTGAGTTTTGTCGCTCAGATTGCCAAGCTGCATTCAGCCGAACTGAGCCTCACTAACCGGCCGGAAGGTGGCGTGCTGGCCCGGCTCAGGTTCCCCGCAGGGTAATTCCACATCTAAAGCACATATTCATCACACATAATCCCCATATTGCCTGCCCATACTGGCTCCATATTTATAAGGAGATCAGTCATGACTAAACGTTTGGCGCAGAAAATTCTTGCTCTGGCATTGCTGGGCATTCTTTTATGGATTCCGTTATTGCTTGAGCAGGACGTTATTTATGAACGTATCGGTTACCGGGATCAGGTGATCCGGGATATTGCGACGACCTTTACCGGTGAGCAGGTCGTCACCGGACCAATGGTTATCATTCCATGGTCGCTGAGTTATCAGGCGAAGATCTGGGATGATAAAACCAAAAGCTATCAGCTGACAGATAAAAAGCGCAGCGGCCGCTATCTGCTGTTACCGGAACAGCTGAACAGTGAGGCGGTGGTGAGCACCAGTACCCGTCAACGGGGCATCTACGAGGTGCCGGTGTATAAAACCCGGCTGGACATGCAGGGGCGCTTCAGCAATGCCGGCCTGCTCAGCCATCAGAAACAGCTGGAAGAGGAGTATCAGGGGACGCTGAGCTGGGGAAAAGCGACGTTATCGGTCATGGTGTCCGATATGCGGGGGATTGTGGATGAGCCTTCGGTTCAGTGGCAGCAACAGAGCCTGAATATCCAGCCGGGCAGCCAGCTGGCATCCCATACGCAGGGGGTTCACGGGGCGATTCCGGCATTTTCCGCCAGCCTGACCCAGAGCGTTGATTTCAGCGTGGCGATGCAGATCCGGGGCATGGAACGGCTGTTACTGACACCGGTGGGGGATTATAACCGCATCAGCATGCAGTCTGACTGGCAGCATCCGAGTTTTACCGGGCGCTACCTGCCGGAAAGTTATACCCTGACCGATAACGGCTTTGCGGCAGACTGGAGCACCTCACCGTTTTCTGCGGATTTACAGTCGGTTGCCAGAGAATGTCTGACGGGAAATTACTGCCTGTTTGCTGACTATGCGGTGGGCGCTGATTTCATTCAGCCGGTGGATATGTACGTGCAGGCGGAGCGTTCTATTAAATACGGGCTGTTGTTTATCGGCGTAACCTTCATCGTGTTCTTCCTGTTTGAGGTGCTTAAACAGCTGCAGATCCATCCGGTGCAATACGGCATGGTGGGCATGGCGCTGGCACTGTTTTACATGCTGCTGATCTCCCTGAGTGAACACATCAGCTTCGGGCTGGCCTATTTACTGGCGACGCTGGCCTGTACCGGGTTGTTAGGGATATACCTCAGCGCCGTGCTCAAGAGTTTGCTGCGGGGTGTCAGTTTTGCGGCAGGGCTGTCAGCGCTTTACGGGCTGCTGTTTGTGATTATTTCTTCCGAGGACTATGCCCTGCTGATGGGCTCGGTGCTGATCTTTGCGATACTGGCCATCAGTATGATTATGACCCGGAAAGTTGACTGGTATCAGGTCGGTGGCCGCAGCGAGAAACCTGTTCAGGCAAAAGAGAAACCTGCCGGATAACCGAGCTGGCCAGCAAAAAAAAACGGTGCTGCAGCACCGTTTTTTATGGTTAAGCTTTTTTTTTCGGTTAAGCCTTTTTCCGGTTAAGCTTTGCCGGCTTTAGCCTGACTGAGTTTTAGCAGGGTTTTCGCCATCACTATCTTGCCCCGTTTGATGCTTTCAAATGCCCGGCGCTCGCGGCGTTTATTGCCTTCGGACAGGGCGTGTTTCAGATCCAGTCCGATATTCAGGATGCCCTCGTATTCATCAAACACCGGCTGCAGCGAATGGCTGGCGACAAACTTACGGTTTTTCTCCAGCACCGCAGCATAGTGCCGTTTTAAATCGAGGTACTCCCAGGTCCACTGGGTATTGCGGTAGCCGATGAACCCCAGTGAGTCGTTCTCTGCCTTAAATTTGCCATAGGCCTTTTCCAGCTGGCCGAGAATATTGTTGTAGTCTTTGCCGGCAATCGAGACAAACTTACGAACATTCTGCTCAGTGAGCGTGGGAGCCATGCGCATGGCTTTTTCTTCAGGGGTTTCCTGCTTGCAGGCGCTGACCAGAAAGAGGGTCAGGAGGATCACTAAACTGTTGCGAAACAGTATTCGGGTCCGGGTCAGATTAAGGGTCATCAGTGTCTTCCAAATATGGCGTAAAACTGCCCCGTATACTGCTAAAACTACTGAGCTGGGCTGGTTGTTTTTTCATCAGAGGCAGCCATTGTTCGTGAATTTTTCCCGGAAGGAAAATAACGATTACCCAAATTGGGTTTTTGCTGCTAAGCGACTGTTTCAGAAGCGTTTAGTTAATGACTTTCTGCAGATTTTCTAAACGATCAGGGTTTGATGGATGGCTGCTGAGAAAGCCGCCGCCACGGCCGTATTTACTCTGCAGGGTGGCGATTGAACGGGCCATCGCCTGAGGGTCCTGTTCCAGTTGCAGCAGGATTTGCTGCGCGTAGCTGTCTGCCGCCAGTTCATCCGCCTGAGAGAACTGTGCACTAATGGCCTGATAGGCCAGCTCGCCCAGTTGTGAGTTACTCAGTGAGGCGATATCACCACCGGCGGAATCTGCGGCCTGAAACACGGCATTCGTCAGTAGCTGTTTACGCATTCTCTGGTAACTGTGCTGTAGCCGGACGTGGCCGATTTCGTGGCCGATAACCGCCAGTACCTGATCATCCGGCATAGCATCCAGCAGGCCGGAGTGAACCCGGATGGTACCGTCAGCCATGGCAAAGGCGTTTACCGCCGGGCTGAGATATACCCGGTAATTCATGGGCTGGCCGTCGACGACTTCCAGTCCCTTAACAATGCGCTGTAACCGTTTGCTGTAGGGGCTGCTGGCCGGGGCGACACGGTTGTTTTTATCCAGTTCAGCGGCACTCAGCTGTGCAGCCTGGATGACGTCCTGTTCTTCCAGCGTCGCTGCCTGATACACCGTCACGCCGCTGGCGATGGCGCTGGCCAGATTAAACTCGCCTTCGTTATCGCAACCGCTGAGCATCAAAGCCAGCGTGCTCAGTGTAATGATCTTCAGATACCGCATCTGTGTTTCCTGTTCAGTCGGGCAGTCAGTCGGGCAGTCTGTCGGGCAGTCAGTCTGACAGCTGTTAGCTTGCGGGCCACTTCTGTACATAGGGCCCGTTAGCCTGTGGAGCTGCTGCGCACCGGAAAAGTTCCTGAAGTTACAGGGTGACCATATGGTTGTCCCAGGCCAGCCGCTGTGCCAGAGAAATCCGCTGAGTGGACCCGTTTAGCAGGTTGTGCTGCTGACAGATGCCCCGTCCGGTGGTAATGATAAATTCCCCGGGGTTAGCGGTTGCGGCCAGACCACAGCCATCCGGACTGTTTATCATCGAGTGGTAGCGGTCGTTATGCAAGTCCCAGAAGGTGATCAGATTTCCCCGCGGAGAAGAGATCGCCGCATATTGACCGCTGCGGTCAAACCGGGCGCTGCCACAATAACGTTTCATGGCAATATCTACCGGTTCCGGGGCAGTCAGCAGTTTCAGGGGCTGGCCGGGGCGGTGAATGGCCACCAGTGGCGGGTTATCTTCTTTGCCCTGATACTGCAGTGCAATGATGGTTTCATTATGCTGATTGGTATCGATATGGCGGATACTCAGCTGATGGTATTCCCCGGGCAAAAACTGCTGTTCTTCAATCTGTCCGCTGCGCAGATTCAGCGCCGCCAGTGACGGTTGCATGGTGTCGAGATTGAGCTTTTTACGGCCCTGATCCGGATGGGTCAGAATGCCACCGTTAGCGATCATGAGGGTCTGGCTGTTGGCCGGCAGCAGCTTGATTTCATGGGGGCCTATTCCCCCGGATGGCATATCAGCAACCTTGGTGAACAGGCCGGATGCCCGGCGGATAACAATCCGCCCCTGTCCGTCGGCAATGTTGTTTTCGCTGCTGATCAGGAATTCACCGTCTGGGGTAAAGACCGAGTGGCCGAAGAAATGCCGGCCTTCACCGGATTCAATTCGCCGGATCAGCCGTCCCTGCTGATAGTCCACAATTTCTATGAAAGTATCCGGGCGCCGGGCCGTGCAGGCAAGGACCGGCCGGTGCGGATGGGCTTCAACGTGGTGGGCCCGGGTGGGCAGCTTATGGTCCAGCAGCAGGCTGCCGTCGGTGGCTACCACATAGAGCCGGTAATCGTCTTCACCGGCTTTGGCTGCCGAGGCGAACAGCGGGGTTTTACCGGTCGCTGCCAGTACGGAAGACATGCTGAGCGACGGCAGGATGGTACCTGCCGCCAGCAACTGACAGAACTGTCTGCGGTTAATCGCCGTCACGGCTGTTGAATCCTAGTTGCAGGTCCAGTAACTGAACAGCATCGCTGAGTGCATACTGGAGCCTTTTCATGTTGGCAGACAGGTCGCGGAATTGCTGCTGGGCTGCCGGCTGTTCAAGGCTGCTGAACATTGGGGCCGGAATGGTTTGCAGCTCTTTTTCAACCGAAATGAAGTTTGCTTCAATGCTGTCTGCCAGATCCTGATGGCCGGCCGCGCTGAGCAGGGCTCTGAAGCTGTCGTCCCCCTGACCGGAGTACAGGTCATGCAGGGTGGCGACGTTCACTTCGATGTTACGCAGGGAGCGACTGCTGCGCCAGGACTCGCTGCGGCGGGGTTTTACCTTGCCGTTGATGTCTTTTGCGGCGGTGCCCAGCGGCCGCAGAATTTTCAGATCACGGATCACTTCTACCGGTTCCACCAGTGCTTTCATCAGATCGGTGCTGGCTTCAACATCGCTATCGTAATAGCTGATGCCGTCCCCCGGTGAATTAAAGCTGGTGGCATAATCCTGCCATTCTGTTGCGGTATGCTTGCCCAGATCCGCCAGATACTGACTGATGGAAGCATTCAGACGGCACTGGTAGCTGTTGTCTGTAAAGGCGGGCAGGCCGGCTTTATCAAACAGCAGGCGTTCCACTGCCGGCAGACCTTTTACAGCGATGCTGGCGTTACGGAAGAACTCCGGGGTCAGGCTGGTTTCTTCCCGCTTATTCAGCAGGCCGTTAATGTGCTTGCCGGTGAGGTTTTTCTTATCTGGCCAGTATTGCACGCTGAAGCTGCGCATCAGGTTTTCAATGGGGCCGAAGCGGACATGCTGAATGCCCTGCCAGGCATCCATCGCCTGATGATAGCTTTGCTGAGCTGCGCTGAGGTTTTCGGCAGTGGCATTCTGGCACAGGGCTTCGCTGCTGGCTGCCATTTGTGCCGTGGCGTCAGCAAAGTTCTGATAGCGGGGCAGTACGTGCTGAGCCACTATGGTCTGATTCAGGCTGCGCCACTGGGCATCGCTGGGTGCAGTGGCTGCCTGTACCTGGCTGAGCAGGCCGCCGCATAACAGTGAAAGTGTAATCGCGCGTTTGATCATAGTGACTCCAGAAATGTGATCAGATTGTCCCTTTGCGGTTTCGCCATCGCGATAACCTTCTGTTTGGCTGCTTCTGCTTCACCGCCGTGCCATAGGACGGCTTCAAGCAGCGTGCGGGCCCGTCCGTCATGCAGGTAGTGAGCCTCTTCGCTGACGGTTTTGGTACGGCCAATGCCCCACAGTGGCGGCGTGCGCCATTCACGGCCGGTGGCAGCGAATTCCGGGCGATTATCGGCTAAAGCGTCGCCCATGTCATGCAGCAACAGGTCACTGTATGGCCAGATCAGCTGCTCCGACTGCTCCGGCATATCTGCCCGGGCGGTGGTCCGGTAATTTGGCCGGTGACAGTCGGCACAGCCGCTGTCGAAAAATGCCTGCTTGCCGGCCAGTACTTCAGGTTTAGCGGCATCCGGGCGAACCGGTACGGCCAGATTACGGGTATAGAACAGTAGCCAGTCGATCATTTGCTGTGAAGCTTCGGCGTTATCCTGAGCCGGGGTGTTACCATCGGGCAGTTCGCGGCAAATCTGCTGGGCTTCAGTACAGTCGCCATAGGCGGCGGGCATCATAGGTGTTGAGATGCCGATGTCGTTATTAAAGGCGCCGTTATTTTGCTGATCCAGCGTCGGGTTACCGGCTTTCCAGCCGTAGCGGCCCAGGGTTGGTTTGTTTTCAACCAGGTTCCAGGCCATGTTTGGCCGGCCGGAAATGCCGTTACTGTCGCTGTCTTCAGGGTCCGACCAACTGAGAATGTCTGCTTCACTGATGGCTTCCAGCAGACCCAGACCAATCATTGGCGGGGCGATACGGACGGAGAGCATGGTATCCGGATGCAGAGGGCCTGCACTCAGGTCGGTGACCCGGTACTCAGGCTTGCGCAACTCAACCTGTTCACCGCCGTTCAGGGTAACGGTCACAGGTGTATACGTGGTATGGATACGGCCTTCGGCATTAATGCCGGTGACGGCGAAATCCTGTAACTGGCCGCCGTAAGTGGGCTCAGGAATCACTCCCATATAACCGCTGCTGAGCTGGGCTTGCTGGGCTTCATTCTGAGGTGGAATGCTCAGGCGCATCAGCATGGAAATGGCGTTATCATCCGGCCAGTTGCCGGTAGGCGTGTGTCCACGGCCGTCACGAACGTGGCAGCCCATGCATGAACGGGCGTTGTAGAGCGGGCCCAGGCCGTCGCTGGCGGTAGTGGATGACGGAGAAGATACCCACAGTTTGCGGAAGATGCCGTTGCCCAGTTTGAAATCGAGTTTCTTGTTAAAAGCCATATTGCCCGAAGGCTGCATGAACAGATCACGGCTGGCTTTTTTGCGGGTGGAAGCACTGCCGCCGGGCAAGTGTTCACCGGCCTGTGGCTGGCTAAAGTCAGGTGGCATCTGGGCACTGTTTGCAGGTGCAGAGGCCGCCACTGATACTGAGAATGCAGAGGCTAATAAAACAGAAAAACCGGTCAATACAACATTGACCGGTTTATTTCCGCGATAGCCTGCAAAGGATTGAGAATCAGACATCGTTTGATGATTCACACTCTTATACAGGTGCTGCACTGTCATCCTGACAGTGCAGGCCTTTCGGGTTTTAGTTTGATACGAGAGACGGGTTGTCCAGGCTGTCCGAACCTTCCAGTTCGATTCCGTCCAGATCCAGTGCGCCGATGATCTTTTCAATGGTCTTGGTTTCATCAACCAGGCCATCAACAGCGTCCTGTACGATCTGGTTACCAGCAGTGTTGCCTGCGCCGATCAGTACGTCGAAGGTTTCACCGGCTTCACCGCGGTCAGCCATGACCTGCATCGCATCCTGAGTTTTCTTCAGTTTCATCTGCATCTCTTTGTCCAGCTCAGGTGCCTTGGCAGCAACCAGGTCAGACAGGCTAGGACCGGAAACCACCTGACCGTTTACGCGGGTGTAAGACCCTTCGTATACGTTCATGATGCCTTTCGCGTCATAGAAGTGAGACCAGTGAGTGTTATCAGAGAAGCAATCATGCTCTTCTTCCGGATCGTGCAGCATCAGACCCAGCTTGGTGCGCTCACCTGCCAGTTCGCCGTATGCCAGGGAACCCATGCCGGTCAGCATGGTAGACAGACCGCCTTTTTCACCCTTAGCCATCAGATCCTTACGGGCAGCTCCATCGGCTTCCCAGTTCGCGACCATTTCTTTCAGATCAGAGATCATCAGAGTGGTTGCAGCCTGCAGGTAGTCACGACGACGGTCGCAGTTACCACCGGTGCAGTTGTTTACATCAAAATCAGTAGCTGGACGGTTACCGGCACCTTTTTCGTTGCCGTTCAGGTCCTGGCCCCACAGCAGGAATTCGATTGCGTGGTAGCCGCTAGCAACGTTGGCTTCAACACCGTCTACTTCCTGCAGCTGTTCTGCAATCAGGGCCGGTGTAATTTCAGTTGCGTCGATTTCAACGCCGCCAACATTCAGCTTAGCGTTAGCGATTACGTTCGCTGCGTAAGCCGGGTTTTCGTCAGACTCTTCGCCGTAGCTTGAAGCGTCAACATAATCAATCAGGCCTTCATCCAGCGGCCATGCGTTTACTTTACCTTCCCAGTCATCAACGATGGCGTTGCCGAAACGGTAAACTTCAGACTGCTGGTAAGGTACACGTGCAGCGATCCAGGCTTCACGGGCAGCTTTCAGAGTGGCATCAGAAGGGTTAGCCAACAGCTTTTCGAGGCTGCTCTGCAGGTCCATTGCAGTATTCAGAGAATCTTCATACTTTGCCTGAGCAATGTTTGCATAGTTATCCAGAACTGCCTGGGCAGATACGTCTTTAGCAAATGCCTGGCCACCAGCAGCCAGCATTGCAACCGTCAGAGCGGCCGGTGCGAAAAGCTTTTTCATTGTTCTATTCTTCCTGTGAGTAGCATTGATATGCGTAATAGTAGGCGGAAGGTTAATTGAAACAAGAATGATTCGCAATAGGCTTTTTAATTGGCTTTTGATCCTGATCATACATACGTCAGATAAAAAATTAAAAGTCAGTCTCTCAGTGGCGGTGTGGAAAAAATGTCAAAACAACGCTAACACGACTGATTTCGATTCATATTGCCTGAGCGCTGATAAGAAAACATTGATCTGGGTGGGGGTTTTTGCAAACAGCCGTGTGAGTCTGCGGCGGTCATGAAATGGCAGAGCAAAGATGCCGGTCGGCGGATGAGTATGTGGCGGTTATACTGAAAGGACCGTTAAGTGGCTGAGGCCGGGGATTGTTATGCTGACAGATTTATACGGCTTATGCCGTTATATGGCCTGGTCGAACCGGGTATTTTATCAGGCGGTAGCCGGACTTCCGGAAGGCGAAACCGAACGGCAAAGGCCTATGCTGTTTGGCAGTATTCTGAACCTGCTGCATCATGTTTATGCGATGGATGTGGTCTGGCAACAGCATATGACCGACGGGGCTCATGATTATCAGGTGCGAAATCCGCCGGCCTGTTCCTTTGCAGAGCTCAGGACTCTTCAGGCGGAACTGGATGAGTGGTTTGTGGACTATGTCACCCATTTAAGCCGGGCGCAGTCCTGTGAAGTCATAGAGTTTGAGTTTATCGGTGGGGGCACCGGCAATATGACCCGGGCAGCGATGATCCAGCATGTGGTGAATCATACGTCTTATCACCGCGGGCATATTGAAGGGGTGTTCTACCAGTTGGGGATCGAGCCACCCACTACAGATATCCCGGTATTTCTGCGGGATAACTGCAGTGGGTTTGGCGAGCGCTTAACCTGATTTCAGCAGGTTATAGCTGTCGGTAAGGCTGAGATTACCGCGAATCAGGCTGCCCAGACCGGCAAAGATTGCGGTAGCGATCAGCGGCAGACTGAGCCACATCCATGGATGCAGGGTGACATCCAGTTCAAACACCAGAACATTGATCAGCCCCAGCAACAGTTCGGCGATCAGGATTGCAATGGAACCACAGGTCAGGCCCAGCAGGGTAAATTCCAGCCGGTCCAGTTGCAGGGTTTGTTTGGCGGATGCCCCGAGGGTTTGCAGCATGGCGCCTTCATAACGGCGCTGTGCCAGTTCCTGCTGCAGAATCGTCACCAGCATGATGCCTCCGCTTAACAGGGTCAGCAGCATGATCAGGGTGGCCGCGGCACTGAGTTTGTCGATGATGCCCTGTGCCCGGACAATCAACCGGTCGATGTCGATCAGCGTGATCGTGGGGAAGGCCTTGATCAGCGCGTTACTGAGGTGTTTTTGCTCCGGTTTCAGCTGGAAGCTGGTGATCAGGGTGGCCGGCAACTGGTCCAGCATACCCGGGGCAAAAATCAGATAAAAAGTAGGCTGGTAAGAGTCCCAGTTTACTTCCCGGATACTGGTAACCGTGCCGCTGAGGGTCTGGCCGGCAATGCTGAAGCCAACGGTATCACCCAGTACGATGCCCAGTTCATCAGCCAGTTCCGCTTCAATGGAAATACCTTCTTCTTCACCGTGCCAGTTGCCACTGAGAATTTTGTTATGATCCGGTAACGCTGAGCGCCAGGTCAGGTTCAGTTCCCGTTGCAGCGCATGGTGCTTCTGTTGTTCTTCACTGAGCACGCTGGCGGTCGGTTGCTGATTTATTTCCGTTAACCGGCCCCGCACCATGGGATAGATATTGGCATTGATCTGATTGTCATCCAGCCAGTCGGTAAAGCGTTCACCTTCCCATGGCTGGATATTCAGCACCACGTTATTGGGGGCATCGACCGGTAGCTGAGCCTGCCACTGATTCAGCAGTTCATTGCGGGTGAGTAACAGCACGGCCATGATCGCCAGTAAGACAGAAAATACACCGGCCTGCAGTTTGTGCCAGTGCCGTTGCTGGCGCAGCCGCAGGGTTAACAGTGCGCTTAAGCGCAGTTTGTGTTTGGCTGCAGCGGCACTGAACAGCAGAGCCTTCTGGGCCAGTGTGCCGGCCAGCCAGCCGAGAATCAGCAGGCCAGTGGTGGCCAGCAGTGGCAGGGTGACAGAACCGATATACAGGCTGATGACCAGAATCAGTAAGGCAGTACAGAGCAGATATAACCACCGGCTGGTGCGCTGGGCTGAATCTGAGCGGATCATCTGCATAATGGTTACCTTGCCCAGCGGCAAGAGTGTCGGCAGGCCTAATGCAAACAGAATGACCAGCGCCAGTAACGGGCTGGTAATGACGGAGCTGATGGCCAGCGGGGCCGGATTACGGATAAATTCGCTGAGCTGGCTGATCAGCAGTTCATGCATCAGGTAGCCAGTCAGCGCGCCCAGTACCGCGGCAAACAGCCAGCCGGCAAATAACTGCAGCGTGTACAGCCAGCCCAGTTGGCGGGGTGACAGTCCCAGGCTGAGCAACAGTGCACAACGGTTATGCTGGTCGGCGGCATAGCGTTGTAAGCTGAGCAGAATGGCAACGGCGCCCAGCAGAATGGCCATCAGTGCACTGAGTTTCAGATATTGGTTGGCGTTGCCCATGGCGTTACCGTCAATCTCCCGCTCTTTACTGGCACTGAAAATACGCTGATGGGCCGGCAGTGTTTCCTGCCACTGTGCTTCCAGTTCATTGATCAGGGGTTGCGGGCCGGCGATCATCAGCCGGAATCCGGCCCGGCTGCCCGGGGCCATAATGCCGGTGGCTTCCAGCTGATCGGCGCGCATCAGAATTTGCGGGTTAAAACGGGAGAAACCACCGCCCTGTACCGGGCTGTCGATCAGCACGTGGCTGACGGTAAATTCACTGTAGCCCAGATAAATTTTGTCTCCCAGTTGTATGTTCAGCCGGTCCAGCAGTGCCTGCTCAGCCCAGACGGTATTAATATCCGGGGTGGCCGGGTGCTCAGCCGGCTGGGTATTGATTTGCCCCCGCAACGGGTAAGGCGCAGTAACGGCGCGGATGGTACTGAGGACATTCTGTTCGTCGGTCTCGGCCATGCTGATGAACTGGGTCAGGGTGGTGGTCCGCAGTGCCGGATCCAGTGACCCGGTGCGCTGTTCCAGTTCAATCGGACGGCTGCTGCTGAGGATCATATCCGCGCCCATCAGTTCAGCCCCCTGACGGCTCAGGCTGGAATAAATCCGGTCGCTGGTGGTGGTCAGCAGGGTGACCAGTGAAGTCATGACAAACAGGGCCAGTAACAGGGTCAGCCAGTCGCTGCGTCGCCACTGGCTGCGGAACTGACGCCAGGCAAGAGTTCGGATCGGGCTCATAGGTTCTGCTCGGTTAGCTGGCCTTCAGCGAGAAGGAACTGGCGGTCGCAGCGGTTCGCCAGCTGCGGGTCATGGGTGATCAGGATCAGGGTTGAGTCACTTTCTTTGCTAACCTCAAATAACAGAGAAATGATCTTTTCGCCGGTTTTGGTGTCCAGATTACCGGTGGGTTCATCGGCAAACAGCAGGCTGGGCCGGGTGACAAATGCCCGGGCAATTGCAACCCGCTGACGTTCCCCGCCGGACAGTTGCGCCGGCAGGTGATTCATGCGGGCGCCGAGGCCAACCTGCTCCAGCCAGTGGGCGGCCTGTTGCTGGCTGTCAGCGGCTCCCTGAATATCCAGCGGCAGCTGAACATTTTCCAGGGCGGTCAGTTCGTTGAGCAGATGAAAGGACTGAAACACAAAACTGATATGCTCGGCACGCCAACGGGCTTTTGCTTCGTTATCCAGCGTGTTTAAATCGGTACCCGCCAGGGAGATGGTACCGGCACTGGGGGTATCCAGACAGGCTAACAGGCTGAGTAAGGTTGATTTGCCAGAGCCGGATGCGCCGAGAATGGCAACCCTTTCGCCCTGTTTTATTTGTAAATCAAGTGCGTTAAAAAGTGTTATCGCACCTTCACTGCTGGTAAAGGTTTTTGCCAGCTGGCGGGCATCAATCGCAAAAGAGGATGGCATCGACATGAAGTTCTACCGTTTACTGTTTCTGTTAGTCATATTTAGCAGCAGCGCCAGTGCCAAAACTATGCTGGTACTGGGAGACAGCTTATCTGCTGCTTATGGTATGCAGCAACAGCAGGGCTGGGTAGCCTTGCTGCAACAGCGCTTATCTGAGCAGTTTTTCGAAGTTGATGTGGTCAATGCCAGCATCAGTGGCGAAACGCTCAGCGGCGGGCTTACCCGCCTGCCTGTATTACTGGACAGGCACCAGCCGGACTACATTGTTCTGGAGCTGGGAGCCAATGACGGTTTACGCGGCGGTAATGTTAAGGTCATTGAAAAGAACCTCCGTAAACTTATGGCAACGGCTACTGAAAGCGGTGCCCGGGTGTTATTACTGGGCGTTCGTCTGCCGCCTAATTACGGACCGCGTTACACCGAAAACTTCTTCAAATTGTATGAGCAGGCGGCCCGGGAATACAAAACCTTCCGGGTGCCGTTTTTGTTAGAAAACGTCGCGCTGGACCCGAAAATGATGCAGTCCGACGGTTTACACCCTAACGTCATTGCTCAGCCGGTATTGCTGGATACGGTCTGGCCGGTTATGGAGATTATGCTGCGTAAGCCGTAAAAGAAAAGTTAAGAAAGGTTAAGAATGTGTCAGCGGTTAACCCGGTTAACCGCCGGACGGCAGATACTCAGTGTTCAGCCATAGATATGCCCAGACGGTTCCAGGCATTAATGGTGGCTATCAGCATGATCAACTGGGCGATCTCTGTATCCGAGTAGTGAGTTTGAGCTGCCTGATAGGCCTGTTCAGGTAATCCCTGAGCGGCGACCTGTGTTAACAGGTCGGTCAGGGTGAGCGCCGCTTGCTCTTTTTGGCTAAACAGTTCACTGCTTTGCCAATCTTCCAGAGCCCTGAGTTTGTTGCGTCCCGCACCTGCTTCTGCGGCGGCTTTGCTGTGCATATTAATGCAAAACGAACACCGGTTGAGCAGGGATGCCCGCAACCGTACCAGTTCCTGCAATTCCCGGCTGATTTCAGAACCTGCCAGATAGTTTTCCAGACCAAACATTGCTGCATAAGCATCAGGCTGAACGGCCTGTATATTGACGCGTGGCATAGAGCCTCCTTCGTTTAATAATGTGACGAAGACTACTTTAGTGAATACCTATATGTGTTTTAATGGCTTTAATGGATAAAGATTATCGCTATTTTTGCAATAGTTGGCGGGTATGTAACAAGGGTAGATCAGGTGCTGAAAATACAACTGGAAGAGCTGGAAGTCTTTGTCGCTGCCGTAAACAGCGGCAGTTTTACCCGGGCGGCTGATGTATTAGGGGTTACGTCTTCGGTGGTGAGCCGTACGGTTAAAAAACTGGAAGACAAACTGAGTACGACACTGTTTAACCGGACGACCCGGAAAATTCATGTCACTCAGGAAGGCGAATGGCTGTTAATCCATGCCCGGAAGATGCTGTCTGATGCCCGGCACATCGAACATTTCTTAGGGGCAAAGGACAGCGAGCCGGCAGGGGAGCTGGTGGTTGATGCCGCGACGCCTTTTTCTTTACATGCGCTGGGGCCGCTGATTAAGGGGTTTAACGGTCAGTTTCCGAAAGTACGGGTGACCTTACAGTCGAATGAATCGAATATTGATTTACTTGAACGTCGGGTTGACCTGGCTATCCGCATCGGTGAACTTCAGGACTCAAGCCTGAAGTGCCGCAGAATCGGCACAAGTTACCGTAAACTGTATGCGTCAGATGACTATCTGCAGGCCCGGGGCGTGCCCGGTGCGCCTGACGAATTGCGATCGCATGATTGCCTGGGCTTTGTGAAGCCTGCCCGGCTGAATATCTGGCCGGTTATAGTGGCCGGTGAGCCGCTTGAAATTACACCGGATACTCTGGCTGATAATGGTGAAACCCTGAAACAACTGGCACTCAACGGTTGTGGCATCGCCTGCCTTTCATCCTTTACGGTGAAGGATGAAGTGGCTGCTGGCAGCCTGGTTCAGGTACTTGAAGCAGAGACTGAGCAGCAAGCGGTGCCGATTTATGCGGTATTTTATTCAGATAATGCACTGAACAGCCGGCTGAGGTGC
Source organism: Aliamphritea hakodatensis (assembly GCF_024347195.1). Taxonomy (NCBI): domain Bacteria; kingdom Pseudomonadati; phylum Pseudomonadota; class Gammaproteobacteria; order Oceanospirillales; family Oceanospirillaceae; genus Aliamphritea; species Aliamphritea hakodatensis. The sequence goes on from NZ_AP025281.1 coordinate 278,001, forward strand.
TTTATTGATTACATCAGCGAGCATATACAGCTGCATTAATCCGCCGGGTGCTTGGGGATGAACAGTGGCGACAGTATGTCTGCCAGATCAGTGACATCCTTTTGCCGGCTGAGTCGGTCCAGTGCTTTATAAATGGGTTTTTGCTGCTGTTTAGACAGCTGCTCCAGCAGTTTTCCTACTTGCGCATCATCTACGCTGAGGGTGTCCCGCCGGGCGTGATTTCGCTGATTCAGACGGTTGTAAATATACAGAAACCGCGCCAGCACCACATAGGGAAAATTGCGGTTTTTCATCGGGCCTATTCGGGCTTCGAAGCCTCCCAGTGGCAGGCCCTTGAGTTTCTGCCGGGCCAGTTTGTTTGCCCCCAGCCAGGCGGCTGACGAACCGATTGCCCCGCCGCCCAGTGTGCCCAGCAGCAGTGAGCTGCCAGCGACCGTCAGATCCAGCATGCCACCGGCTGCGGCACCGGCAATGCCCCCTACGGCGGCCAGTTGTTTACGGTTAAGCCCCCAGGCATACCATTTTTCGGTATCAAACAGATCATCGCTGAGGGTCAGTTCGCTGCTGTCCCGCTGTAACTGATGATGCCGGTAAAGGGCTTGCAGCTCGTCGTGGGCTTTCTGCTCCCGTTGGCGCATCCAGCTGTAGTAAGCGGCCTGCAAAACTGGCTGCAGAGATGTTGCCTGTTGTTCGTCCAGGACTTTCTGGCGTTGTTGGTAACGCACTAGATCTTCCAGCAGATGCGCCGCCAGTTTACAGCTCTGTAACTGTTGCCGGTGAATTTCCGCCTGCACGGCACTGACCAGTGAACTGAGGGAGTCAGACCAGGGCTGGTGCAGGTGTGCAAAGGCCTGCAGCAGCTCGATATGCTGATCGGGACCGGCTTTGACCGCATCAAAAATCCGTACGGTGCGGAAGAATTGCTGCAGGGCCTGTTGCCAGTTGTCGACGTAAGCCCGGCTGGTAATGGGGTTGATCAGTGCCATGCTGGGTTGTCCGGTCCAGCGCAGAATTTCCATTTCGGCTTCATATTCAGGGCTGTAAGGGCGGGAACTGTCGACAACGTAGAGAATGGCAGCACCGGCCATGATGGGTGTCAGCAGCTCGGTTTCATCCGGAAACAGCTGGCGGCACTGCGCGTCCTGCAGAAAAGCCCGGATTCGCCCGGCACGCTGATCAGCACTGACCGGCTGTTGCTGAAGCCAGGCCAGTACTTTACGTGGTCGCTGAAACCCCGGGGTATCGATCAGTTTGTAGTGCGCTTCACCCAGATGAATATCAAAGCTTTCTGAGACCTGAGTGGTGCCGCTTTGCATGGATACAGCGACCCGGTCATCTCTGGCCAGAGTGGAAACGACCGATGATTTGCCTTTGTTCGGATGGCCGACGACGGCGAAAGCCGGGATCATAATAAGTTCTCCGTACGGATCAGTTGCCACCGGGATAACGGCTTACAAAACCGTCGCCATTCATCCAGATAATGATCGCTGACCGGCAGCCAGCTGGCGGCTTCACTGTTCCAGTCCAGTGGCAGTAAGTAGCCCCGTCCGTTTTTCAGTAAGTCTGCCAGTTCGCCCATGGGTGGCTCCCAGGCGGCAGTAATAACAACCACCGGCAGCGAAGATGACAGCGCCTGCTGTTCCGCTTCCGGGCTGCCACTGGCACCCCCCTGAAAGCTTTGTGCGGGGGTGCCCAGCACTTCATACAAAGACGTTTGTAATGCTGACGGCAGAGCATTCCAGTACAGCAGGTTGTAGGCTGGCAGCGGCAGTTCCGGCGTTGTAACCGGTGTTAACTCGGGTGTTTGCGGTGGCGGATTTTTCAGGCTGGCGGGGGCTTCGTCAACCTGCGCCTGTCTTTGGGTCTTCAGGTGTTGCAGGCGATAGCGGGCCCAGCCAAGGCTGATCATCCGGGGCAGAACCCCGTAGCACAGCTGGGCCATCAGCAGGAAAGGCCACCACGCGCCGTAAGCGGTATCTTCAGCGGGGGCTATGAGCCGGGAGTCCCGGGTTTGTTCCAGCAGGCTTTGCAGGGGCTGCGCCGCTTCCAGAAACCACCAGGGCAAAGCAATGCTTTTTAATACCGGAAAAATCTGCCCGGCACTGAGCAGAGTACTGCGCCAGACAAAATTAATATCGCTGAATAACAGGCTGAAAATCAACGCCAGACTGCAGGCGAGGCTGAAGCTCAGAGCCAGCTTCTGGGCCAGATAAAATACCTGCAGCGACCAGTCGTCCTGATGTTTACGCTGCAGCAGCCGTTGTTGCCAGCCCGGTGGCCACAGGGGCAGGTTGATCAGCTGTAATGTCAGGGAGGCCCGTTGCTTCAGTAACGGGGAAAGCAACAGTAACAGCATGGCGCATACTGGCCAGGCGACAAACAGAAGCAGCAGGTACAGCAGATTCACCCGGCCAAGTGCATCGCCGGCCATGATACTGAATGTAGAAAAGGCACCTAACAAAAATACTGTGCCACTGAGAAGGTAGCTGATACGTGCGTAAGCAGATGTTTGCACTCAGATTTATCCCTGCAGAAAAGCTTCATATTACCCCCTTGGCGCAGCTGTGCAAAACTTCCGGGGCAAAGTATTAAGCTGCTATGTCTGAGCCTGTTTCCGGGCGACGGTTCCCGGTGACTGGCAGAAAAAAGTCAGGGTTGTTAATGTGCGGCGATAACAATGAAAGGAAGCATACGATGCAGCAAATACTTGTATACGCCGACAGCCTGAGCTGGGGCATTATTCCGGATACCCGCGGTCGCTTACCGTTTGAACAGCGCTGGCCGGGTGTCTGTGAAATGGCACTGCGGCAGGCCGGGCAGGACATCCGGATACTGGAAAACTGTCTCAATGGCCGGCGCACGGTCTGGCCAGATCCGTTTAAGGATGGCCGGGACGGCAGCGAAGGGCTGGCACAGGTTATGGAAATGCATGCCCCGCTGAAAATGGTGGTGCTGATGCTGGGCAACAATGATTTCCAATGCACCCATGATAACAATGCCTGGCTGTCTGCCCAGGGCACTGCCAAGCTGATCGGCATTATCCGTCAGGCACCTATTGAACCGGGTATGCCGGTACCGGAAATCCTGGTGATTGCGCCGCCGGCGATCATCCGGCCGAAAGGGGCCATTGCCCATAAGTTTAACGGCGCTGAAAAACGCTGGCCGGGGCTGACGGAGGCCCTGCGTGAGGTGGCTGCTGAACACAGTTGTCATTTTATGGACGCCGGTACGGTAACGGATGCCAGTAAAGTGGACGGTATTCATCTGGATATGGACCAGCATAATGTTCTTGGGCTGGCGGTTGCGCAGGTCATACAGCCGTTGGTTTGAACAGACCTGTTCACAAAACGGGTAGTCAGGGTTTTACAGCTGCCGGGGTTTTCTGAATGATAGGTTTTATGCGTGGCGCTGATTGAATGATCTCGGAGATGGAGTTGTGAACAGAAGTAAGTGGCTGGGATTGCTGTTTAGCTGGATACTGCTGTGTGCACAGGCAGCGTCCGGTGCCCCCCAGAAGGTGGTGTTTGGAGTGTTGGGGTTTGATTTTCCGCCCTTTCAGACACTGGTAAACGGCACCCCGAACGGACCTGATTTCGACATTGTCAGGGAGGCATTCTCCCGGATGCCCGGTTATGAACTGGATATTCAGGTGATGCCGCTGAAACGGGTGCAGCATGATATTCAGACTGGCGGGATCGATATCACGACTTTGTACAAAAGTCCTGCCCGGCTGGATCAGTTGCTGTTTCCGGATCAGCCAATTCGCTGGAGTATTTATAAACTGGCTGTGCCGGCGGGCAAGAGATTTGAATTTAATGGCATTGAAGATCTGCATGGCCGTTCGCTGGGCAAGCTGGAAAGTAATGTTATCAGTCAGGATTTTGATACGGCTGCTGAGCATAAAGACTTTGAGCTGTATGAGCTGAAGTCCTTCAGGGTGATGCTGAATATGCTCAATCTGGAGCGGCTGGAAGGCATTGTCGGGCATGCTCAGATTATCGATTATGTGGCACTGACAATGGATCTTCAGGGGCGGATAGAGTTTCTGGATAAGCCGGTGCGGCCTGCTAAGGAATTCCACATTGTCATTTCACCCCGGGCACAGATCAGCGATCCTGAAGCCCTTCGCCAGAGCCTTTCGGTGAGTTTGAAGAGCATGCTTGATGACGGCACGTTTGATGCCATATACGATTCATACGGGCTGGTGTTTGAAAGAAACTGAGGAACACTGGCAGATTCTGTCATAGGGATCAGGGGGCGGAAACTGCCAGTGTTTAACGTGCTGAATGCTGTTTTCAGCACTCTGTATTGTAAATATCGTCTATTTCATCGGTAACCCGGTCCAACGCGTCGACGTAAGCGACAGCATCTTCTCTTTCCCAGGCGCTTTCCATTTTACCGGCTGCCCGTAGCAGTACCCGGTTGCTTTCTGTATCGGCTACCAGATACACCGCTTCCACGACCTCCGCCAGAAATTCATCTTCTTCCCGGGTGAAGCCAACGCTGGCATCAACGTCGTCTGCCAGTTGGGATACATCATGGCGCATGTCATTCAGGTCCCGACAGGACAGTTCAGCGTAGCTGGCGGTACTCAGGGTTAGCAAAGTAATAAATCCACAGGTTTTTATCAGGTGCATAAACAGGGTTCTCTCAAAGTATCAGCGTGTGAAACACATCGCGGTAAGCGTCTGTGTGAATGACAGCAAGATATCAAGAAGTGGGAAAAGAGTGTGTAAGACTGTGTAAGGCTTTGTAAGTTGGGAAAGCAAGTAGCAAAGACTCGCAAAAAAGATCGACTTAAAAGGTCGACTTAAAAGATCGACTTAAAAGTCAGACAAAAAAAGGCGCGGCAAGAGAGCCGCGCCAACGGAAAGGGCGCCTGGAACAAGCGCGCCTTGCTGGGAAGAGTCTGTATCAGTGGCGGGTTAGCCGGCGATCCACTGTTCCAGTTCATCGGCACCGCCGATGTGTTCACCGTCAATGAAGATCTGTGGCGCGGTACCCCGGCCGGTGATCGCTGCCAGTGAGCTGTAAGAAATGCCCATGCTGCCTAATTCGATCTCTTCGTATGGCAGCCCCTGTGTGGTCAGTAAGGCTTTGGCACGGACACAGTGAGGGCAACCGGCTTTGGTCAGAATGCTGACCCGTTTAGGCTGTTCTGCATCTGCGTTCAGGTGTGCCAGCATAGTATCGGCATCGGACACCTGGAACGGGTCGCCCGGTACGTCTGGCTCGATAAACTGCTTCTCGATCACACCGTCGACAACCAGCATGGAGTAACGCCAGCTGCGGTCACCGAAGCCCAGGTCTGTTTTGCTGACCAGCATGTCCATGCCGCGGCTGAAATCACCGTTACCGTCAGGAATGAAGGTGATATTTTCAGCGTCCTGGTCAGCCTGCCATGCGTTCATAACGAAGGTATCGTTGACGGATAAACAGATGATGCTGTCGACCCCCTCTTTAGCGAAGACACCGGCCAGTTCGTTGTAACGTGGCAGGTGGGTTGAAGAACAGGTCGGTGTAAAAGCGCCCGGCAAAGCGAATAAAACAACTTTTTTACCGGCAAACAGATCATCAGTAGTGATGTTTTTCCACTGGTTGTCCTGCTGAGTGTGGAATGTAACCTGTGGGACTTTCTGACCTTCGCGGTTGTTCAGCATTGTGTGTTTCTCCTGAAAACTTTTATGAGTCTGCTTAAGAGCCTGCTTAAGAACCCTTAATAAAACGTAGTAAGTGTTTGGGCTTCCCTGTGAAGCGATGGAGCTATAGTGCCGCAGCGCTCTAAATAATAGAAATTAATTAAATCTAAAAGTTTAATAGTTTTTATCTAAAATAAATCTATTAATACCTTCGTCTTAATAGTCAGAAAGAATCACCATCTGCTCAATGCACAGACAGCAACGCCTGCAGGACAAATGTTGTCGTAATCCGGCACATGGCGGTTGGCGGATACCCTGATAATTGCCGGTCACAATAATAATTAGCCTGTGTGCAGATGCGTCTTTCCTGAAACAGGATCATGCCAAAGCATCGTAATACAGGCTCAGTAGCAGGCGAGAGCTGCGGAGTTCTTATGTCAATCAGCGTATTTGATCTTTTTAAAATTGGGGTGGGGCCATCGAGCTCGCATACAGTAGGGCCGATGCTGGCGGCGGCAGAGTTTGCCGAGTATCTGCAGGAGCATGGTCAGGCGGCAGACGTTGCCCAGGTAAGGGTCGAGCTGTTCGGTTCACTGAGTGCCACCGGGGTGGGTCACGGGACCGATAAGTCAGTAGTGATCGGCCTGCTGGGTGAGCGGCCGGCATTGGTCAATCCGGAGATTATTGATCCGACAGTTGAGTTAATCAAAAGCGACGGTCGCCTGAACCTGCTGGGTAAATACGATATCGAATTTATCTGGGAGCGGGACATGCTGCTGCTGGAAGAAAATCTGCCGTATCACCCGAATGCCATGCGCCTGAGTGCCTACAGCGCCGGCGGTGAACAACTGTACAGCAATACGTATTATTCAATCGGTGGCGGTTTTGTCATTGATGAAAGTCATGCCAGCAGCGATGCCCACCTTGTGCCACAGGTGGAGCTGCCGTATGAATTCAACAACGCCGTTGAACTGCTTGAGTTATGTAAAGCGAATAACTTCAGCATCAGCCAGCTGATGATGGAGAACGAAAAAGTCTGGCGCACTGAAGAAGAAACCCGCGAAGGCCTGAAAAATATCTGGCGGGCAATGCGCGACTGCGTCAATAACGGCTTACGCAAAGAAGGCATTCTGCCCGGCGGTCTGAATGTGCGTCGCCGCGCAGCGTCTCTGCATCAGTCGCTGAAAGAAGCCCGGGGCAGCAATATTATCAGCAGCACGCTGGGTGCGATGGACTGGGTTAACCTCTATGCACTGGCGGTGAACGAAGAAAACGCGGCCGGTGGCCGTATGGTAACCGCCCCGACAAATGGCGCGGCTGGCATTATTCCGGCTGTGCTGATGTACTATATGGAATACACCGATCAGGTTGAAGAAGACAACGTGGTTGAGTTCATGTTGGCGGCGGCTGCTATTGGTGCGCTGTGTAAGAAGAACGCCTCAATTTCCGGTGCGGAAGTGGGCTGTCAGGGTGAAGTGGGCTCTGCCTGTGCCATGGCTGCAGCGGGTCTGTGTGAAGTGCTTGGCGGTACGCCGGAGCAGGTTGAGAACGCTGCCGAGATCGGCCTTGAGCATAACCTGGGGCTGACCTGTGATCCTGTCGGTGGTCTGGTGCAGGTGCCCTGCATTGAACGTAATGCAATCGCGGCGATTAAAGCGATTAACGCAACCCAGCTGGCCCTGCGCGGTGACGGTGAACACTTCATCTCACTGGATAAGGTGATCAAGACCATGTGGGATACCGGCATGGATATGCAGGACAAGTATAAGGAAACCTCCCGGGGTGGCCTGGCGGTAAACGCGGTCGAGTGTTAAAAAATGGCCGGCTCTGCTGTTACAGTGAGCCGGCTTTTTTGTGTCACAGCGACATTTACAGGGGTATAAGTTTTTTGCTTATGACTTATGCCCGGCTAATCTATATAGTTGCTCTGGCGATGTTTTTTATATCGCCAGCTGTACTATTTTTCAGAATTTTTATGCCGTTGTCAGGATAGGGCGGACAGCGGTCGAGACCATGCCGGAGATAATAATGATTAAATCTAAAGCTGCTGTTGCCTGGGGACCGGGTCAACCTTTAAGCATTGAAGAAGTTGATGTAATGCCGCCACAGGCTGGCGAAGTCCTGGTAAAAATCGTGGCTACCGGTGTTTGCCACACAGATGCTTTCACCCTGTCCGGTGAAGACCCTGAAGGTATTTTCCCGGCGATTCTGGGTCACGAAGGTGGCGGTATCGTTGAACAGGTTGGTGAAGGTGTCACCAGCGTGGCGGTTGGCGATCACGTCATTCCTCTGTACACCCCTGAATGCGGTGAGTGTAAGTTCTGTACGTCCGGTAAGACTAACCTGTGCCAGAAGATCCGTGAAACCCAGGGTAAAGGCCTGATGCCGGACGGCACCACCCGTTTCTCTAAAGACGGCCAGCCTATTTACCACTACATGGGTACCTCTACTTTCTCTGAGTACACCGTACTGCCGGAAATCGCTCTGGCGAAGGTAAACAAAGAAGCACCGCTGGATGAAGTTTGCCTGCTGGGCTGCGGTGTGACCACAGGTATGGGCGCAGTGATGAACACTGCCAAGGTTGAAGAAGGCGCGACTGTAGCCGTATTCGGTCTGGGCGGCGTAGGTCTGTCTGCCATTATCGGTGCTGCTATGGCGAAAGCCGGCCGCATCATTGCGATCGATATCAACGAAAGCAAATTTGATCTGGCCACTAAGCTGGGTGCCACTGACTGTGTAAACCCGAAGAACTATGACAAACCAATTCAGGAAGTGATTGTTGAACTGACTGAAGGCGGTGTGGACTATTCTTTTGAGTGTATCGGTAATATCCATACCATGCGTTCTGCACTGGAATGCTGCCACAAGGGCTGGGGTGAATCGGTCATTATCGGTGTTGCCGGCGCAGGTCAGGAAATCAGCACCCGTCCGTTCCAGCTGGTTACCGGCCGGGTATGGAAAGGGTCTGCTTTCGGCGGCGTTAAGGGCCGTTCTGAGCTGCCGGGTTACGTTGACCGTTATATGGCCGGCGAATTCAGCCTGGATGATTTCATTACCCACCGCATGGGTCTGGAACGCATCAATGAAGCCTTTGATCTGATGCACGAAGGTAAGAGCATCCGTACGGTTATCGAATACGATAAGTAAGCGGGTGTGCGGAGCCTGTTATAATAGGCTCTGATCAGAATACGGAGATCCGCCGGACGCGGATCTTTCCCTCAACGGGAGAATATTATGAGTATTGAAACACTCAGCTCGGTACGGAGCTTCGGTGGCTGGCACCGTCAGTACAGCCACCAGTCTGAAACACTGGGCTGCGCGATGCGATTTGCTGTCTACCTGCCGCCGCAGGCAGAAGACGGTGAAAAGGTACCGGTACTGTACTGGCTGTCAGGCCTGACCTGTACCGACGAAAACTTCATGCAGAAAGCCGGTGCCCACCGGGTGGCGGCAGAGCTGGGCGTGGCCATAGTTGCCCCGGACACCAGCCCCCGCGGTGAAGATGTGCCGGATGATCCGGAAGGTGCCTATGACTTCGGTCTGGGTGCGGGTTTCTATGTGAATGCAACACAGGCCCCGTGGGATAAGCACTACCGCATGTATGACTATGTGGTGAATGAGCTGCCTGCGCTGGTTGAGGCTGAATTCCCGGTATCGGATAAGAAAGCCATCAGTGGTCACTCTATGGGTGGCCACGGTGCACTGATGATCAGCCTGCGTAACCCGGGCATGTTCGTTTCAGCGTCTGCCTTCAGCCCGATCACTAACCCGGTGAATGCGCCCTGGGGTCAGAAAGCCTTCAGTAACTACCTGGGTGACGACGTTGCCGCATGGCGTCAGTACGACACCTGCGAACTGATTAAGCTGGCGGATTCAATCCCGCCGATGCTGGTGGATCAGGGCGGCGATGACGGCTTCCTGCACGAACAGCTGATGCCGGAAAATCTGGTGGGAGCCGTGGCGTCCAGCGGTCTGAACTTTGAGCTGCGGATGCAGCCGGGGTATGACCACAGCTACTACTTCATTGCCAGCTTCATTGAAGAGCACCTGCGTTTCCATGCGGGTCATCTGAAAGGCTGATCAGAAAAGCAGTTGTAAGAAAACAGAAAGCCCGGTTCAGTGAATGCTGAACCGGGTTTTTTATTGTCTGAACCGATGTGCCGGCAGTAAAAAACGGCCTGACCGTCTGTCGGATCGGGCCAGGCCGGGTACTAATACATAGCCCAACACTATGTTTCCGGTACCAAGAGTTACTGCGGTCAGCGAGAGGGTGCAGCACCGGCTGCACCTTCCGTCACAGGCTGATCAGAAGCCCAGCCATTTCTGTACTTTTTCCGGGTTGTTCTGTACCCAGGCCCGGGCGTATTCGCCGGCGTCTTTCTTCTCCACCGCCATGGCATAGATCCAGGCGCTGATATCGGCACTTTCCAGCTTTACGTTTTGCAGCAGGCGGGCAATTTCCGGCGCGCGGTCATCCAGTGAGGTTGACCAGGCAACGTGGACATTGGCGTTATCCCAGGCGGTGCTGACGCTGGATTTGCTCATCCAGTCCGGGTCATCGGTGGGCTTAACCATGGTCCACTTGCTGGCGTCGTATTTGGGTTCTTCCAGCATCACCAGATCGTAAAGTTTGAAGATGTGATGCGGCGCATAGCAGTAGCTGACAAAAGGCTCCTGCTTCTTGACGGCGGTGTCCAGCTTGGACAATGCCAGGGTTTCATCCAGCTCCTGCAGTTCAAAGAATTCTGCAAAGCCGTAATCCCGGGCGCGGATTTTTTCCACCGGCGTAGAGCCCCAGCCGGTGGCACCGATCCAGACTTCGCCGCGGCCGTCACCGTCGGTGTCGAACAGGCGGGCGTTATCTTCATCCGCCAGATCGAAGACGGACTTGATGCCGTGTTTGTCGGCGGTTTCTTTGGTGACACAGTAGCCCTGCACCACGTCATAGGGTTTGTTGCTCAGGGTCACCGAGCCTTTACCTGTGTATTTGTCGATCAGGCTTTTCTGGTTAGGCATCCAGGCTTCCGGGTGAACGTCTATGTCTCCTTTGCCACTGTCCATTGCTTTGAAGATAACCGCGTTGTTGCCCGGCGAGATGTCCGCTTCCATGCCCAGTTCCTGTTCAATGACTTCTTTGAGCACGTAGGCGGTAACCTTGGCAGACGGCCAGTTCGGTTCGCCGATAACCACATCTGCAGCCTGGGCAGCGCCGGCGACAGACAGACCGGATGCCAGCAGAATGGCGGAGAGTACCTGGTTCAGTTTGTTGTTGTTTTTCATTACGGGTTCCTCACGGTGTTTTTATTTGGCTTTACGTTTATTCGGGTTGCCCTGAATGATGCGGTCGAGCACCATGGCGCAGGCCAGAATGGCCAGACCGGCGATCACCCCTTGCCCCTGAGCGGCGTACTGCAGTGCGCTGAGGACATCTTCCCCAAGGCCCTTGGCACCGATCAGCGAGGCGATGACCACCATCGACAGACACATCAGAATGGTTTGGTTAATGCCCGCCATGATGGATGGCATGGCCAGCGGAATATCCACTTTGAACAGCAGGAACCATTTGCTGGCACCGAACGCGGTGGCCGCTTCCCGGACGGTATCCGGCACACCCTGCATGCCCAGTGCGGTCAGGCGGACCACCGGTGGCATACCGAAGATGATGGTGGCAATGATCCCCGGCGGTTTACCGGTACCGAAGAAGGCGATAACCGGGATCAGATAGACGAAGGCAGGCATGGTCTGCATGAAGTCGAGAATTGGCCGTACGGTGGCATAGACCCGCTCGTTCTTGGCACACCAGATGCCTAGCGGCACACCGAATAATACACAGATGAAACTGGCGGTCCCCAGCAGGGCAACGGTGGCCATGCTTTTTTCCCAAAAACCGAACAGGGCCAGATAGGCCAGCGCGCCAATGGTGAACAGGGTGACCCGCGGGCCGGCCAGCCGCCATGCCAGTACTACGATGACCAGCATGACAATCGGCCACGGGGTATCCACCAGTACCACTTCGGTGGCGTCCAGCAGAATCCGGATAGCGTCGCGGATGCCGTCAAACAGGCCTTCGCCATTCAGCGTGAGCCAGCCGAACAGACCGTCCACCCAATTGGCCAGCCCGCTGTGCCAGCTGCGGTCGGCGGGGAAGAGCAACAGCCACTGTGGCGGTTCGGTGGCGGTGAAACGGTAGGCGGCCAGCGGATACACCAGCGCCATGATCAGCGCGCCCATGGCGACACTCATTGCGCTCAGGCCGCTGCGAATACTGCGGTCGGCCCGCCATTGCATAAAACGCTGTTCCAGCAGCCAATTTGCGAGGCTGCCCTGCAGGATTTTAATGGCAATCAGCAGTACCAGCCCAACGATGGTAATGCCGATACCATCGGCTGCCGCCGCGGCTGCGGCCTGTTCGGCTTTCAGCGCCCCGGCCTGAAATGACTGGGCGCTGTTCATCAGGATTTCGCCGTTGATACTGCCTTCCTCAATGGCGACACGGGCCTGCTGAAAGCGCTGTTCTGCTTTGGCGGCCAGGCGTTCTGCCCGGGCCAGCTGATCCGCTCCGAGGTTGCCAAACAGGCCCCGGCAGATCTGCACAACCATTACCGCTTCGGCAATCAGAAATGGCCAGAACCATGCCCATAATCCCCGGGCGGCCAGCCATACCGGGCCGAAGAGGGCGGCAGACAGGTTGAAGGTAAAACGGTAGTTAGCGGCATTGCCAAGCTGTTCAAACTGTTCGGCATAATAATCACTGTTCTGGCCGGCGAACTCCCGGGCCAGACTGGTTTCTTTGTCGTTGCCGCTGCTCTGGTCAGTGCGGACCGGCTGATCATCGCGGACCGGGGGCAGCGCAGAGGTGTGGGTACTGTTCATTGCGTATCGCTCCTATTTGCCGCCCTGAATGCCGCGTAATAAACGGCTGTTATCAACGACGCCGATGTCGCTGCCGGCGTCGTCGGTGATGACGACGGCTCCCTGACCGGACACAGAAATATCGATTAGCTGATCCAGATCGGTGTTCTCCGGTGCCCGTGGTGCGGTGCTGATATCGGTTTCCGGGTGGCGGCTCAGCCAGTCCTGCAGCGGCTGCATGATGCTGCCGGCGTGGACCAGCTTGAGGCGGGATATGCCGGCGATGAAATCGGCGACATAGTCATCAGCCGGGTGGGTAATAATTTCTTCCGGGGTACCGGTCTGTACAATCACGCCGTCTTTCATGATGGCGATGCGGTCGCCGATGCGGATGGCTTCATCCAGATCGTGGGTGATGAAAATGGTGGTTTTCTTCATCTCCCGGGACAGCTCCATAAACTGATCCTGCAACTGCCGGCGGATCAGCGGGTCCAGCGCACTGAAGGGTTCGTCCATCAGCAGAATATCCGGGTCGGCTGCCATGGCCCGGGCCAGATTGACCCGCTGTTGCATGCCGCCGGACAGTTCGTGGGCGAAGTTGTCTTCCCAGCCGGTCAGGTCAACCAGCCCCAGCACCCGCTTGGCCACCTGATAACGTTCCCGTTTATTGACCCCCTGTACTTCGAGCGGCAAAGCGACGTTATCCCGGACGGTGCGGTGTGGCAGTAAAGCGTTGTTCTGAAAGACCATGCCGATCTTGCTGGCCCGTAACTGACGCAGGGCCAGGTCATCTTTGGCCATGACATCTTCATCGTTGATCAGGATCGCGCCGGCGGTGGGTTCCAGCAGCCGGTTAATGTGGCGGACAAGGGTTGATTTGCCGCTGCCGGACAGGCCCATGATGCAGAATATTTCCCCTTCATGAACGCTGAAGTTGGCGTCTGCCACCCCCACTACACAGTTATACTGCTGGCCAATTTCTGTTTTGCTCAGGCCTTCATTGACGGCGGCGTTCAGCGCTTCTGCTGCCCGCTCACCAAAAATTTTCCAGACGTTGCGGCATTCAACCGCTACCTGTGCCTGGCTGTTTATTGCACTTGTCATTGCGTATTTGCCTCCTGTTATTGTTGTTTTCGGGTGCCGGCGGCTTAAGCCGCCGGCGGAGGAGTGTGCGCGGGGTCAGTCCTTTGCGGCTTCCCGCTCACGGCGAACCGAGTCAGCAATCAGGCTGATCTGTTCAAACATGATGGCGGTAGAAGCAAAGGCGGTGATCTGATTTGGGCTGTCTTTGGACGGAATCATGCAGACCACGTCGGCGCCAATAACGTTCAGCCCCTGCATACCCTGCAGGATGCCAACCGCTTCATCCATGGTGAAACCGGAGCAGCCCGGTTCAAGGTTGGAGACAGCCGGTGCGACGGACGGGTCCAGGCAGTCCAGATCGAAGGTGATGTAAATGGGCATGTCACCGACCCGCTCACGGAGCAGATCAACGGTGCCCTGAATGCCTATTTCGCGGAATTCATCCATATCCACCATGCGGTAGCCCAGGCGGTCACTGGTGCGTTTCCAGGTCAGGGTACGGGTATGGCCGCGGATACCGATCTGAATGCTTTGTTCCGGGTCTACGTGGCCTTCTTTGGCCACATAGCTGCCCCAGTGGGCGGCAGAACGTTCTGCACCCAGCCAGTGGGGCAGGTGATCCATGGTGTCGGTATGGGCATCGAAGTGAACCATGGCGATCTTCTGGCCACCGCTGAGTTTGGCATCCGGGCCGCCCAGCGCCTTCAGGATCGGGCCGGTAATAGAGTGGTCGCCGCCAACGGAGACCGGGCGGACTCCGGCGTTATCCAGTTCCTTGTAGTAGTTTTCGATATCAATAACGGTAGCGTCATTGACCATGGCACGGGGCATCAGCACGTCGCCGAGGTCGTGGATGTTGCATTCATCCCAGGGCACGATGTTGAATTTGTTGTGGGCCCGGCGATAGGAGCCGGAAACGTTACGCACGGCTCTGGGGGCCAGATGCTGATCCCGCTCGGTGGTGCCGTTACCGGTGCTGTGCGGCACGCCTACAAGGGCAATGTCGCAGGCATTCACGTCCGGATTGTGCGGGCAGCCGAACAGGGTAGGTACACCCCACCAGTAGAGATTTTTCATGAAAACGTCCTGATCGGACTTGAGGTGCTTTTCGTCGCTCATGGTTTTTCCTCACACAGCATGCTGTTTATTGTTATGTGGTGTCAGATTCAGTGGCAGAAGCTCACCGCTTTGATGCTGTTAACCGTAACGCGGAAAAATCCCCGGGAGTATGCAAGAAACTTCATGCTATTTATGATGTAAAGTCATAAATGTTTGTGTGCTACTGTGATAGAAATAGTGCTGAATAGCAGTGTTTGCAGGGTATTGAGAATTATTATCAAAAACTGAAGAATGCTGATTTATTGTTTTTTCTGCTGTGTTATGTAGCAAGGCTATACCGGATTTTTCCGAGCATTCACCGAGGATCTGAACTATGCGCCGTATCCCGCCCCTGAACAGTTTACGGGCCTTTGAAGCCACCGCCCGGCACCTGAGTTTCACCCGTGCGGCGGATGAGTTGTGTGTCACGCAGGGGGCCGTGAGCCGGCACGTGCGGAATCTGGAAGAGTATCTGGGGGTGCTGCTGATCCAGCGTAATACCCGCCATCTGAATCTGACGGATGCCGGAATTACTATGTTGTCCGGTCTGACCCAGTCGTTTAACGCCATTGCCAATACAGTTGAAGCAGTCACCAAACAGCACAATGATCTGAATTTGCTGGTGTCATCCGGCTTTGCCATGTTGTGGCTGATTCCCCGCCTGCACCGGTTTGAGGAAGATGGCAGCCATCCCCATGTACGCCTGACGACCCGGGCAGGCAGTATCAGCTTTGAGCGTGAGTATTTTGATGCGGGCATTATTTACGGCGACGGTAACTGGCCTGGGCTGCAGGCGGAGCTGGTCTTCAGGGAGCAACTGATTCCGGTGTGTTCCCAGGCGCTGATGAAGACCGAATATCCGTTAACGGATCTGGCGAACCTGAAGCACCATACACTGCTGCATCCGTCCACGGATCACCGGGACTG
The DNA here is from genome assembly GCF_024347195.1 of Aliamphritea hakodatensis. Lineage (NCBI taxonomy): Bacteria > Pseudomonadati > Pseudomonadota > Gammaproteobacteria > Oceanospirillales > Oceanospirillaceae > Aliamphritea > Aliamphritea hakodatensis. The sequence goes on from NZ_AP025281.1 coordinate 293,600, forward strand.
GCGGGTCTGGCTGCAGGCCAATGAGGCAGAGGGGGTGGACCCGGATCAGGGGCTGGCGTTTGAATCGATGGATGCGGCCTTAAGGGCGGCCTCCATGGGCCATGGCATTGCTATCAGTGATCTGTCGCTGATCCAGGATGAGCTGGCTTCCCAGTGGCTGTTACAGCCGTTTCCCGGTTCGTTCTACAGTGGTCAGGGGTATTATTTTGTCTATCCGCCGGAGAAAGCAGATTATCCACAGATACAGCGCTTCCGGGAATGGCTCAGCATAGAGTTAGCCGACAGTCAGTCAGAGGCAGGCAGCCCGCATGATCAGTCCGTCAGCGGCAGCTGAATATCAATCTGCAGGCCGGCACCGGTAATATTACGGGCACTGATGCTACCGTTATGTTGCTGAATGGCCCGCTGGGCAATCGCCAGGCCTAAGCCGTAACCACCCCTGCGGCGGGCATTATCCAGCCGTACGAAGGGATTAAAGATATCTTCCAGGCGGCTTTCTTCCACTCCGGCACCCATGTCGGTCACGGTGATGCTGAAGGTACCTGAGGCAGAGTCCGTGACGGCCCGGATGATTACCTGTGTGTCTTCCGGGGTGTGAGCGATGGCGTTGCGGATAACGTTTTCCAGTGCCCGCCACAGCAGTTCATGGTTAGCAGGAATGACTGCTTCATTACCGTCGTATTGCAGCGCTAACTGACAGTTTTTGGCCCGGGCTTCCAGACTGAGTTTATCCACAAGCTGAGTGAGCAGGTCAGGAATGCTCAGATAGTCGTTCAGGGCGGGTGTCTGGCGGCTGTCCAACTGGGTCAGGGTAAGGACCTGATCAATCAGATCATCCAGCCGGTTCAGTTCATGGTTGATTTGTTCACTGTCGGTTTCTCCGATCGGCCGCTGCTGTTTTTCAAGCAATCCCAGCGCCAGCCGTACCCGGGTGAGGGGCGAACGTAATTCGTGGGAGATATCTTTGAGTAACTGATCCAGCATGTCCTGCTTGCGCTGCAGTGCACCGGCCATGTGATCAAAATCATCTGCCAGGCTGACCAGTTCATCTTTGCGCCGGCCCAGCTTCGGGCGGATTTTATGCAGCGGTTCGCCCCGGCTGAGTGCCCGGGTGGCCTGCGAAAGCACCCGGACCGGACGGGTGAGGTACCAGGCCAGCCAGGCACTGGCCAGTATGCCGACGGCAATGAATACCAGCCAGCGAAAATAGCGGGGCGGGCGCCCTTCCGCCGGAGGCAGTTGCGGCAGCAGGGATGGTACGGCTTTACCGGGTTTAAACATCAGTAACGTATAGTGCTGTCCTTCCGGTGTGAGGACTGTTTTTTTCAGTTGTTTCTCAGCAGGCAATTGCAGTATGAAGTTGGGGACCGGGCGGGTCAGAAGGTCCTTCTGCTGACTGTTAAGTACCCACAGCCGTGGCCGGGAAAAATTGCTCTGCTGCAGATATTCCCGGGCGGCCGCCGGGCCGCTGTAATGCAGCAATGCGGCAACAGCATTTAGCCGTTCATTCTGTAACGGGTGACGCGCTGGCTTCAGATCCCCGGGCGGTGCCAGTAACCGCAAGCTGAAGAGCAGGGCCAGCAGGCAGATAACTGTGGCGGTAAACCAGCAGAAAATTTTCCAGAACAGGCGTCCCATCAGTGTCCTTCCAGCCGGTAGCCAACGCCCCGTACGGTGGTGATGCTGATATCGGCTTGTTGCAGTTTTCTGCGCAGATTGCTGACGTGCACATCCAGACTGCGGTCATAGCTTTCCAGTTCGCGGCCCAGTATTTCCACCGACAGTTGCTGTTTACGGACGGCCTGCTCCGTATGTTGCAGTAAATGTTGCAGGATCAGAAATTCCGTACGGGTCAGTTCCACGGGCCGGTGATCAATCAGTACTTCCTGACGCAGGGAGGAAAGGTTCAGGTTATTCAGTTTCAGGGTCTGGGTAGCGACGGTTTGGCGCTGGGCACAGCGCCGGTCAATGGCATGAATCCGGGCAACCAGTTCCTGGGGGTTGTAGGGTTTAGCCAGATAATCATCAGCACCGAACTCAAGGCCCATCACTTTATCAATATCATCGCGCCGGGCAGACAGCATCAGCACCGGAGTATTGGAGGTTTCCCGCAGACGGCGCAGCAGGGTCAGACCATCCATTTCCGGCAGCATAATATCCAGTATCAGTAAGTCAGGTTGCAGGTTAAATGCCTGCTCAAGGCCACTAAGGCCATCTTCCGCCAGGTGGGTGGTATAGCCCTCAAGGCTCAGATATTCCGCGAGCATCCGGCTGGCTTCAGGGTCATCTTCGACGATCAGTATGTTACGTATATTGCTCATGGTGGTCAGTTTTCCTGATTGTCAGTGGGATGAAAAGCAGCTTTACATAAACTTTACACAAGTTTTACACGGGCCTGACGGTGTTTGTAAAAGGCGCTTTTTATAATGGCTGCAAATGTTGAGGAGATGAATATGCGGCTGAATAAAACATATAGTTTAGTGTTATTACTGAGCACAGTGATGCTGAGTGAAACGGTACTGGCAGACAGTGTGGTACGTAAGCGGGTCGTCACTTCTGAAGTGGGGAAGAGCTATCAGCGCAGTGCTGTGCGTCGGGATACTCAGGGCAACAGTTCCCGCCGTTATACCCGGGCTGCAGAGGGCAGTAACGGTGGCAAGGCTTATCAGGTCAGTAAGGTAAAACGGTTGGAGGATGGCAGCGCCTCTAAAACGGTTACCACCGGCATTAACGGTGCTGGCGGGGCGCACTATAACAGCCAGAAGCAACTGAGCCGGGACGCCGACGGCACTCTCAGTGCCAGCCGTACCATTAGCGGCGAAACCCGTAACGGCAAAAGTTATAACGCCGAAGTCAGCGTTGCGGACGGGCAGGTAACCCGGACTCAAAGTTGCAGCGATGCTTCTGGTAATGCTGTGACATGCCGTTAATCTGTTTTTATTAAGGAGTATTTACCGATGTTTAAAGCCATTCTGTGCACGGCCATGCTGACGCTGGGCCTGAGCCTTAACGTGCAGGCGTTTGATGCCAATGATCCGCGTATTCAGGAAATTACCGATGCTATGACCGAGCAGTTGTCCCTGAGTGATGCACAGGCCGATCAGATCCATCAGCTGAATCAGCAAAGCTTCAGTCAGTTGTCAGAGCTGAAAGCGAACGGAACAGATACCCGCCGACAGCAATTCAAGGCGCTGCGGGATATCGGCGAGCAACGTAAAACTGAACTCAAAGCCATTCTGGATGATGACCAGTATCAGGCGTATGAAGCCACTGCGAAAGAACGCCGGGCGAAATTCAAAGAATTCCTGCAGGCGAAAAAAGCACAGTAACACTGGAAGCGCCGGTGCTGTTGGTGTTCATCACTGTCCGGCAGGGGCAGTGATGAATGCTGATCAGTCGTGCCTGATCAGTTCTGAAACTGCCGGGCGATACGCGCCATGTCCTGCCGCAGTATATCAATGAAGGCAGCAGCCAGCTGTGATGCCGGACGGTGCGCCGGTTGCAGGATGGACACCGACAGTGGCACCACCGGCAGGAATGGCCGGAATACCAGCTTCGATTCTGCTTCGCGGTAATCAAAATAACTGCTGGCGGTCATCGGGTCACAGATGGTGTAACACAGACCTTCTTCAACCAGCGTCAGGGCGGGCTGAAAGTTACGCAGTTCAAAACGGGGGTTAAAGCCTGCTTTGGCGGCTTTAAACGCCTGCCGGGTAGCGATCAGATTAGGGTGGTCTTCCTGTAATACCGCCAGTGGCTGGTCGGCGATGTCACGGGGCTGGATATATTCCCGGCTGGCCAGCGGATCATCTTTCGGCATGGCACAGACACAGGGCAGTTCAAAAGTCTCCACCGCCAGCGCGGCATTGGGGGGCGGGGTCTCCGCCAGGCCAACGTCATACTGCTGCGAGGCGATCCATTCTTCAATCACCGCAGATGCCCGCATCATCATGGATACTTTTACCTTCGGTTTATCGCGGATGAAGTCCGCGACCAGCCGGGGCATGATGAACTGTGATGACGCAGGCATACAGGCGATCCGTAGCCGGCCTTCTTTCAGGGAGGCAATTTCTTTCATGGTACGGGCAGACTGCTGCAGCCGTTCCAGAATGGCTTCGGTTTCTTCAAAGAAATATACCGCCTCGGGCTGACGGATCAGCCGGCCCCGCTGCCGTTCAAACAGCTGGATACCCAGTTCTTCTTCCAGGCTGGCAATCATCGAACTGACCGCCGGCTGGGTACGGTTCAATACCCGGGCTGCTTCTGAAATGGAGCCGGTACGCATGACTTCACGAAAGGCCTGAAGTTGGCGAATACTGAGGTTCATCGGGGTTACCTGTACCTGAAGAGTAAAAAGCGTGCTGCTTAAACCGCTTGAAAGTTAAGGGGTAATCAATAAAGCATAAAAAAAATCTATAGAGTAATCAATATTATCGTTTTGATTTTATGGGTTGCTCTCGCCAGTATTTCCTCACGAATAACTATAAATCTGCTGCGTGACCACTTCAGTGATTCAGGACCGAAAACCTGATCTGAAACCATCCCCGGGTACATGCAGCGTTGTGAGGAACCCGCCCATGAATCGATTCGTCAGCTTGCTACTGACCGGGTTGATATGTCTGGTAGCCATCGGACAGTTTGTCCAGGTTATTACCCGTTACGTACTGGAAATTCCGGTGATGGGGCTTGAAGAGAGCCTGCTTTATCCCACCCTGTGGCTGTATGTACTGGGAGCTGTGAATGCTTCCCGGGAGAACACCCATATCCGCGCCAATGTGCTGGAAATTTTTCTTAAGACCCCCCGTCAGTTCACCATTCTGGCCATTCTGGGTGAAGTGATCAGCCTGACGGTTGGCTGCTGGCTGACCTACTGGGCCTGGGATTTCACCAAGTATTCCCTGCGGGTCTGGAAAGAAAGCCCGACCCTCTACATTCCAACTTTCTATGTGGATATCGCCCTGTTTACCGGGCTGGTACTGATGATGCTCTACACCCTGGTGCATCTGGTGAAACACATTCGCAGCCTGAGTGATGAAGATTCAGGTGGCAGCCCTGCTCAGGAGTCTCAGTCATGATTGAAGTCGCGTTAATCGCAGTAGCCTTACTGGTCATCCTGCTTACCTTAGGTGTACCCCTGCCGTACTGTTTTGGCGGCGGTCTGATGGTGATGTACTTCCTCGGCGACGTGGTAATGAAGGGCAACATGCTGTGGGGTTTCCAGCAGCTGGGTAACCCTGTACTGCTGGCCATTCCGCTATTTGTACTGGCCGGCACCATAATGAGTGTCAGTGGCATAGCGGCGAGTTTACTGCGTTTTGTGAATATTTTTGTGGGCCATCTGCGCGGCGGTCTGGGGGTGGTTGCCACCATCAGCTGTGCGCTGATTGGCGCGATCTCCGGCTCGGGTCTGACCGGCGTGGCGGCTATCGGCCCGCTGCTGATTCCGGAAATGGAGAAGCAGGGCTATCCCCGTGAGTATGCCACGGCACTGATCGCCAACGCTTCCCTGCTGGGGCTGCTGATTCCGCCAAGTGTCACCATGATTGTCTATGGCTGGGTAACGGATACCTCGATTCTGGCCTGCTTCCTGGCAACCCTGGGCCCGGGTCTGCTGATCATGACTAACTTTTCGGTGGTAAACGTCTGGCTGGCGCGAAAATTCCCGCTGGTTCTGGAGCCGCGGCCGAAAGGCAAAGCGTTTGTTGCGGAGGCCACCGGCCGTGGTTTTAAAGCGACTCCGGCACTGCTGATGCCGGTGATCATTCTGGGCGGTATTTACGGCGGCATCATGACGCCGACCGAAGCGGCTGCGCTGGCGGTGATCTACGCCATTCCGGTGGGCTTCTGGATCTACCGCGGCCTGACCATCAAGACCTTCCTGTCGGCCTGTAAAGAAGCGTCTACCTCTGTGGGGGCGATCATGCTGATGATTCTGTTCAGTATGATTCTGTCACAGATGTTCGTGCTGGAAAGTATTCCTCAGGCGCTGGTGGAGTCGATCTTTGCGATTACCGATAACACTACTGTACTGCTGATCCTGATTAACATCCTGCTGTTCCTGGTGGGCATGGTGGTCAACGATGTCACGGCGATCATTCTGATTGCACCGTTGCTGTTACCGCTGATGACGGCTATCGGTATCAGCCCGATTCAGTTCGCGGCGATCATGGGCGTGAACACTGCCATGGGCGGGGTAACACCGCCGTACGCATCGATCCTGTATCTGGGTGCCCGGGTGGGTAAGGTGAAGGTCACCAAGGTGATCCGTCCGGCGATGATCCTGATTCTGACCGGTTACCTGCCGGTGGTCTTCCTGACCTCTTTCTGGGGCGATCTGTCACTCTTCCTGCCACGTTTCTTTGGCTATTAAAACTGCATGATTTTCGGGCAGCGGCTGCTGCCCGGTCCGTCTGTGTGTGAAACCTGTAATAAAAACAAATGAGGCTATAAACATGAAACTGAATACTCTGACCAAGTACGTCAGCGCTGCGGTGCTGGCCGGCTCACTGGGCTTAACCGCGGTGGCTGAAGCCGCCACCCTGAAGATCAGCCATATCCGCCCACAGGGCGCGATCATTGATAACGAGCTGAAAGATTTCGCATCTAAGGTAGATGCTGCCACTGAAGGCGATGTGAAGGTGAAAATCTTTGCGGCCAGCGCGCTGGGTGACTACACCACCGTACAGGAGCGTATCTCTGTTGGTGCAATCGACATGGCGGTACAGCCGGCGGCAACCGCTGCTGAGCGTAAGATGCAGATCAGCGCTTTCCCGTATGTGGCTGAAAACTGGGCACAGGCGAAAGACATCTATGGCCCGGGCGGTGCGATCCACTCTGCGATGAAAGCACTGTACGCCAAGCAGGACATCACCATGCTGGCGGCGTATCCGGTGTACTTCGGCGGCGTTGCCCTGAACCGTGATGCGGTGTCTCCGGGTGATCCAAGTGTTGATAAGGGTATCAAGGTACGTGTACCGGGTATCAAGAGCTTCCAGCTGACCTCTGATGCGCTGGGTTACATCAGCTCACCAATCCCGTTCTCTGAAGCTTTTACTGCGGTACAGACCGGCGTTGTTGACGGAGTGGTCGGTTCCGGTGCGGAAGGTTACTACGCGTCTTTCCGTGACGTAACCAAGACTTACGTGCCAGTAAATACTCACTTTGAAGTGTGGTACATGATCATCAACTCCGAAACCCTGGCCGACATGGATGCGGAAGACCGTGAAGCGCTGCAACAGCAAGCACTGGCATTCGAATCCAAGCGCTGGGAAAACGCTGAAGCGGATCAGGCGGCTTACGAGCAGAAACTGGCAGACAACGGTGCAACCATTGTTGATCTGAGCAATGAAGAACTGGCGGCTGCGGCGGCTAAGGTTCGTGCGGAAGTATGGCCAAAAATTCTTGAAGACGTCGGCGCTGACTGGGGTCAGAACGTTCTGGACCAGATCGCCAAGTAAAGCGTTTTTACAGGCCCTGGGAGGTGTGTATACCGCCTCCCAACCGGCCGGGGGAGGGTTTTACCCGGCCGGTTTTTTTTCGCCAGAGCGTTTTGGCCGGTGGCTGATGTTCCGCTGTTTCAGCCACCGGCAAAGTTTTCTGTCTGCAGTTCTATGGGCGGGGATGTAGCCGCCAACAAGGAAGCCTATGTTTCGTTATCTAGCCGATGACACACCGGATAAGAATCAACAACAGGTGTGCATCATGATCAATGACCGCAAAGTCACAGTACCGGCTAACAGTTCGGTCTGGGCGGCAATGGCTGTCAGCGGTGAGACCACCACCCGTTTATCACCGGTATCACAGCAGCCCCGCTCTGCTTACTGTGCCATGGGTGCCTGCTTTGAATGTCTCGTGGAAATCGACGGTTTACCGAACCAGCAGGCCTGTATGCAACGGGTATATCCGGGTATGGATGTGCGCTGTCAGGCGATTACCGAAGCCAGTCAGGCGGTGCCGGCCGGCCAGTATTATGAACTTTCAGCTGATCAGGACGCCGCCCATGACTGACAGTTACGATATCGCCGTGATCGGCGCAGGCCCTGCCGGTATGTCTGCGGCGATTACCGCCAGTGCAGCCGGTGCCAGAGTCGTGGTGCTGGATGATAAGCCCCGGGCCGGTGGGCAGATTTACCGCAATGTCACCGACAGCCCGCTGAAGAATACTGATCTGCTGGGTGAAGATTACACCAAAGGTGCCGCTCTGGTTGAGCAGTTTAATGCCTGCCGCGCGGAAAAAATTACCGCAGCGAATGTCTGGCATGTGGGGGATAACGGTGAAATTTTATTCTCTCAGGCCGGCGCTTCCGCCAGCCTGACCGCCCGGGAAGTGGTGATCAGTGTCGGGGCGATGGAGCGGCCGTTTCCTATTCCCGGCTGGCATTTGCCGGGCGTGATGACGGCTGGCAGTGCACAGGTCATGCTCAAGTCCGACGGATTAGTGCGGGATGGTGCAGTGTTCGCCGGCAGTGGCCCGCTGCTGTATCTGATTGTGGCCCAGTATTTACGCTTAGGTGTGAAGGTCAAAGCGCTGGTGGATACCACACCTAAGCAAAACTATCTGGCAGCGGCGAGTTTGCTGCCCGGCGCGCTGGGGCATACGGACGTTCTCACCAAGGGCATCGGTTTGCTGAATGAGATCCGCCGGGCCGGTGTGCCTGTGTATAAGTATGCGGAAGATCTTAGCATCCGCGGGGAACAACAGGCCGAAGGGCTGAGTTTTACCGCCAAAGGTGAGAGTCATTCACTGGATGCTGCCCATATTTTCCTGCATCAGGGGGTGATTCCCAACCTGAACATGACCCGGGCAACCGGCGTTGAGCATGTCTGGAACCGGGAACAGCTTAGCTGGCAGCCACGGCTGAACAGCTGGGGACAGACATCGGTCGCGCATATCGCCGTGGCCGGTGATGGCAGCGGCATCATTGGTGCCGATGCGGCGGCCCTGTCCGGCCAGTTGGTGGCCTGGCAGCAACTGGTCCGCTTAGGGCTGATATCACCTGAAAATGCAGAAAATCACAGCCGGCCGTTACAGCAAAAGTTACAGCGCTATCAGGGTTTACGCCGTTTTATTGACCGTTTGTATAAACCGGCGGATGCGCTGCGCAAACCTGAGCAGCAGGAGACGATGGTGTGCCGCTGTGAAGAACAGACCCGCGGCCAGCTGAAAGCCGCATTCGATCAGGGGGCACGGTTACCGGATGAACTTAAAGGCCTGACCCGCTGCGGTATGGGGCCTTGTCAGGGGCGTCAGTGTGGCCATACCGTGAGTGAATTACTGGCCCAGTGGCAGGGGTGTGAGGTTGAAGCGGTTGGCTATTACCGGCTGCGCTCCCCCATGCGCTTAATCAATCTGACTGAGCTGGCCAGGTTTCAGCCGCATCGGCAGGCGTCTGCTGTGGAGGTGAAGTCATGAATGCGATTGCCGGTAACCGTCAGAAAGCCAGTGTCATTATTATCGGTGGCGGTATTCAGGGCTGTTCCACTGCATATCAGCTGGCGAAGCGCGGTGTGGATGTCATCGTTCTGGAAAAAGACCGGGTTGCCCGCCACGCCTCCGGCGTGAATGCCGGCGGGGTGCGTCTGCTGGGCCGGGATATCGCCGAGGTTCCCCTGAGTAAGGTAGCAATGCAGCGCTGGCAAACGCTGGACGATGAGCTGGACGGCGATACCGGATTCCGTCGCCGCAGCCTGATCAATATCGCTGCTGATGAAGCGGATATGCAAACCCTGCAGAAGCGTCAGGCGCTGATGCACGGGCAGGGATACTTCCACGAAACAATGATTGATCAGCAAGAGCTGCGTGAGCGTTTACCCCACGTGGCGGACTACTGTGTTGGCGGCGTTGTTTCAGAAACCGACGGCTATGCCATTCCGTATAAATCGGTATTTGCCTTTCGGCAGGCCGCTGCCAGAGCCGGCGCTGAATTCGCTGAAGGCCAGCAGGTACAACGGTTGCGCCGGATCGGCAACAACTGGCTGGTGGAAACCGCCAGCGGCCGCTATGAAGCTGAGTATCTGGTGAACTGTGCCGGTGCCTGGGCGGACCAGATTGCCGTCATGATGGGGGATAACTGCCCCATGACCTACAGCGCGCCGATGCTGATGATTACCACCCGGATGCCACATTTTGCCACGCCTGTCGTGGGGGCGGTGAGCCGGCCGCTTTCCTTTAAACAATTTGAGAACGGCACTGTCCTGATCGGCGGGGGCGCCAAAGGCTTTGCCGACCGTGCCCGTAATACCACCCGGCTGGATTACGCCAAACTGGCGGTGGGGGCCAGCAATGCGGTGGATTTCTTCCCGATTATGCGTACTGCCACTGTGAACCGGATGTGGGCCGGGCTGGAAGCCTATATGCCGGATAACCTGCCGGTGATCAGCGCCAGTGTGAACAGCCCCAATGCCTTTCATGCGTTCGGTTTTTCCGCCCACGGCTTCCAGCTGGGGCCGGTGATCGGTGAAGTGCTGGCGGATCTGGTGACCACCGGCCGCAGTGAGTTTGATCTCAGCGCGTTCCGGGTTGACCGTTTTGAACGCAAAGTGCTGTAAGGCTGTAACGATTTAACTGTAACCGGTGATGGCGTTGTAAGTGCCATCCTGTAAACGAGGTTTTCTGATGACCATTGAACGTATTGAATCCAACGACCGCATGAGCAAGGTTGTTAAGCATAACGGCACCCTGTACCTGTGTGGTCAGACGGCCAGTGCGCCGGAGTGGGATATCACCGAACAGACGCAGCGTTGTCTGGATAAGGTTGATGCCCTGCTGACCGAAAATGGCAGCGACCGCAATAAGCTGCTGTCGGTGACCATTTATGTCCGTGATATGAAAGATTTTGCGGCTATGAATGCGGTATGGGATGCCTGGGTGGCAGGTTTTGAAAAACCGGCCCGTGCCTGTGTTGAAGCCCGTATGGCCCGCCCTGAATTACTGGTGGAGTTTTCGGTGATCGCTGCCCAGTAATGGCTGACCCGGTACCGGATACTCTGATGAAGAGTGCCTTGCAGCCGGATAACTCCTGACGATCGCTCAACAGGGATTATCCGGACTGGCTCCGGCAGCGGTTTATGCACACCGCTGCCTTTTTACCGCCTGACTTCACCCCTCAGGCGGTTTTTTTATGCCAGCGAGCTCTGAATCTGATCCAGTATCTGCCAGATCCGGTCACCCCAGGCGGCATGTTCCGGCTTCATCAGGCAGGAACGCACACAGGTGGTGTAATCGGAATCCACCTGTACCTCAGGGAATGCCTTTTTAATCAGCTGTGACGGATAGCTGAAAGTAGCCAGATACAGATCCTGTGCTTCAGCCCGTTCAAAGGTCAGCTGTGACAGCCGGGAAATTTCACGGGTGCTGGCGGCTTTCGGCGCCCAGATTACGATGTCCAGATCCGGGTCCAGCGGGGTGATGAACCGGTTATCTGTGCTCAGACGGGCGTGCAGCTTCAGGGCGGCATCCCGACAGCGGCTCAGGTCGGTGGCAAATTCCCCCTTAGGTTCCAGTGGGAACATTTCCAGCGTGGCCCACAGCGCCACTGCCGATGCCCCGGCGCGGCTGCACTCAAGGCTGATTTCCCCCAGATGCAGCTCATCCGAGCTGAAGTAGGTATAGGGCGAGTCATGTTTGTAATACTGGCCTACCTGCGGATCGCGGAACAGCACACAGCCGCAACCATAGGGCTGCAGGCCGTGTTTGTGGGGATCGACCACCACTGAATCCGCCTGACGGATAGCATCGTAAGCGGCCCGTACCTGAGGGCTGAGATTATCCGCCAGTGTATAGTAGCCGCCGTAAGCCGAATCGATATGAACCCGGAAGCCGTACTTTTCCTGCAGCCTGAGAATATCCGGTAACGGGTCCACCGAGCCGACGCCGGTGGTGCCCAGAGTGACAACCACCGTCCCGACGTCCAGCTGTTGCAGTTTAGACTCCAGATCACTCAGACCCATCCGTGCCTGATCATCCACCGCCACGGCTTCGAACGGGATCTGCAGCACGCCGCAGATCCGGTTGTGGGTGTAGTGGGCCTGAGACGAAGCCAGTACGGTTTTGCCCGGATGCATGTGATTTGCCACCCACAATGCTTCCAGATTGGCCAGGGTGCCGCCACCGGTCAGATGGCCGAGGTAGTTATCCCAGCCGTACATGGTGGCAATTTTGGCAACCGCTTCTTTTTCCATGGCGGAACTGGCTTTGCCGCCATCCAGCGCATGGTTATTCGGATTGATCCAGGTGGCCAGCATGTAAGCCATGCGGGCCACCGGGTGCGGTGGCTTGAGCATCTGTCCGGCATACTGCGGATGGGGGTAAGGGTAGTTATCCCACATCTTTTCAGCGACCTGCAGGAGGATCTCTTCTGCCCGGTGCTGGTCGTATTCGGTGTTATGGGCTGGCAGATGGCGGTAGCCGTCGGCGAGTTTATCGACAGCGTTGTAGAGGATGCCAATGCTGGCGGTTTCAATAGTCATATAGGGTATTCCAGAGAGTAAAAAATCAGAGGGCGGCGATGACCAGTACCGCAACAAATGCCGGCACCACATAGCGAATAAAGAAACGGAAGACCGGGATCGCCTGTGGATCCGTGCTGAACATGGCGTCCAGTTGTGGCCGTTTCAGGACATAGCCGCAGAACACCGCCGTTGCGATGGCACCGATGCTCATAAAGACGTTTGCCGTGACATAATCCAGCGCGTCGAAGAAGGTTTTGCCGAAGAACACCGGGCTGTTCCAGATATTCAGTGAAAACACCGTCCCCAGGCTGACCACCCACAGGC